>NZ_JBHYJW010000038.1:0-8812 GCF_042741125.1 Amycolatopsis sp. NPDC058986 | reverse complement strand
GTCCCCACCGCCAATTTTGTCGAGATGGGCGGTGTCGCGAATGGCACATTGGGGACGTTGAACGTCGTCGATGTCCCATTCGCGACACCGCTGCGGCTGGGTCAGGGGCGTAGATGGGCGGCGAGGAGGTCGCGGGCGTCGGAGTCCCAGTTGTGCTGGATGAGGCGGGTGTGCTGGGTCAGGCACCGGACCGCGGGGTTCCGGGAGCGACGCAGCCGTTCGGCGACCGCGGGCAGCGCGTCGAGGCGCGTTTGGATGGCCCGCAGGTCGCCGCGGCCGAGCAGGCCCCGTTCGAGCCGGTCCCGCATCGCGCGCGGCTCGGCCTGGACGGCGAGCGTGAAGAGCGACTTGTCGCGTCCGTAGCAGAAGTCGTGCAGGAACAGCAGATCCGTGACGTTCTGGTCGGTCGCGTCGTCCCCGAATGCCGCTTGGCCCAGCCGCTCGCGGAAGTCCGCGTCGGACAGCTCGGGGTTCTGGGCGTATTCACGCAGCGCGACCCGGTTGACGGCGACCACGGGGTCCCGGTAGGGATTCTCGTCCAGGCCGATGAAGTCGAACCCGAAGGGACGCAGTTGCTGCCCGACGAGGTTGGTTTCGCCGAATTCGGCGTGCTCGGCGACGAAGGTGAAGAACTCCTGTGAGGGGAAGTACGAGGCGAAGCCGTGGTCGCGCACCCACCGGACGCTGGCCCGCACGTTGCCCGGCGGCTGGCTGATGACGTCCAGATCGAAGTAGTAGGCGCGCGACACCTTCTTCGCGAATTCGAGGTTGACCGTCCACGGGCTGAAGATCACCGTCCACCGCGGATCGTAGGGCAGTTCGGCGCCGTTGGGCCCGCCGACGAAGTAGTTGGGGTGCACGAGGATGTCCGCGTCCGGGTCGTGCGCCCAGACCTCGTCGGACAACTGGCGGACGAACTCGAACTCGATCTCGTAGTAGTGTCTCGGCCCGCCGCAGTCGCCGCCGGTGCAGATGTCGATGTCCGAGGATTCGATGAGCAGGCCGTCGGCGTTCGGGTAGAAGTCGAAGTACATCTCGCGCGCGTATTCGAGCATGAAGCGCTTCGCGTCCGCCTTCGTCGGGTCGAGGTTGTAGCCCCACGAATGGATGCCCTGCATCCGGGCGAGACGGCCGTTGGACTGCTGCGCCTTGAGGTCCGGTCGTTCGAAGGCGTACTGGTTGGTGCCGTCGTAGGTGTAGGGAGTGAAGCCGAGCAGGATGCGGATGCCCTTGGTGTGCGCGTATTCGATCAGCTCGCCGACGAAGTTCTCCCGCACGTTGCGATGGGAGCGGTTGTACCGCCACGTGATCGGGTACTTCCGGGACCGGAACGCGCCGCCCATCCACAGCACGACCCGTTCGACGCCGTCCTCGGCGAAGCTGTCCATGATGGACTTCCAGGTGTCCAGTCCCGCCGTCGGGATACGGCAGAACGTCAGGTAGCAGCCCCTGCCGACGGGCACCCGCGACGGGGTCATCGGGATTTCCGGGCCGGGCGGCGGCACCGCGTGCGCCTGCCCTGTCGACACGGCTGAATCGATCAGCGTGCCCGCGAGCGCGGCGCCGCCGATCCGTAACACGTCACGTCTGCTGACCATCGCGGTCCCCTGCCGTCCGGCGGCCCGGACTCCACGGTGTCCGGGGTATCCCTTCGACGTTAAATTGCCGATGACGGAAGGAAAAGTGACACTGCCCCAATGGCGTAGACCAGTGATCACGGATTGCGGCAGACGGCGGAACCGGCGGGCGCGACACGAGTACGCGCCTGATCCGGTCGCCTTCCGTCCTTTTCGGATTCGTGATCACCGGGCCGGGCCCCGCTCCGATGGTGAAGTGTCCACTGTGGTCAGTGCGGCTGTCGGCGGGAAGCCGGACGCGCCGGCAAGGGGTCGCCCGGCGGGCGTGCTGTCCGGTATCGGCGGTCCGCGGGGCTCGACCGGCCGCCGCGGGACCCGGCTGCCCGGCGAGTGGGTCCCGGCGAGCCGATTCCCGGAAATTCCGGGTGAACCGTCCGGTAACTTCAAACAGTACGGCCGTTATTGCCGAACCCGCTATTGGCCCCTCCGCGTGACTACTAAGATGCGCTCAATGCGCACCGGGGACGTGATCGCCAGTCGGTACCGGCTCGAAGACGAGCTGGGTTCGGGTTCCAATGGTGTCGTATGGAGCGCGTTCGACCGGAAGCTGAAACGGCTGGTCGCACTCAAACGGCCGCACTCCCTGCGCGGGGAAACGGAGCGTGACCGGTTCCGGCGGGAAGCCGAGAACGCGGCGCAGGTGTATCACCCGAATGTCGTCTCCGTCTTCGACACGGTGGATGACGACGAATGCTGGCTCGTGATGGAGTACCTGCCCTCGCGCAGTCTCGACAAGATCATCGAGAACGGCCCGCTGGCGCCGGAGCGGGTCGCGAGGATCGGGGTGCAGATCGCGGCGGCGCTGGAAGCGCTGCACGTCCGCGGCGTCGTGCACCGTGACGTCAAGCCGGGCAACATCCTCGTCACCGACAACGGCCTCGCCAAGCTGGCCGACTTCGGCATCGCCGTCTGGCGCGACGTGACGCTGACCGACGACGGCCGCATCACCGGTACCGCGGCCTACGTGGCCCCGGAGGTCGCGAACGGCAAGCCGGCGACGACGGCGTCCGACGTGTTCTCCCTCGGTGCCGCGTTGTTCGCCGCGGTGGAGGGCACTCCACCGTTCGGCACCGGGCATCCCGAGGCGGTGCTGGCGCGCGCCAGGAAGGGGACGATCCCGCTGATGCGGCAGGCCGGCCCGCTGGCCCCGGTGCTCGCCGACATGCTCCGTACCCGGCCGGGGGAGCGGCCGAGCACCGCCGAGGTGATCGAACGGCTCGGGGAATGCCTCGGCGGATGGGAGCCGCCCATCACTCCGCCGCCGTCCCCGCCGGGGCGGCAGGGCCGTGGCCGGCGCCGGCGGGTGTACTGGCTGAGCGGGACGGCCGCCGTCCTCGTGCTCGCGGCGGTCGCCGTCCTCCTCGTTTCGCTGCTGACGGCACCATCCGACACGGACGTCATCGGCGACCCGCGCACCGTCGATCCGTGCGCGCTGACCGACCAGGACGCCATGCGCCCGTTCGGCAGGATCGAGCTGCAGAACGACTACGGCGGTTTCGGCCGGTGCGACGTCTTCGTCGAAGTAGGCGCTCCCACGAAGGTGGACATGGAGGTCGAGTTCGCGGCCGCGGAACCCGAGGTGCCGCGGGAGGTCAAACCGGGTGAGTTCGCGGTACACAAGAACCCGCGCAACGGAGACGAATGCGATCGCAGTGTGGCCGTGACACAGCAGACCGACATCTGGGTCACCGCGAAGCAGCAGAACGCCACCGCTGACCTGTGCACGATGGCCGATGTCGCCACGAAGAGCGTGGTCGCGAAGCTCCGCCAGGGCCCGCTGCCCCGCCGCGAGCCGTTCGCCCCCGTGTCGCTGGCCAACTTCGACGCCTGCGGCCTGTTCAACGGCGGCGCGCTCGCCGGTATCCCCGGTATCGACGCGATCCACCCCCAGGTCGGCTTCGGCAACTGGAAGTGCGGCTGGAAGAGCACCACCGACTACACGAAGCTGCGCGTCATCTTCGACCAGAACACGGATCTGACCGCGGGTTCGGGCGGACCGACCCAGCTGTCCGGCCACCAGGCCTACGTGGACAGCAGTGACGAAGGCGGCACCGGGACCTGCACGGTGCTGGTGGTGCATCGCGCCTACGCCGACCAGCGCGGCCGCAAGGCGGTCGAGCTGGTGAAGGTGGAGGTGGAAGGCAGGAAGCCGGGCAAGGACTTCTGCCAGATGGCGACCGACGTCGGCAGGGCCGCGGCGACGGCCCTGCCGAGCTGAACGTCGCGCGGGAGGGGTCCCGGCGCCTCGGCCCTACGCTGATCGCGGGACCGGCTCGTCCGGCTGCCGTGAACCGTGAGGAGGAACGCCGTGAGACTTCGTTCGAGTGACGGCGAAGGCCGCAGACTGCCCAGCGACCACGGCAGCCTGGCGTTCGGGGTCGCGCCCCGTAATCCCGGTGCCGCCAGGACACCGGCTCCCGGGGCGATCTCCGCGCTCGCGATCGGCGGCGGCTACACCGTCGGCCCGCGTGAGAACCGCACTGTCCTTTTCGGACGGAACAAGGACGAGGTGCACGTCTGCGTCGGCGAGGACGACCGGCGGGTCAGCAGGCAGCAGGGCGTGCTCACGCATCGTCGTGGCCAATGGTGGGTGGGCAACACCGGGCGGCTGCCGATCCGGCTGCCGCAGTCCCGGTGGTTGTTCCCCGAGGAGGAGGAAGTCCCGCTCACCTCGGGGTACACCCCGATGTTCCTGCGGGGTTCGGCGGACCGCGAGCACCTGCTGGAGGTGTACGTGGTGGGGTCGAACGGCGAGCAGCCGACGGCCGTGCACACCGAGCCCACCGACACACCGAGAACCTGGCGTCTGGAACCGCACGAGCGGCTGGTCCTCGTCGCGCTGGGACAGCGCTACCTCCGGCACGAGGCGCGGCCGCAGCCGCTGTCCCGCGTCCAGGTGGCCGATCTGCTCGCCGAGCTGCAGCCGGACGCGGAGTGGGGCTACCGCAAGGTGGAACGGGTCGTCGCGAACGTCCGGTACCGGCTCGCCCACGCCCGGTACCCGGTCGCGGGACTGACGAAGGAAGAGGTGCCCGAGCCGGTCGGCAACTGGCTCAACCACAACCTGCTGACCGAACTGGTGATGAACACGACCACGCTGGTGCCACCGGACCTCGCGCTGCTCGACGAGCCGCCCGCACCGGACTCGGCGGACTGACCACGCCGGTGTGACGGCAAGCCCCGGTCACCTTTCCCACTTGGCGGACGTCGTCGGAGTGACTGATCCATCAGCGTCACCCGAGGAGCCGAGGTCCGTGCACACCCAGATCTACCTTGCCGTCACCGTCGTCACCATCGCGATCAACGCGGCGATCGCCGTCGCCGACTTCGTCAAGGCGAAATTCGTGCTGGCCAACTCGGCGGCCGTGGACGTCCCGCCGTCCTGGCTGCCGCTGCTCGCCACGCTCAAGGGCGCGGGCGCGGCCGGCCTTCTGCTGGGGCTCCTGGGCTTCCGGATCCTCGGGATCGCCGCCGCGATCGGGCTGACGCTGTTCTACGTCGGTGCCGTCGTCGCGCACATCCGCGCCCGCGTGCTCGGCAACATCGCCTTCCCCGGCGCTTTCCTGGCCTTCGCGGTCGCGAGCGCGGTCCTGGCCTTCCTGCACTGAGCCAGTCGTCCCCGAATGTGTTCATTGTGGATTTTGGTGCTTCGCGTGACGGGCTTGCCTGCCGCGAACGGAGCGTTCGCGACATCCGCCTCACCACAGAGCAAGGCGACCACAGTCCCAAGGTGACCTTGGGGCCCGAGGCGACCACGGCGGGGGCCGGGGGTGCGCACGAACCACTCAAGGCGACCCGCGTTGCGTGCTGGGGGTCCGGGGGTCATCCCCCGGGTAGATACCGCGGACACCGGGAGCGACCCGAAGGGGCGCGAACAGGAGCATCCGTCTCGTGGGGCCGGAGAGACTCGAACTCTCACTGGCACGGACCTAAACCGTGTGCCTCTGCCAATTGGGCTACGGCCCCAGTGTTGCTCGGTGAAGCGTAGCGCGCGGGCCGGTCGGCTCCGCTCGGCGTGGCCAGTGCCGGGTGCGCGGAGGGTGTCCTCTAACGTGGGCGCTTGAAGTCCCGAAGCGGCGAGGAGGACACGTGGCTCGCGACCCCGAGACCATCGAGCGTGAGATCGAGCAGGCCAGGAAGGCGCTGGCTTCCACGCTCGACCAGCTCGGCACCAAGGCCAACCCCAAGAAGCTCGCCGATCAGGCGAGCCAGGGCATCAAGGCCAAGCTGAACGAGCCCAAGATCAAGTTCCCGCTGATCGGCGTTGGCGCCCTCATCGGGGTGCTGCTGCTGCGCAAGCTCTTCCGCTGAGTCAGGCCCGGGCGGCCGGCGGCGTCGCGGCCTTGGCGGAAGCCTTGGCCTTGGTGTCGTCGGCCTTCTGCTCGTCCTGCTTGCGGTCCTCGACGGCCTTGGGGAGCTGCTTGCTCGGCGGGAGCTGCGGTTTCCCGCTGGTCTTCTCCGCGGCGGGTGCGTCGGCCTGCTTCGGGGCGGTGGCCGAGGGCGGGACTTCCAGCGGCGCGATCTCCGGCAGGGTGAGCCGCGCGGTCATGTAGGCCGTGGTGAACTCGAGTGCGCTGCCGTTGAGCAGGTGCACCACCGTCGACTTGCCTTCCGGCGCCAGCTTCTCCACGAGCTGGTCCGTCCGGTCTCTGGCGGCGATGATGCCGGGAGCCCTGGCGGTCAGTTCCTTACCATGGCCGCTCACCGTGATCGTCCAGTCGGCGTCCTCCTGGACGTAGGTCGCCGTGATCGGTTCCACCATCTGCACTCACCCCTTCCCCTCATCAGCATGCGTCACGGACTGGGACTCGGCCACCGCGCGCGCATGACGGAGTCACCCGCCTCGTTGCGCGGCTGTGACAGTCCAGCACACTTTGTCCGTGTTATCGATACCGTAATACAACTCTGTGTCACAAGACACGGAGTGGAATGTGCTCTGAGTGACGACCGAATGGCGTAATGCACGGGCATCTTCACGAGCAGATCACCCGTGGCGGGGATCCAGTCCCGACCACAGCACGTCCATCGCGTACTCGGTGGCCATTTCCGGGGTGACTTCCTCGTGTCGCTCGCACCAGATGGCGAGCCGTTCGTTCGAGCCGACCACGATCTCGGCGGCGGCCTCCGCGCGCAGGTGATCGTCGTCGGCGAGGTAGGCGCTCACCAGTGCGGCGATCAGGTCGGTCTGCTGGCGCCGGACCTGCTCGATCTCGTCCGCCGCGGGCGTGCCGATCAGTGCCATCTCGTGGCGCAGCAGTGACCACGCCTGCCGTCGTTCGCGGATGAAGACGAAGAACGCCAGCATGCCGCGGCGCAGCGCCTCCTCCGCGGTCGCGGCCCCGACGGTCGCCTGGGCGGTGACGTCGCGCAGTTCCGTCCTCGACTGCCGGATGCAGGCCAGCAGCAGGCCTTCCTTCGAGTCGAAGTACTCGTACAGCATCGGCTTTGAGACGCCGACCAGCTCGGCGATCTCGTCCATCGACGCCGCCGCGTATCCCCGTGCCGAGAACACCTGCTCGGCCACTTCGATCATCTGCCGTTCGCGTTCGGCCCGGGGCATGCGCTTGCGCTTGGCGGTGGTCACGGGTAACACTCTACCGCCAGTAACCTACTCCGAGTAAGATGGACTCCGGGTAACAGGAACGCGGGAGGTCGGCAGATGGGCAAGCGCACCGAAACGGGGGTCGTCATCGTCGGGACGGGGTTCTCCGGCCTCGGCATGGCGATCCAGCTCCGCAAGGAGGGGCGCGAGGACTTCGTTATCCTCGAAAAGGCCGACGACGTCGGCGGTACGTGGCGCGACAACAGCTATCCCGGCTGTGCGTGCGACATCCCGTCGCACATGTACTCGTTCTCGTTCGAGCAGAATCCCGGCTGGTCACGCGCCTATTCGCCACAGCCCGAGATCTGGGGCTACATGCGCCGCGTCGCCGACAAATACGACCTCCACCGCTTCATCCGCTTCGGCCAGGAGATGACCGGCACGCGCTGGGACGCCGACGAAAACCGCTGGTACGTCGCGACCAAGTCCGGGGACGAGTTCGTCGCCGGCGCGCTGGTGCTCGGCATCGGGGCGCTGCACCTGCCGATGATCCCGGACCTGCCCGGCGTCGAGAAGTTCGCCGGCCGCGCGTTCCATTCCGCGCAGTGGGACCACGACTACGACCTGGCGGGCAAGCGGGTTGCGGTGGTCGGCACCGGGGCGAGCGCCGTCCAGTTCGTCCCGAAGATCGCTCCCGGCGTCGCGAACCTGACGCTGTTCCAGCGCACCCCGCCGTGGATCATGCCCAAACCCGACCGCGCGATGCCGGGCTGGCTGCGTGGGCTGTTCCGCTCGGCGCCGCTGGTGCAACGGGCCTACCGCGACTTCGTCTACTGGCGGCTGGAAGCGCGGGCGCTCGGGTTCAACGGCCAGTCGTGGGTGATGAAGCTCGGCCAGCGCCTGGCCAAGCGCAACATCGACAAAGCGGTCAAGGATCCCGGGCTGCGGGCCAAGCTGACGCCGGACTACACCATGGGCTGCAAGCGGGTCCTGATCTCCAACGACTACTACCCGGCACTCGCCAGGGACAACGTCGACGTCGTCACGGACGGCGTCGCGGAGGTCAGGGAGCACAGCATCGTCGACGCCGCCGGGGTCGAGCACGAGGTCGACGCGATCATCTACGGCACCGGCTTCCACGTCACCGACGCCTTCGACGAGCTGGAGATCCTCGGCAAGGACGGCCGCGACCTCGGCAAGGAATGGGCGAGCGAGGGCATGCGGACGCATCTGGGCATCACCGTGTCCGGGTTCCCGAACCTGTTCCTGCTGCTCGGCCCGAACACCGGGCTCGGCCACAACTCGGTGGTCTTCATGATCGAGTCGCAGATCCGTTACGTCGCCGAGGCGCTGCGGCTCGCCCGCGGCAAGGCGCTCGACGCCCGGCCGGAGGCGCAGGAGCGGTTCAACACCGAGATCCAGCGGAAGCTGGCGAAGGGGATCTGGACACGCGGCGGCTGCAAGAGCTGGTATCTCGACGCGAAGGGCGTCAACCGGACGATCTGGCCGGGCTTCACCTGGCGCTACTGGCTGGTGACGCGCAAGGTCCGCCAGTCCGACTACGAACTCCTCGGCTGATCGTCGGCTCGAAGTGCCGTCAAGGCCACCTTACGGGCGTCAGGCGCCCGTAAGG
>NZ_JBHYJW010000037.1:26638-96109 GCF_042741125.1 Amycolatopsis sp. NPDC058986 | reverse complement strand
GTGGTCGCCGGGGTGAGGTGGATGCCGCCGCCCGCGACGCGCTCGAGCCGTTCGCGCCGCTTCGCCGTCGGTTCGTCGACAAAGGACTCGTCGCCGAGGGCGAGCAGATCGAACGCGACGAACTCGGCGGGCTGCTCGGCCGCGAGCAGGGTGATCCGGCTGGCGGCGGGGTGGATGCGCTCGGTCAGCGCGTCGAAGTCCAGCTTGCCGCCACGCGCGACGACCAGCTCGCCGTCGAGCACGATCCGCTCGGGCAGCGTTTTCGTCAGCCGCTCGACGACCTCGGGGAAGTACCGGTTGAGGGGTTTCTCCGCGCGCGACTGCAGCGTCAGCTCGTCGCCGTCGCGGAACACCAGGCAGCGGAAGCCGTCCCATTTGGGCTCGAACAGCAGCCCGCCGGTGTCCGGGATCGCCTTGGCCGGTTTGGCGAGCATGGGCTTGAGCGGCGGCCGCGGTGGTGTCATGCCCGCATTCTGCGGAAAATCCGGCGTTCTCGCACGTGCTGAAGGGGACCTTCGGCACACTCGGGGCCGGGAGGCGGCGGTACCGGGGAGGCGGCCGTTAGGCTTTCCGACCATGCCCGCCGCGCATCTCACCGACCGCGATCCCCAGCTCAGCGCCGACGAGCTGATCGGCACGCTGGTCCCGCCGCCCCGGTTCGACGCGGTCCGGTTCGCCAACTACATCCCGAACCCGGACGAGCCGAGCCAGGCCGCCGCGGTCACCTCGTGCGCGGCGTTCGCGGCCAGGATCGAGGCCCCGGCGAAGAAGTCGAAACTGCGCTCGCTGTTCGGTGGTGGCACGCAGGCGACCGGCCCGATGGGGCTCTACCTCGACGGCGGGTTCGGCGTCGGCAAGACCCACCTGCTCGCCTCGACCTGGCACGCCACGCCCGGCCCGAAGGCGTACGGGACATTCGTCGAGCTGACCCACCTCGTCGGCGCGCTCGGGTTCGCCGAGGCGGTGCGGCGGCTGTCCGGGCACCGGCTGCTGGCCATCGACGAGTTCGAGCTGGACGACCCCGGCGACACGATGCTGATCGGCCGCCTGCTGCGCGAGCTCACCGAGGCCGGGGTGTACGTCGCGGCGACGTCGAACACCCTGCCCGACAAGCTCGGCGAAGGCCGCTTCGCCGCCGAGGACTTCCTTCGCGAGATCCAGTCGCTGGCCTCGCGTTTCACGGTCGTGCGCGTCGACGGTCCCGACTACCGCCACCGCGGCCTGCCCGAGGCCCCGCCGCCGGTCGCCGACGACGTGCTCACCGCGTCCGCCGAACAGCACGAAGGGTCCACTGTGGACGACTTCGACGCGTTGTGCGCGCACCTCGCCCGGCTGCACCCGTCGCGCTATGGCCGGATGCTCGACGGCGTCGGCCGCGTCCACCTGCGGGACATCCACCCGGCGCCGGACCAGAGCGTCGCGCTGCGGCTCGTCGCGTTCGCCGACCGGCTCTACGACCGCGCCATCCCGGTCGTCGTCTCGGGACAGCCGCTGCCCGCGTTGTTCACCGAGGAGATGATCAACGGCGGCTACCGCAAGAAGTACCTTCGCGCCGTCAGTCGCCTGACCGCACTCGCACGGGACGCGGTGCAAGCCGCGTAAGCAGCCCACGCACCGCGAGGACGGCGAAGACCGCGAAGAGCGTCCCCCCGACGACGTCGGTGAGGTAGTGGTACCCGAGCCCGATCATCCCGATCGAGACGGCGACGAGCAGTACCGCGCCGATGCTGGCGGTGAGCGTCCTGGCCAGGCCGTGGACCAGCAGGAACACCACTACGAGCGTCGCCACCATGCTGACCGTGTGCCCGCTGGGATAGACGAGCGTCGCGCCCTTCCAGCGGTCGAACAACGGTTTCAGCGCCCACGTGTTCGCCATGACGGCGATCCCGGGACCGAGGACGACGAAGAGCGCGTCCCACGGCCGCAGCGCGTACAGGCACCAGACGATCAGCAGCGCCAGCACGGGGAGCAGCACGTACGGCTCTGTCGGCAGCACGAGCGCACGCAGTAGCCCGTGCGGCCACCCGGTGATCGCGGCCTGCGCGGCGGTGTCGAGGCCGCTGGGCGCGTGGTCGCCCGCGAAGACCAGCCCGAGCGCGAGGGCGAGCAACGCGCACACGACGGCGAGGAGCGTCGGCCACCGGAAAGGCATGCCCGACCTTAACGCGGGGCCACCGATGTACCGAGGGACGCCTTTGGTGCGCTGGCTGCACCGAGGGACGCCCTCGTCGCACTCAACGCACCCAGGGCGTCCCTCGGGCCTCCCCGCGTAGCCGACCGCACCGCCCACTGTCGCGAACGCTCCGATGGCGACGCTGAACGTCCCGAACGCGCCGTTCGCGACAGCCTCGGCACTTGCGTCCACAAAGGACGCCCCTGGCAGTCACGTGGGTTACGGGTTCACCAGCTTCGTGATGCCGCGTGCCTTGAGGTGGGCCTGGTCCCCGGCCTTGCTGCGCAGCACGAAGGCCGCGCGCGTCCCGGCCGAGGCGAGGGCGAAGAAGGTGTTCGTCCCGCTCTGCGGATCGTCGTCCGGGATCACGATTCCTGTTGTCCGGGAAGCGGGTTTGGGCGGATTCCGGTCGAATTCGGCCACGATCTCACGGATCGCGGCGCCCGCGGGCTTGAGCTTGCGGTCGTTCGTGTAGAGGCCGAGGTCGTATTCGAGGGGATTCAGCTTCGGCACGAGCGTCGGCGAGACGTCGTGCGAGCACCACCAGGTGAAGCCGTGCGTGTGTGCGCAACTCGCGACGTTGCGTACGGAGCGCTTGATCCATTCTCCCAGCTGAGGCCGAGTCTGGTCGCTGAAGTGGATCGACGGCGCCGCGCCGTCTTCCTGGATCCAGCACGGCCAGGCTGGATCGGCCGCGTACGCCTGCGCGAGCTGCACGAGCCGTTCGGCGTTGTGTGTCGCGAAGGTGCCGAGCGGGTCGGTCTTGAGGATGCCGAAGAACGACGTCCACGGGTGGATGGCGGTGACCGCGCCCGCCGTCGCGAGGGTGGCGCGGCTGAAGTACTTGTCGCCGCGGGTGTCCCATGGCGCGCGGTCGCAGCCGACGGTGTTCCACTTGCCCGGCGCGACTTCGCCCGCCGTGGCGAGCAGGGTTTTCGCCCAGTTGTCGGCCTGCGCGACGGTGACGTTCAAGCCGGCGAACGAGTCCCAGTAGTAGTACGGCTCGTTCGACAGGTCGAAGCCGAGAAAACGTCGGTGCCCGCCGATACGCTTGCCGAGCGCGGTGAGGAACGCGCGCTGGGCCTCGAGAGCGGCGGGGTCGGCGAACCAGTTGACAGGTTGGGGGGTGGTCTGGAGCCAGTTCGGTGTCCAGTAGCGGGCCGAGATGTGCCCGTTGAACACGGTGATCTCGACGTCGAGCCCGGCGTCGCCGGCGTAGTCGAGGAACTCGTGCAGGCGGTCCAGTTTCTCACCGCTGATCAGGTTCGGCTCGGGCTGGAAGTCCGACCACAGCAGCATCATCCGGATGTGGTCGAGGCCCAGCTTCGCGATGTCGTCCAGGTCGCGGCGCAGGTCCCGCTCGCGCCAGTCCTGCCACATGTGGAACCAGCGCGTCGACGGCGTGTAGTTGACGCCGAGCCGGAACGCGCGCCGCCTGCCCTGTGCGGCCGCTTCCGCGGTGCCCGATGCGGCCGTGTCCGATGCCGTGGTGTCCGCCGCGGCCGGTGTCGCGAGGCCGGTCAGCGCTGTGCCGGTCAACGCCGTCCCCGCCAGTGCCGCGCCCACCGCGCCGCCGAGCACCGAGCGCCGCCGAACGTCCGCCATGCCGCCTCCCTCGCCGGTAACCGTTGACGAAGATCTAGCACGGCGGGGAATTCGTTCTCCAGACTTGGCCGGATTTCTGTCCCGTTCCGGTCATCTCGCGTGACTGGAGGGCGAACTCGCGTGATTGGACGGAGAACTCGCGTGATCAGGGGCGCGACACGAAGGCGGCGTGGTCGGCCTCGGTCTGGTCGGCGTAGCGGACGGCGTAGGCGCCGATCGCCTCGTCGAGTTCCTCGTCCTCGGCGAAGTAGCCCGCCAGCAGCTGCGGATGCGCTGATCGGGTGTGCGCGCGGGCGAGCAGCGCGCCCGCGAGACGGCCGTAGTCGTCGAGGTGGTCCTTCGCCAGCTCGGTCGGATCGATGTCGCCTTTGAGGTTCCGGAACTGGCGCACGATGAACGGCGTTCCGCCGATGGTGGTCCAGCCGAGCAGGATGTCCGTCTCCGCCTGGACGAGCCGCGCGCCGTCGACAATGCGGCGTCCCTCGTGCTCGGGCTCCGGCAGGCCGAGATAGCGCGTCAGTGCCGAGGGCTGGGCCTGTTTCACTTGCAGCACAAGGTCTTCGTCGTCGTTGCCGTGGAGCAGGACGACGTAGCTGCGCAGCCCGACGCTGCCCGTGCCCACCACCCGGAAGGCGACGTCGGCGACGCGGTACCGCGCGATCAGCGTCCGGCGCGACTCGCGCAGTGTGTCCACATAGGACGCCAGGCCCGCGGCGACGGCCTCCGCGGTCGCCGCGTCGACGTGCGTGAGCACCGGCGGGTCCTCGACGAACCGGTGCCTGCTCAGGCCGGTTTCGTGATCGTCGATGCGCCGCGTCCACTTCGCGACGACCTTCTTGCTCGTGTTCTTGCGGGCTTTCCCGGCGGCGTCGGCGAAGTCGTCGATCAGCTCGTGCGCCCGCGCCTTGCTCAGCACCGACGAGTCGGGCAGCGCGCTCCACGACCGGAGGAACGGCAGCTCGGCCAGCGCGCGGATGGTCCGCCGGTACGACTTGACGGCGTCCTCGGCGGCTTCGCGGCAGCCGGACTCGCCGATCCCGCCCTCACGGCCGGCCAGCACCAGGCTCGCCGAGAGCCGTTTGAGGTCCCATTCCCACGGTCCCGGCACGGTTTCGTCGAAGTCGTTGATGTCCATGACGATGCCGCCCTCGGGCGTGCCGTAGAGCCCGAAGTTGGCCGCGTGGGCGTCCCCGCAGAGCTGCGCCGTGACGCCGGACGCCGGGGTGCCCGCCAGATCGGCGGCCATCAGCCCGGCCGCGCCGCGGAAGAACGTGAACGGCGACGCCGACATCCGCTCACGCCGCAGCTCGATCAGCTCCGGCAGCCGTCCGGCGTTGCTCGCGTCGAAGTACTCGCGGGGCGTGGGCCGGTCCCCTGCCGCCGCCGCGTGGTCATGCGCCCTGGCCGTCGCCTTCTCCCGCAGCGCCTTGCCCCGCGCGTACACCTCACCCGGCGCCTCGCCGCCCTCGACCAGCGGCCGCTCCACCCATTCCCCTGCTCCCATGCCCTCCCCAACGTCCACACCGGACACCAGGTTCCGGAACGGGGCGGACGAGCGCCCCAATGTGGCATTGGGTGCGTTGGACGCACCCAATGTGGCGTTCGGTGCGTTGGACGCAGCGAACGCCACATTGGGGCGTTTGAGTGCCGCTGGGTCAGGAGGCGCGGATCACCTGGGCGATGGCGTCGATGCCGCGGTCCAGGTCGGTGCGTGAGATCACCAGCGGCGGAGCCAGCCGCAGCGTGTAGCCGTGCGTTTCCTTGCACAGCACGCCGAGCCCGGCCAGCGCCTCGGACGCCTCGCGCCCGGACGGGCCGCCCGGGGCGATGTCGATCCCGGCCCACAGGCCGCGGCCGCGGACCTCGGCGAGCCCGTTGCCGACGAGCGCGCCGAGCCGGTCGTGCAGGTGGGCGCCCAGCTCGGCCGAGCGCTGCTGGAACTCCCCGGTGCCGAGCAGCCGCACGACCGCGCGCCCGACCGCGCACGCCAGGGGGTTTCCGCCGAACGTCGACCCGTGCTCGCCCGGCTGGAGCACCCCGAGCACCGCCCGGCTGCCGACCACCGCCGACACCGGCATGATCCCGCCGCCGAGTGCCTTGCCGAGCGTGTAGACGTCGGCGCGGACGCCCTCGTGGTCCAGCGCGAGCACCGTGCCGGTGCGGGCGAGGCCGGACTGGATCTCGTCGGCGATGAGCAGCATGCCGTGCTCGTCGCACAGCTGCCGGACCTCGGCGAAGTACCCGGCCGGCGGCACGTTGACGCCCGCCTCGCCCTGGATCGGCTCCAGCAGGACGGCCGCGGTGCGCTCGGTGACGGCGTCGCGCAGCGCGGCCGCGTCGCCGTACTTCACCGTCACGAAGCCGGGAGTGAACGGGCCGAACCCGGACCGCGCGGTCTCGTCGGTCGAGAACGACACGATCGTCGTAGTGCGGCCATGGAAGTTCGACCCGGCCACGATGATCTCGGCGGTGCCGTCCGGCACGCCCTTGACCTGGTGCGCCCACTTGCGCGCCACCTTCACCGCCGACTCGACGGCCTCGGCGCCGGAGTTCATCGGCAGCACCATCTCGGTGCCGGTCAGCTCGGCCAGCTCGCGGCAGAACAGGCCCAGCTGGTCGTGGTGGAAGGCGCGCGACGTCAGCGTGACGCGGCCCAGCTGCTCGGTCGCGGCGGCGATCAGCGCCGGGTGCCGGTGCCCGAAGTTGAGCGCGGAGTACCCGGACAGGAAGTCGAGATAGCGGCGGCCCTCGACGTCGGTGACCGTCGCGCCTTCGGCCTCGGCGATCACGACCGGCAGGGGGTGGTAGTTGTGCGTGCTCCACTGCTCGTCGAGCGCGACGAAATCGGCGGTCCTCATGTCGTTCAGGCTAAGCGCTGAACGCGGAGAGTTCATCCGGGAAACGTTGCTTCCACCATTCGATCGTTGCGTGCTTGAGGCTTTACAGCAGCGAAACGCTGCGTAACCGATTCGCGATCTTTCGCCGGGCGATCGCGCGCGAACATGGTTATCGTCGCCGGATGGCGAAGAAGCAGGATCCGGCGAGCCGCGTGCGGGACGCGTTGCGGGCGGAGAAGGACACCCCGTTGCCCGCCCCCGGTTCGTCCCCGGTGGGGCCGGACAAGAAGGCCAAGGCGGAGAAGAAGTTCGACAGCGCGGGCGAGCGGCTGTCGGCGTTGCAGGAAGCGCTTTACGCCGAGGGCGTCGGCGGGGGCGGGCGCAGCGTCCTGCTCGTCCTGCAGGGCATGGACACCTCGGGCAAGGGCGGCACCGTCGGGCACGTGCTCGGCCTGGTGAACCCGATGGGCGTGCGCTACGCCGGGTTCAAGAAGCCGACCGCCGCGGAACGCCGTCACCACTTCCTCTGGCGCGTCCGGCGTCAGCTGCCTTCGCCGGGCCTGATCGGCGTGTTCGACCGGTCGCACTACGAGGACATCCTGGTCCCGCGCGTCCAGAAGCTCGTGCCCGCCGCCGAGTGGCGCAAGCGCTACGCCGAGATCAACGCCTTCGAGCGTGAACTGGCCGACGAGGGCACCACGGTGGTCAAGGTCTTCCTGCACATCTCGCCGGAGGAGCAGCTCAAACGGCTCAAGGCGCGGCTGCTCAGGCCGGAGAAACGCTGGAAGTTCGACCCCGCCGACCTCGAAGCCCGTGCCGCGTGGGACGCCTATCAGACGGCCTACGCCGACGTCCTGCGCCGGACGTCGACCACGACCGCGCCCTGGTACGTCGTGCCCGCCGACCGCAAGTGGTACCGCAACTGGGCGGTCGCGGAGCTGCTGATCGAGACGCTCACGGACATGGCACCGAAGTTCCCCGAGCCGGGCTACGACGTCGACGCCGAGCTGGAGAAACTGCGCTGATGGGTTCTCAGCGGTAAAAAGTACTTCGAACCTGCGGTGTTGGCGTAAGCGCCTGATCATCTGAAAGAGTGCGAGCGTGACCGACAGCTCCCTTGATGCTCTTCCGTTCCTCCGCCGCCAGTCCCGCACGCAGCGCTTCACCCTGGGCGCGCCCAAGGAGTTCCGGGTCGCCCCGGACGGCTCGCGCGTGCTCTTCCTGCGTGCCGAAACCGGCACCGACCCGCGGCACAGCCTGTGGTCGCTCGATCTGGCTTCGGGTGAGGAGACGAAGCTGGTCGACGCCGCCGAGCTGCTGCCAGGCGAGGAGGAACTGCCCGCCGAGGAACGGGCCCGGCGCGAGCGCAGCCGTGAGACCGGCGGCGGGGTCGTCGGCTACGCCGTCGACGATGCGTTCACGGTCGCCGCGTTCTCGTTGTCCGGCAAGCTCTACACGCTGGACCTGCGCAGCGGCGCGGTGTCGGTGCTCGTCGAGGGTTCGGTGATCGACCCGCGGCCCAATCCGTCCGGCACGCACGTCGCCTACGTCCGCGATCGCCGCCTGCGGGTGATCGAACTGGCCACCGGCGAGGACCGCGCGCTGGTCGAGGAGGACGGCGAGGACATCGCCTGGGGGCTCGCCGAGTTCATCGCCGCCGAGGAGATGGACCGCGTCCGCGGTTACTGGTGGGCGCCGGACGGGCGGAGCCTGCTCGTCGAGCGGTCGGACCGCGGGCCGGTGCCGCGCTGGACCATCGCCGATCCGGCCAACCCGCAGAACCCGGCCAACGTCGTCGCGTACCCGGCGGCGGGCACCGCGAACGCCGACGTGTCGCTGGCGGTGCTGGGGCTGGACGGCAGCCGCGTCGACGTCGCGCGCGGCGACTGGGAGTACCTGGTCTCGGTGCACTGGTCGGCCGCGGGCAGGCCGCTGCTGACGGTCCAGTCGCGGGACCAGCGGCGGATGGAGATCCTCGCGCTCGACGTCGCGGACGGTTCGGTCGGGACGCTGCACGCCGAGGTGGACGGCCGGTGGGTCGAGATCACCCAGGGTGTCCCGGCGTGGACGTCGGGCGGGAAGCTGGTGCGGGAGAGCGCGGCCGACGGCGACCACCGGCTGGTGGTCGACGGCGTCGCGGTGACGCCGCCCGGCACGCAGGTCCGCTCGGTGCTGCACGTCGGGGACGAGGTGCTGTTCAGCGCGTCCGAAGCGGACTCGACGCAGATCCACGTCTACCGCACCGAAAACGGCACCGTGCGTCGTCTGTCCACTGCGGACGGTGTGCACCACGGCGCCGGCTCCGCCGCGCTGACGGTGATCGCCTCGTGGAGTCTCGAGTACAGCGGACCCCGGGTGAGCGTGCTGCGCGACGGCGAGCGCGTCGCGGAGATCGTTTCGTCCACTGTGGACCCGGAGGTCGTGCCGAACCTGACCTGGCTGACGCTGGGGGAGCGGGGCCTGCGCGCCGCGCTCCTGCTGCCGCGCGGGTACGAGGAGAGCGAAGGCAAGCTGCCGGTGCTGCTCGACCCGTACGGCGGCCCGCACGCGCAGCGCGTCCTGCAGAGCCGCAACGCCTTCCTGACGTCGCAGTGGCTGGCGGATCAGGGTTTCGCCGTGCTCGTCGCGGACGGGCGGGGTACGCCGGGGCGCGGGCCGGAGTGGGAGAAGGCGATCGCCGGCCGCCTTGCCGACGTCACGCTGGCCGACCAGGTCGACGCGCTGCACGCCGCCGCCGAGCTGCACCCGGAGCTGGACCTGGAGCGGGTCGCGATCCGCGGCTGGTCGTACGGCGGGTACCTTTCCGCGCTGGCCGTGCAGCGCCGCCCGGACGTCTTCCACGCGGCCGTCGCGGGCGCGCCGGTGACCGACTGGTCGCTCTACGACACGCACTACACCGAGCGCTATCTCGGGACGCCGCAGGAGAATCCGCACACCTACGAGCAGAACTCGCTGATCGCCGACGCCGGGGAGCTGAGCCGCGCGCTGCTGATCATCCACGGGCTGGCCGACGACAACGTGTTCGTGGCGCACGCTTTGCGGCTCTCCTCGGCGTTGCTGGCGAAGGGACGCCCGCACGTGTTCCTGCCGCTGGCCGGGGCCACCCACATGACGCCGCAGGCCGAGGAGGTCGCGGAGAACATGATGCGCACGCAGGTCGACTGGATCGTGCGTGAACTGTCCGCCGTCGCCGCCGTGAAGGAGAACGCCTCATGAGCCGCTGGGGTCTGACGATTCCGCTGACCGGGGTCCCGCTCGCCGCGCACCGCGAGCTGGTCGAGCAACTGCCCGATCTGGGCTACACCGATGTCTGGTCGGCCGAGACCGCGGGTGTCGACGCGTTCACTCCGCTCGTGCTCGCCTCGCAGTGGGCGCCGTCCTTGCGGCTCGGAACGGCGATCGTGCCGGTGTACACGCGCGGGCCGGGTCTGCTGGCGATGCAGGCTTCGACGGTGGCCGAGCTGGCGCCGGGCCGGTTCGTGCTCGGCATCGGCGCGTCGTCCCCGGTGATCGTGGAGAACTGGAACGCCGCTTCCTTCGAGGCGCCGTTCGCGCGGACGCGGGACACTCTGCGGTTCCTGCGCTCGGCGCTGGCGGGGGAGAAGGTGAGCGAGAAGTACGAGACGTTCGCGGTGAGCAAGTTCCGTTTGGAGCGTCCGGTGGACCCGCCGCCGTCGGTGATGCTGGCGGCGCTGCGGCCGGGCATGCTGCGGCTCGCCGCGCGTGAGGCGGACGGCGCGATCACGAACTGGCTGGCCGCGTCGGATGTTCCGCGCGTGCGCGCCGAGATCGGCCCGGACGTCGAGCTGGCCGCGCGGATCTTCGTGTGTCCCACGGAAGACGCGGACGCCGCCCGGGGGCTCGGGCGGATGCTGATTTCGAGCTATCTCACGGTGCCGGTGTACGCCGCGTTCCACGACTGGCTGGGCCGGGGCGGCGCGCTGGCCCCCATGCACGAGGCGTGGGCGGCCGGGGACCGGAAGAAGGCGAACGAGGTCATCCCGGACTCGGTGGTCGACGAGCTGGTCATCCACGGCAGCCCCGACTCCTGCCGCGAGCAGGTCCAGTCCTATGTGGACAATGGACTGACGACGCCGGTCATCGCGCTGCTGCCCACCGGCGAGGATCCCTTCGAGCAGGCCCGCGCCCTGGCCCCACGCCGCTGAGCTGAAGGGGACGTTCGTCGCGTAGGACGTGCTGAAGGGGACTTTCGTCGCATGCGATGCGAGGAAAGTCCCCTTCAGCTCACGTGGGTCAGGACCAGAGAGCGGAGGCCAGGAGGAGGCCCAGGGTGCCGGAGGTCAGGCCCGCGAGCACCGTGACCACGACGTTCACCACCGCGTAGAGCCGCGTCTTTTCCAGGAACAGCCGCAAGGTCTCGTAGCCGAACGTCGAAAACGTCGTCAGCCCGCCGCAGAAGCCCACCGAGACCAGCGACCGCACCGCCGACGGCTGCCCACCGTGCAGCGCCCACCCCGACAGCACGCCGAGGATCAGCGAGCCCGCGACGTTGACGGTCAGGGTGCCCCACGGGAACGTCGAACCGCGCCACTGCTGCACGCGCCGGTCGGTCAGGTACCGCAGGATCGCGCCGGCACCGCCGCCGAGCGCCACGAAGAGCAACGTCACTTCGGCTGCCTGCCGACGTAGCGGACCACCTCGACCTGGTCGAGCGTCACCAGCCCTTCGCCGATCAGCTCGTCCAGCTGCGGCAGGAACGCGCGGAGCTTCGGCTCCTCGTCGATGATCACGACCACCACCGGCAGATCCTCCGACAGCGAAAGGATTCGCGTCGTGTGGATCAGCGAACTCGCGCCGTAGCCCTCGACCCCGCGCAGCACCGACGCCCCGGCGAGCCCGGCGTCCCGGGCGCGGCGCACGATCTCGTGGTAGAGCGGCTTGTGGTGCCAGTGGTCGTCCTCGCCGACGTAGATCGTCAGGCGGGTGGCGGTTCCCGATTCCTCCATCACTGTCCCTTTCGGAATCACTGTCCCTTTCGGAGGGTGACGCTCCTGGTGGCGACGAGCCCCGCCGTGACCGCGCACAGGCACAGCAGCACCGACGCCGCGACGTAACCGAGCCCGATCAGCAGGCGGCCGGTGCTCAGCGCGTCGAGGGTGTCGACGACGAACGTCGAGAACGTGGTGAAGCCGCCAAGAACCCCGACGCCGAGGAACGGCCGCAGCAGGTGGTGTGGCTGCGCGGTGGCGGTGATGACGGCCATCAGCACACCGATGAGCAGACAGCCCAGCACGTTCGTGAGCAGCGTCGACATCGCGAACGCGCCCCGCGCGTGCGGCAGCGCGACCGACAGGCCGTAGCGGGCGACGCTGCCGAGTGCCCCGCCCGCGCCGATGGCGAGCAGGACGTCCCATCGGGTCGCCGGAGTCACAGGCATACCCAGCAGTTTCTCACCCGATGGCGGACGCGTCGCGGCGGGCGAGTCGACCATGCTGGACGCCGGGCGCCACCCGGATGCCGGGCTCCGGACGGTGTCCGTATTGTTGCTCAGGGTAGGCAAGGCAACCCTAAGAAAGGCGGGTACATGCGCGAAGAGTCCCTCGCCGGTGGTCAAGGCGGCGCCGCGCGGCTCGGTGAGCTGATCCCGGTCGCACTGGCCGGGATGGCCGCCGGTATCGCCGAACGTGGCGGACCGGTACCCGCGGGCGGGCCCGCCGCGGTCGCGGCCGCGCTCACCGCGGCCGGGGGCGGGACGGGGACCCTGCCCGGCACCGGCGTCGGCGCCGAGCAAGCGCTCGCCGAGCTGAGTCACCTGCTCGCCGCGGGTTCGGCCGATCCGGCGGACCCGGCCTGCGCGGCGCACCTGCACTGCCCGCCACTGGCCGTCTCGGTCGCGGCCGACGTCGTCGCGGGCGCGCTCAACCCGTCCATGGACTCGTGGGACCAGGCCCCGGTGGCGAGTGAGCTGGAACGCGCTTTCACCGCGGGAATCGCCCGGTTGTGTTACCCGGACGCGCCTGGCGCGGACGCCGTGGTGACCTCCGGCGGCACCGAATCGAACCTGCTCGGCCTGCTGCTCGCCCGCGAGGCCTCGCCCGGTGTCCCGGTCCGCCCGGTGTGCGGGGCGAACGCCCACCACAGCGTCGCGCGTGCCGCGTGGCTGCTCGGCCTGCCCGCCCCGGTCGTCGTGCCCTGCGAGGACGACCGCGTGGTCCCGGCCGCACTGTCCGGGGCCCTCGCCGCGTTGGACGGCCCCGTGGTCGTCGTCGCCACCGCCGGGACCACCAACACCGGCGCGATCGACCCGCTGCCGGAGATCGCGAGGATCTCCCGCCGCGCGGGCGCGCGCCTGCACGTCGACGCGGCGTACGGCGGAATGGCGTTGTGCAGTCCCGAATTGCGGCCGCTGCTCGCCGGGCTGGAACTCGCCGACTCGGTCGCGCTGGACATGCACAAGTTCGGCTGGCAGCCGGTCGCGGCCGGGCTGCTCGCCGCCCGCGAGACCGCCGATCTCGCCGCGCTGAGCGTGCGCGCGGAGTACCTCAACGCGGACGACGACACCGAGGCCGGGCTGCCGGACCTGCTGGGCCGTTCGATCCGGACGTCACGGCGTCCCGACGCCTTCCGCATGGCGGTCACCGTGCGGGCGCTGGGCACCGACGGGATCGGAGCGCTGGTCGAGCGGTGCCGCGCCACCGCGTCGGAGGTCGCCGCGGTGATCGACGCGCATCCCGCGCTGCGGCTGCTCGCCCCGCCTGAACTGTCCACTGTGGTCTTTCGGCCCACCGTCGTGGATGGACGGTCCGAAGCGGACGAACTCGTCGCCGGGATCCGCCGCGTGCTGCTGGAGGCGGGCACCGGGGTGATCGGCCGCGCCGCGCTCCCGACCGGGCCGGACGGGGCGCCGCAGCTCTGGCTCAAGCTCACGCTGCTGCACCCGCACGCGAAGGCCGGCGACTACCGCGCGCTGCTGGAGCGGGTGGTCGCGGCGGCGGAGGCCGAATGCGCCGCCATGCCGGGAAGTCCGGTGGTGTCATGAGGTCCTACGACGTTGCGGGCATCGGGATCGGCCCGTTCAACCTGTCGCTCGCCGCGCTGGCCGAGCCGATCAGCGGGCTGGACGTCGCGTTGTTCGAGGCACGCCCGGAATTCCGCTGGCATCCCGGGCTGCTGGTCGAAGGCGCGACCCTGCAGGTCCCGTTCCTCGCCGACCTGGTGTCCCTCGTGGACCCGACCAGTCCACTGTCCTTTTTGAACTACCTGCGGGAACGCGGGCGCCTGCTGCCGTTCTACTTCGCCGAACGGTTCCACCTGCCGCGCGCGGAGTACGACGACTACGGGCGCTGGGCCGCGTCACGCCTGCCGGGCTGCCACTTCGGCCACCGGGTGACCGGGGTGCGCTGGTCGGCCGAACGGGAAGCCTTCGAGCTGACGATCTCCGGCGCGGAGCCCGTGCTGGCGCGGTCGGTCGTACTCGGCGTCGGTTCGGTGCCCTCGGTGCCGGAACCGCTGCGCGCGTTCGTCGAGGATCCGGACGCGCTCGCGCTGCATTCCGCCGACTACCTGTCCCACCGGGAAGCGCTGCTGGCCGCGGAGACCGTGACCGTGGTCGGCTCCGGGCAGTCCGGCGCGGAGGTGTTCCTCGACCTGCTGCGCTCACGATCCACAGTGGACGGACTGCGCTGGCTCGCGCGTACGCCGGCGTTCGCGCCGATGGAGTACTCGAAGCTCGGGCTGGAGCAGTTCACGCCCGACTACACCGCGTACTTCCGCGCTCTCCCCGAAGCGGTGCGCGACGAGTTGCTGCCCTCGCAATGGCAGCTGTACAAGGGAATCGACGGCGAGACGATCGCCGCCATCCACGACGAGCTTTACCGGCGCAGCATCGGCGGCGGCTGGCCGGAGGTGACGCTGACGCCTGGAGTCGAGGTCGTCTCGGTGTCTACTGTGGACGACGGGTTTTCGCTGGAGGTCCGGCATGTCCAGCAGGGCCGGACCGCGGTCGTGCGCACCGGTGCGGTGGTGGCGGCCACCGGCTACGCCGAAACGCCGACCGGCCCGCTGCTGTCCGGGCTCGGCGACGCGGTCCACCGGGACGCGCGGGGGCGGCTGAAGATCGGCGCGGACTACCGGGTGGAACTCGACGCGGCCATCGCCGGCACGCTCTTCGCGCAGAACGCGGAAAAGCACACGCACGGGCCGGGCGCGCCGGATCTGGGGCTCGGGGCGTGGCGCGCGGCCGCGATCCTCAACGCGGTGTGCGGTAAGGCGGTCTACGAACTGCCCGCCCGCACCGCGTTCACCACGTTCGGGCTCGGGAGTGGACAGGAAGGGTGAGGATGGACAACGCGGGATCGTGGCGCGCCGCGGGCGCGCTGATCACCCACAAGATGCTCGGCGAGCTGTCGTACGAGGCGATGCTCGTGCCCGAAGCGGGGGAAGAGACCGAGCGTGGCCACCGGCGGTGGCGGCTCGAACTGCCCGGCGATGTCGTCTACGCCTTCCAGGCGCGTCGGGGCGCGTTCGAATCGTGGACGGTCCTGCCCGGCAGTGCCTCCCGGCAGGTGGGCGACGGTCCCGCCGTGTCCGTCGACGACCCGCGCACGCTTGTGGTCGATGCGCGGAAAACCCTGGGGCTGACCGGTTTGCGGCTCGCCGACGTGCTGGCGGAGCTGACCGCGACGGTGACCAACGAGGCCGCGCGGCTGCGGCGGGCGCCGTCGGCGGCTGAACTGTCCACGATGGACTACAACGTCGCGGACGGGCACCTGACCGGGCATCCGCGGCTCGTGCTGAACAAGGGCAGGGTCGGGTTCTCCGCCGCCGACCGTGCCCGATTCGCTCCGGAGGCGGGCGCGGACATCCGGCTGCGCTGGCTGGCCGTGCACCGCGACCACGCCGAGTTCCGCTGCGTCGACGAACTGAGCGCGAAAGCCTTGCTGGAAGGCGAACTCGACGAGTCGCAGCGCGCGGAGTTCACCGCACGGGTCGCCGCGGTGGGCGATCCCGCCGACTACCTCTGGGTGCCGGTGCACCCGTGGCAGGCCGACGAGATCGTCGGCACGCTGTACGCGGCCGAACTCGCCACCGGCGCGATGATCGACCTCGGCGAGTCGGCGGACCACTACCGTCCACATCAGACGATCCGGACGCTGGCGAACATGGCCAGGCCCGATCGGCACGATGTCAAGACCGCCGTGTCGGTACGGAACACACTTGTCTACAGAGGACTCAACTCGGCGGCGACACTGGCGGGGCCGTCGGTGACGGCCTGGCTGCGGCGTATTCACGACGCGGACCCGGTGCTTTCGGAGAAGTACCGGTTCGAGCTGCTCGGCGAGGTCGCGAGCGTTTCGGTGCGGCATCCGGTGTTCGGCGCGCTGGAGGAACTGCCGTACCGGTTCCACGAGACGCTCGGCGCACTGTGGCGCGAGCCGCTGGTGACGCGGCTGGCCGAGGGGGAGCGGGCCATTTCCTTCGCCGCGCTGCCGTATCGCGACGCGGACGGGGTCTCCGTCCTCAGTGAACTCATCGGCCGGTCCGGGGAGAGCGCCGAGGAATGGCTGGCGCGATTGTTCGACCTGCTGCTCACCCCGCTCCTGCACTGGTTGCTGCGTTACGGCGTCGGTTTCTGCCCGCACGGCCAGAACCTGGTGCTGGTGACCGACCCCGGCGGGCGCCCGCTGCGGGTGGTGATCAAGGACTTCGCGCAGGGCGTCGACCTGATGGACCAGGAGCTGGCCTGCTACGCCGACCTGCCACCCGAGGCGGCCGCGGACATGCTGCGCTGGGCGCCGCATCTGCTCGCGCAGTCGCTGTTCAGTTCGGTGTTCTCCGGGCAACTGCGGTTCTGGGCGGAGATCCTGCTCGACGACCTCGGGCTGGCGCGGGCCCGGTTCTGGGAGCTGGTGCGCGCCGTCGTCGGCCGGTACCGGGACGAGAATCCGGACGTCGCCGAGCGGTTCGACGCGTGCATGCTGTTCGCACCGGACGTCGAGCGGGTGACCTTGAACCGCGAGCACCTCGCCGGGCAGGGCTTCGACAAGGTCGAGCGGGACGACGAGTTCGACGTGCGCTGGGGCCGGGTGCCGAACCCGTTGTCCGGGCCGGACCCGGACGGCGCGTGGTGAGCCCGTTCTCGCGGCCGGTCGGTGCTCGCTCGCTGGCCGCTCGTGCGGCGGCGGCGAGCGCGGCGGCGCCGGTGCTGCGGGCCGGGCTCGCCGAGCCGGGCGCGCGGTTGCTGCTGCTGGTGCCCGATCCGCACGCGCGGTTCGCGGCCGTGGAACTGAACGCGCCGTTCGCCGCCGAGGTACTCGACGACGGCTACGGCGTGTGCGGCTACGTCTTCGCGTGGACACCGGAACGGGAACCGCTGCCGTTACCGGAAGGCAGCGCGGTGACCCGCTATGTCGGCGGATTCGGAGATCTTCCTGTCCTGCCGGATCCGGCGTCCGCGGTGCCGCTCGGTGAGCGAATGTGGGCGGTGGTCGGCGATGCCGCGTGGCCATCGGGTGAACCGGCGGCGCTGGCACCCCGGGAAATCCTGCGCGGGCAGCTCGCGGCGCTGGAGGAACTGGGGCTCACGCCGTCGGTGGGAATCGAGCACGAGGTCGTCTTCCGCGACTCCGGTGGCGCGCCGCTCACGTCGCACGGCGTGGATTACGCAGTCGGTGGCACCGAACGGCTGACGCCGCTGCTGGCCGATCTGCGCTCTGCTTTGGACAGTGCGGGTCTCGGCGTCGAATCGGCGCGGGCGGAATGCCACCCCGGACAGTACGAGATCGTGCTCCGGCACCGCGATGCGCTGGCCGCCTGCGACGACGTCCTGCTCCAGCAGCTGATCGTGCGCCGCAAGGCCGCCGCGCACGACGTCACCGCCGACTACGCGGCGGCACCGGAAACCGGCCACGGCAACTCCGGCCACGTCCACCTGTCACTGTCCACAACAGACGGTTCGCCGATCGGTGCCGGACTTTCCGGCCCGCTGTCCGGGTTTCTCGCCGGAGTGCTCCAGTACGCACGAGCGCTGACACCGGTCTGGGCGCCGACGTGGAACAGCTACGTCCGGCTGCGCACCGCGCCGTTCTCGCCGCGGGTGGTGCGCTGGGGCGTCGACGACCGCACCGCGTCGGTCCGGCTCGCCGGGAGCGGGGCAGGGCAACGATTGGAGTTCCGTTTCGCCGGAGCCGACGCTTCGCCACACCTCGTCGTTGCCGCGCTGCTGGCCGCCGGACGTGCCGGACTCGCCGAGGGCCTGACGCCACCACCGGCAGGGCAGGCCGTCGGCGAACTGGCCACGACGCCATGGGAGGCACTGGCGGCGTTCGAGGAGAACGCGCCGAAGTTGCTGGGCGAGGACGTCGCCGAACTGATCGCGGCACTGCTGCGTGCGGAGATCGACGCCGGGCTCGACGCGGTGACGGACTGGCAGCGCGCCCGCGCCGCCCTGCGCTCCTGACCGGTTCGCCGGAAAATCGTTCGCCGCCTTGGCGCGGCGTCGCTACGCTGCCGATCATGCTGGATCAGCGACGGCTGGACGAGTTCGCCGAACGCGGTTTCGTGGTGATTCCACAGGCAGTTCCGGAAAACGCGGTGGCGGAGGCGGCGCGAAGCATCGATGAGCTGGTGGCAGCCGACCCGCCGGGCGGGCAGGTCGTCGGGCCGCATTTCTACTTCCCTGACGCGGCCGACGTCCCGGCCTTGCTGGCGGTGGTGACGGACAGCCCGGCTTGGTCGTACGCGGAATCCCTGGTCGGTACGGGAAATCTCGAGGTGCCGGGGCAGGTACAGATCGCGCTGAGCATCCCGCCGTTCTCGCACCGGCCAGGCGGGCACCATCTCGACGGTTACCCGCCAGGCCCGGACGGCCGCCCCTACACGTTCACCATGCTCGCCGGGGTGCTCATGTCCGACCAGCTCGGCGAGGACGGCGGCAATCTGTGGGTCTGGCCGGGCACGCACCTGACGCATGCGGAGTACTTCCGCGAGCACGGGCCCGACGCGTTCCTCGCCGCCGGCGGCTATCCGCCCATCCGCTTGCCCGAACCCGAGCAGATCCGGGGCAGGGCGGGGGATCTGCTGCTGGCGCACTTCCTGCTGGGCCACAACATCGGCGGCAACATGACGGACCGGACGCGGCGGGCGCTGTACTTCCGGCTGAAGCGGACCGGCCACGATCCGCGGTGGCAGGAGTTCCTCCAGGACCCGTGGCTCGACTACGACCCGCTCCGTACCGCGCCGCATGGCGAATGAGTGTCCTTTGTGGCCCTTGGGTGATCCATCGCTCTGTCGTGGTGTCCCGAAGGGCGAGCCGACGGGGCCGCGACGCGTTCGGCCGAGAGGTCGTGCATGGCACATCGAGGTCTTCTCGGTAGGTGCGAGGGGCGGTTTTGCTGGTGGGCGCTTCCCCGCGATGCTGTCGGCTCGTGCGGGGAAGTCCGAGGGACGCCCTGGGTGCGTCCACCGCACCCAGGGGCGCCTTGTCGCACGCCGAGGCCAGCGCACCGACGACGTCGTACGGCACATCCAGCACCCACAGCCCCGGAACCCTTTGTGAGAAAACCTCATTGAGGACGCTCAGGGTCGCGAATGTGCCATTCACGACCCTGGCCACGGGGAAAGAGACGCCCGTCGCCACCCGCGTACTGAGAAAACCGGACTGTGGCCATGGGGCAGGGCGGCTCTCATCGCTCGTTCGCTGCGGCTCACGTTCTGAGGTGGATGGTGTTGCGTCGTGGTGTGCGGGTGGCGTCCAGCCACGCGGGCGGCACGAATTCCGGGAGTCCGTCGGTGGTGATTCGGACTTCCCATTGGGAGTGGTGGATTACCTTGTGGTGGACGGAACAGAGGAGGACGAGATTGTCCACTTTGGTCTCTCCGTGGTGTGCCCAGTAGGTCACGTGGTGTGGTGTGCAACGGTAGGTGGGGGCATCGCAGCCGGGGAAGGCGCAGCCGCCGTCGCGGCGGGTGAGGGCGCGGCGGATGGCGGGGGTGGCGAGGCGTTGGGCTCGGCCGACGTCGAGGGGTTCGCCGTGCGTGCCCAGGACCATGGGGATGATCTTGGCGTCGCAGGCGAGTCGTCGTGCTTCGGATGCGGTGATCTCGCCGAGCAGATCAAGAGTGGCCTGTCCGATCCCGGACCGTAGTTCTTTGAGCCCGACGGTGACGACGATGTGGGTGGCTTCTCCGGCCTGTGTCGGCAGGTCGGGGTGTTCGGTCCACATCCGCACCAGTTCGGAGAAGGCACACCCGCGTCGTTCCCACTGGGTTCGGGTATCGCGCCCCTCCTCTTCGGTGGCGGGGCGTGGTTTCGCGAGTGGGTCGAGCATGGCTTGCAGGCGTGCGGAGGTCTCGTCGTCCACCCGGGCCTTGATCTGATGTCCGCCGTCACGGTGCGGTGCGATGGAGAACTCGGGCTGGAACGGTTTCGGTTCGCGGGTTTTCGGCTCCCGACCGTCCGGATCAAGCTGACTCAACAAACGCCGCCCGGCGGCACGGATTTCTCGGGGTCCGGCGGCACGGGCGAGTTCGGCGAGGATCTTCTCGGCTTGCTCCCGCTGATCCACCGGGGCTGTCTTGGGGAGTTTGTCGAGGACCCGGAGGATTTCGTCGATCTGGGCGGCGCCGACCGCGCCCTCGGCGGCGGCCTGCGCAGTCGCGGGTGCCGCAGGTGGCTGTTCACCGGTGGTGAGATCGTGAGTGCTGTTCAGCGCTAGTGCTCTTGTCGCGCGTGCTTTCGCTTCGGCGTAGGGGATGTTCAGCGTCTCCTGCAACAGTCGCATGAGGCTTCCATAGCCGGTGGTATCGCGGATCCCGCGCCGTTCCAGCTCGGCCATCACCTCGCCCTGCACAGCGGCTTCCCGACGCTGCACACACTCGGACTCCAAGAGCCGTGTCAGCAGGCAGTCGACATCGACGCGCCACCACTCGGTGCGCGTTGCGGAGGTGCTGCTGTCGACTGCCACGACATCAACGATACGCCGCCTGATCGAACATGTGTGCTATCGATCGGGTGAACCTCGAAAACGCACTTTTCCTTGCTGCATAATAGTTTCCGTGTCGTTCCTGGGATTCAGGATGTCCGTTGCTTCGTGGAAGCGCGGAGACCGGCGACGTCGTGTCATCGGGATTTCATCGGTTGTGATTGGCGTCCGGACCGCGAGCAACACGACTCGAAGGTGGGAAGCACGCCAGTGTCGAAGAGAACGGTCACCTGTGCGGTGGCCGTCATGGCGGCCGCCGCGTTCACCGTGTCGACGCCGGCCGCGGCCCAGGCTGCGGACACCCATGCCGGTACCAAGGCGTTGCTGGACCGCGCGCTGCGGCACGCGCCGGGCGCGGCGGTGTTCGCCGGCAACGGTTACGACGGCAGGCGCGCCCGCGGGCTACGACTACGGGCTCGGCCTGGTGAAGCACACGCTGTCCTGCGGCGGCGACGCGTGGGGGCACCCTGGCAACGTCGTCGGCTACGCGACCTGGACGGCGGCTACGGATGACGGGCGTTACGCGACCATGGTGACCAACACCTTCAGCACCGCCGCCGGTACCAACGGCGACGACCTCCGGTTCGAGATCCTCGACGTCGCCATGTGTGGTCGCTGAACACCGCACGTCCGATGTGGCCGGGCGGGACGCTCCGTTCGCGGGCCTGACATTCCGGGGCGCTGTGTCGTCGGACCGGTGAGAAGCCGGAATGGAAGGGACGGATCGAGATGACCGCGCAGCGCGAGGAAGACGAAGCCGCGATCAGGCGGCAAATCGGGAAAATCGGCGAAGGGCTCCGGCACAAGGATCTCGAAGGCCTGGAGCAGCTCTACGCGGCGGACATCGTGTCCTTCGACGTCGAGCCGCCGCTGCAGCACGTGGGCACAGCGGCGAAACTGAAGAACTGGGTGAACGTGTTCACGTTCTTCGAGAAGGTACGTTACGAGATTCGTGATCTGAAGCTCACCGTGGACGACGAGGTGGCGTTCGGGCACGGCTTCGGTCGTCTCGGTGGCACGCTGAAGAACGGGACGGAGACGAGCGGGATGTGGGTCCGGGCCACGTTCTGCTTCCGGAAGATCGGCGGCACCTGGCTGATCGCGCACGACCAGGTTTCCGTGCCGTTCGACATCACGAGCGGCAGGGGCGTGGCCGACCTCGAGCCCTGACCCGGGCGAAACTCGCCGGGGAAACCCGAGTCGTCAGGATTCGAGCAAGGACACGCGGACCCAGTTCTCGGTTGGTTTGAGTGCCGCCAGGACAAGAGTCACCGCCGCCGGGACGACCAGCGCCGCGAGCACGATCAGGATGATCGAGCCGGCACCCGCTGTGAGGGTGTTGTCCTTGACCTGGACCAAAACGACCGCCAGCGCTGCGCCTTGGACGACCGCTGCCGCGCTGCCCGTGAGAGTGAGCCAGCGTCCCGGCTTCCTCCTGCGATACAGCTGGATCCCGCCGATCAGCAGGAACGGAGCCTGCACCGCGAATTCGCCCAGCAACAAGGGCGGGAAGCTGCCAAGGATGTGCTGTGATCCCAGGAGGACCACCATGAGCACGCAGGCGGGAATGGCCGCCAGCCCGCCGAGCGCGGCCAGCACCGCGGCGGTCACGGGCACGCCCGCACCGGACCTCGCCGAGCCCGGAAGGCCGACCGGCGGCATAGGCGGGTATTCCATGTTCGTTGCTCCCCAGTTGCGTCGCGACCTTGGCGCACAACACACATCTTGGCGACGCCGATCAGCGTTACGGCCAGGGCGCGTCGAGCGCCGGATGTGACCGAACCGGTTTGACATTGCTTTAGAACATGTGTTCGACTGGCGGAGTGCGATGGGAACGACAGCGGGTGGGGGTGGAGCCGGTACTGCCAGGCTTGGAGGGCCTGGTGCGAACGGTGCGGCCACCGGAGTTCGACGGCGTCACCTTTCACGAGGTGCGGGCTCGTTCGGTACTGAACAAGGTGCCCGAGGGCTCCGGTGTCCCGTTCGGATGGACGGTCAACCCGTACCGCGGCTGCTCCCACGCCTGCACGTACTGCCTGGAGGGCGGCACCCGGATCCTGCTGGCCGACGGGCGCACGCGGGCGCTGTCCGAGCTGCGCGCCGGTGACCGGATCTACGGCACCCGCGGGCATGGCGCGGCACGCAGGCTGGTGCCCACCACCGTGCTCGCGCACTGGTCGACCGTGCGCGAGGCGTACCGGGTGACGCTGGAGGACGGCACCCGGCTCGTCGCGGGGGAGGACCATCGGTTCCTGTCCGGGCGAGGGTGGCGGTTCGTGACCGGCAGCAGGCTCGGCGTCGCGCAGCGGCCGCATCTGGCCGAGGGCACCGAACTCGTCGGCGTGGGCCGGTTCGCCGCGACACCGGACGACACGCTCGGCTACCGCGCCGGGTACCTGTGCGGGATGCTGCGCTCCGGCGGGTTCGCCGGTGAACCGGACGCGACGGCGCGCGCGGTGCGGTATCTGCCGGATTTCGGCTCCTCGGTGGGGTTTCTGCGCGTCCCGAAGACACCCGACGCGCACTGGCGGCACGGTTTCCTCGCCGGTGTCTTCGACCTCGCGGGCGGCTACCGGCGCGGCGCGCTGCGGATCACCCACGAGGAGCCGGAGATCGTCGACGCGCTGTGTGCCGCGCTGGAGGCGTCCGGCTTCGGCTACGACCGCGGCGAGCAACGGGTGAAGCTGCGCGGCGGTACCGCCGAGGTGATCCGGTTCCTGCACGCCTGCGATCCGGCGGTCGGCTGGAAGCGGTCGCTCGACGGGACGGCGATCGGCGCGAGCCGCCGCCGGGTGGTCTCGGTCGAACCGCTCGGGCTGCGGCTGCCGTTGTTCGACATCACCACGGGCACCGGCGACTTCGTGGCCGATGGAATGGTGTCCCATAACTGTTTCGCGCGGAACACCCATACGTACCTGGATTTCGACGCGGGCCGCGACTTCGACACCCAGGTCGTGGTGAAGGTCAACGCGCCGCAGGTGCTGGCCGCGCAGCTGCGGCGGCCCGGCTGGACCCGCGAGCACGTCGCGATGGGCACGAACACCGATCCGTACCAGCGGGCCGAGGGCCGCTACCGGCTGATGCCGGGCATCATCACCGCGCTCGCCCGCTCCGGAACACCGTTCTCGATCCTCACCAAGGGCACCGTGCTGACCAGGGACCTCCCGCTGCTGGAGAGCGTCGCGGCGGACGTCCCGGTGCGGCTGGCGGTGTCGATCGCGCTGCTCGACCGCGACCTGCAGCGGCGGCTCGAACCCGGCACGCCGAGCCCGGCCGCCCGGCTGGACCTGGTCGCGAAGGCGCGGGCCGCGGGGCTGCCGTGCTCGGTGATGGTGGCCCCGGTACTGCCGTGGCTGACCGACTCGGCCGAGGCGCTGGACGCGCTGTTCGGGCGGCTCGCCGACGTGGGCGCGAGCCGGGTCACCGTGCTGCCGCTGCATCTGCGGCCCGGCACCCGCGAGTGGTTCGCCCGATGGCTGGCCAGGGAGTACCCGGCGCTGGTGCCGCGGTACAAACAGCTGTACGCGCGCGGCAGCTACGTCACCAAGGCCTACCGCGAGCGGCTCGGCGAACGGGTCGGGCCGCTACTGCGGCGGCACGGCCTCGACCTGCCGGAGAACCTGCCCGAGCAGCGGAGCCACCGTGTCGAACCGGCGGCCGAGGCCGTCCCGGCGAACCCGGCGGAGCAGCTCCGGCTGCTGTGAGCCGCCGGGCCTGGTGACGCCGCGCCCGGTGCGGTTCGTTAGCCTGTGCGCTTGGCGAAAACCGCCCGGAATCCCCCTGCCGAAGGAGAGCAGTCGCAGTGCTCCGCACTCACCAAGCCGGCACCCTGCGTGCCGAGCATGCTGGTCAGACCGTCACCCTCACCGGATGGGTGGCGAGGCGGCGCGATCACGGCGGCGTGATCTTCATCGATCTCCGGGACGCGAGCGGGGTCGCCCAGGTCGTCTTCCGCGAGGGCGAGATGGCCGAGCGCGCACACCAGCTGCGCTCCGAGTTCTGCGTCCGCGTCGTCGGCGAGGTCGCGACGCGGCCCGAGGGCAACGCCAACGCCGAGATCCCGACCGGCGACATCGAGGTCCTCGCGACCGAGCTGGAGGTGTTCTCCGAGGCAGCGCCGCTGCCGTTCCCGATCGACGAGCGCGTCGACGTCGGCGAGGAGGTCCGCCTCAAGCACCGCTACCTCGACCTGCGCCGCAGCGGCCCGGCGGCCGCGATGCGCCTGCGCAGCGAGGTCAGCCGGGTGGCCCGCGAGGTACTGCACGAGCAGGACTTCGTCGAGGTCGAGACCCCGACCATGACCCGCTCCACCCCCGAGGGCGCGCGCGACTTCCTGGTCCCGGCCCGGTTGCGGCCCGGCTCCTGGTACGCGCTGCCGCAGTCGCCGCAGCTGTTCAAGCAGCTGCTCATGGTCGGCGGCCTGGAGCGGTACTACCAGATCGCCCGCTGCTACCGGGACGAGGACTTCCGCGCCGACCGGCAGCCCGAGTTCACCCAGCTCGACATCGAGATGAGCTTCGTCGAGCAGGACGATGTCATCGCGCTGGGCGAGAGCGTCGTGAAGGCGCTGTGGAAGCTCATCGGCCACGAGATCCCGCTGCCGATCCCGCGCATCACCTACGCCGACGCGATGGCGAAGTACGGTTCGGACAAACCGGACCTGCGCTTCGACCTCGAACTCACCGACATGACGGAGTTCTTCGCCGACACGCCGTTCCGCGTGTTCCAGTCGCCGTATGTCGGCGCGGTCGTCATGGAGGGCGGGGCCGACCAGCCGCGCCGCCAGCTCGACGCCTGGCAGGAGTGGGCCAAGCAGCGCGGCGCGCGCGGGCTGGCGTACATCCTCGTCAACACCGACGGCACGCTCGGCGGGCCGGTCGCGAAGAACCTCTCCGAGACCGAGCGAGCCAACGTCGCCGCGGCGGCGGGCGCGAAGCCGGGCGACTGCGTCTTCTTCGGCGCGGGCAAGGCCGCCGACGTCCAGCCACTGCTGGGCGCCGCGCGGGTCGAGATCGGCAAGCGGCTCGGCCGGATCGACGAGAACGCCTGGTCGTTCGTGTGGGTGGTCGACTTCCCGATGTTCGTGCCGGTCGAGGAGATCGGCGACGACGTCGCGGTCGGCGGTGGCAAGTGGACCGCGCTGCACCACGCGTTCACCTCGCCGACGCCCGACTCGATCCCCAAGCTCGCCGACGACCCGGGCAGCGCCCTGGCCTACGCCTACGACATCGTCTGCAACGGCAACGAGATCGGCGGCGGGTCGATCCGTATCCACCAGGCCGCGCTGCAGAAGCAGGTCTTCGAGATCATGGGCCTGGGCGACGAGGAGGCGCAGGAGAAGTTCGGCTTCCTGCTCGACGCCTTCCAGTTCGGCCCGCCGCCGCACGGCGGTATCGCCTTCGGCTGGGACCGGATCGTCATGCTGCTGTCGCGTTCGGACTCGCTGCGCGACGTCATCGCGTTCCCGAAGACCGGCGGCGGGTTCGACCCGCTGACCGCCGCGCCCGCCCCGATCACCGCGCAGCAGCGCAAGGAGGCGGGTATCGACGCCAAGCCGGTGCCGCCCGCGAACTGATGCTGCACCTGAGGGTGGTGTGCCCGCCGGAACGGACCGAGGAAGCACTCACCGTCCTGCGGGCACACGCCGGGACGGCACATCTGATCGCGCATCGCGGGGTCGCGGTGAGCCCGCCGGGCGACTTGATCGAGGCAGACGTCGCCCGCGAGGCCGCCGACGAGATCGTCGACGCGCTGTGCGCGCTCGATCTCGACCACAGCGGCGGAATCACGCTGGAGGCCGTCGACACGGCGCTGTCCGACGCGGCCGACGCCGCGGAGGAAGCGGCTCCCGGCGAGGGCGCGGATGCCGTGGTGTGGCAGGAACTTCTCGGCCGCACGGGCGAGGAATCCCGCTTCAACGCGACATTCCTGGCCTTCCTCGCCATCGCGTGCCTGCTCGCCGCCGTCGGGGTGCTCACCGACTCGGCGGTCACGATCGTCGGCGCGATGGTGGTCGGCCCGGAGTTCGGGCCCCTGGCGGCGATCGCGGTCGGGCTGGTGCTGCGGCGGTGGGATCTGGTGCGCCAGGCCGGGACCGCGCTCGCGATCGGGTTCCCGGTGTCGATGGCGGTGACGTTCGGGGTGGTGCTGCTCGGCTCCGTCACCGGGCTCTTCGACGTGGACACCGTGGTGAACAACCATCAGGTCGATTTCGTCTACAAGGTCGGGCCGCTCTCGCTCGTCGTGGCGCTGCTGGCGGGCGCCGCCGGGATGCTCGCGATGACGTCGGCCAAATCCGCCGCGCTGGTGGGAGTTTTCATTTCGGTCACGACTGTGCCCGCGGCCGGTTACGCGATGGTCGCCATCGTCGCGGGAAACTGGCTGCGGTTCCTCGGATCCCTCGGTCAGCTCGTCGTGAACCTCATCGGAATCGTTGCAGCTGCGGCCATTGTGCTGATGTTGCGCCGTCGCGTGCAACGTTCCCCGTCGATGGAACGTCCGCTTTCACGCGGGTGATCCTTCTCATCCGCACCGCAGCCGCTTGTCCGGATGTCAGTGGTCATGGTTGCTCAGTCACGAGTAGGGTCGGTGACAATGACAGTCGACACCTCCTCCGCCGACGACTCCACCGTCGGAGCAGGAGCCGAACACCTCGCCGTCGCGGCGGCGGTCGCAGCCGGCGAGTCCGTTCTCGCGCGCCGGTTCGGCAGCACGATCACGCTCGTCGCCCCGGAGGATCTCGCCGGGAGCGGCCCCGCGACGGTGGTCAGAGCGCGTGTCGCTTCCTCCCCGTTTTCCTTGCCGCGCACGCTGGTCATCAAGCACTACCCGGATCCGCCCGAACCGGGCAAACCGGATCCGTACGCGCAGGAAGCCGTCAGCTACCAGTTGTTCACGGCGCTGACCGCGGGGGAGCGGATGTGCCCCGAACTGCTGGCACACGACGCGCGGGACCGGGTCCTGGTGCTGGACGACCTGGGCCGCGCCCCGACGCTGGAAGACAAGCTGAACGCCCGTGACTCCCGCGCCGCCGAGCGCGCGCTGCTGTCATGGGCGCGCTCGCTGGGCAGGCTGCACGCCGGCACCGCCGACCGCGAGGCCGATTTCAACGCGCTGCTGCGGCGGCTGGGCGGCCCGGTGAAATGCGCGGACCTCACCCTGCCGACCTGCGAGCGGGTCGCGGAACTGCTCGAGGAGAAGCTCGACGTGCCGACGCCGGACGCGGTCCGCGAACGGCTGTCGCAGGCGGCCGACCAGGCGCGTTCCCCGGCGTACCGGGCGTTCAGCCCGGTCGACCTCAGCCCGGACAACAACCTCGTCACCAGCGCCGGGGTGCGCTTCCTGGACTTCGAGCGCGGGCTCGTGCGCACGGCGCTCGTCGACGCGGCGTACCTGCGGATCCCGTTCGCGTCCTCGCCCGGTGCGCTCGCCCTGCCCGCGGGGATGAGCGAGGCGATGATCGCCGCCTGGCGCGCCGAGGTCGTCGCGGTGTGGCCCGCCTTCGCCGACGACGAGATGCTGGCCGAGCAGCTGACCACGAGCGAGATGCTGCTGGTGTGGCTCCGCACCTTCGAGATGCTCCCGACGCTGGACCTGAGCCGCCCCGCGACACCGGTGAGCCGCGAGGCCGCACTGGTCACGTGGTGGCGTGAGCTGGCGAAACACGCCGGGTACGCGCGGCTGACGGACATCGCCGAGCACGCCACGCGTGTCGCGGCGGCGCTCGGCGCCCGGCTGGGCCCGCACTCCGACCTGGCCTACTACCCGGCGTTCCGTTAAGGCCACCTTACGGGCACCGGACGCCCGCAAGGTGGCCTTGACGGCACCGGACGCCCATAAGGTGGCCTTGACGGCATCGGGCGCACGCAACTTTCGCCGACGCGTCCTCGCCGCGTTACCCAGTCATCACCGCAGGTGAGTTTCGATGCCCGATGGTCGTCAGCGTGACCGTGATCGGCATCGAAGTCACCGAGTTCCCCGAACCCCACCAGCCGCGCCGCCCGCACCTCGTGCCGGTGGCCCGCCGCGCCGGGCGGCTCGCCGTCCTCGGCGATTCGACCGCCGTCGGCCTCGGCGATCCGCTGCCGCGCCGGGGCGGCTGGCGCGGGGTCGGCCCGCTGGTCGCCGCCGCGCTCGGCGTCGAACCGGACGGCTACCTCAACCCGTCGTTCACCGGCGCGCGGATGAGCTGCGTGCGTCGCGATCAGCTGCCCGCCACGGTCGCGCACCGGCCGGACGCCGCCCTGCTCGTGGTGGGCATGAACGACACGCTGCGCCCGGATTTCGACGCGGACGCCATCGCGGCCGACCTCACCGTCGTCCTGCGGGAGCTGGCCGCCGTCGGCACGACCGTGATCCCCGTCCGCTACCACGACCACGCGAAGGTGTTCCGGCTCCCGGCGTCGATCCGCCGCGCGCTGAGCGCCCGCGTCGCCGAGCTGAACGAGGCCATCGACGCCGTCGTCGAGCGCGAGGGTGTGCCGTGCCTGGACCTCGCCACCATGCCTGGCGCCTACGACCTCGCCGCGTGGAGCGTCGACCGGCTGCACCCGTCCGAGCTGGGACACCGCATGCTGGCGCAGGGATTCACCGCGCTGCTGGCCGAATCCGGGTTCGAGATCGCCGAACCGGTGAGCCTGACCTGTTCCGGCGGCGCCGACCCGAGCACCGCGGCGCACGTCGGCTGGCTGGTGTTCAAGGGCATCCCGTGGCTGTGGCGCCGCGGCGGCGAGTTCCTGCCCTACGCCGCGGCCATCATGTGGCGCTCGTTCCGTGAGCGGGCTCGCTGACGTCGCATCCCGTGGCGATTCGTGTCGGGGGTAGCGGCTAACGTCGACACCGTGGCGCAAGACGAACTCTTCACGGTGAACCCCGACCTCGGTCCGCCGCCGGAGCCGACCGAGGCGAATCCGGAGCTCACGCAGGCGGACCCGGCGAGTTCGCCGCTGGCGGTGCGGATGCGCCCGCGCTCGCTCGGCGAGGTCGTGGGCCAGCAGCACCTGCTGCGCGAGGGCGCGCCGCTGCGCAGGCTCGTCGAGGGCGCGGCGCCCGCGTCCGTGCTGCTCTACGGCCCGCCGGGCACCGGGAAGACGACGCTGGCGAACCTCGTCTCCATCGCCACCGGGCGCCGGTTCGTCGCGATGTCCGCGCTTTCGGCCGGGGTGAAGGAAGTCCGTGGCGTCATCGAGGAAGCCCGCCGCAGACGGGCCTACAACGCCGAGAACACCGTGCTGTTCATCGACGAGGTGCACCGGTTCTCCAAGACCCAGCAGGACGCCCTGCTCGGCGCGGTCGAGGATCGCACCGTCCTGCTCGTCGCGGCGACCACCGAGAACCCGTCGTTCTCCGTGGTCTCGCCGCTGCTGTCCCGCTCACTGGTGCTCCAGCTGCGCCCGCTGACCGACGACGACATCGTCGAGGTGCTCGAACGCGCGCTGGCCGACGAACGCGGTCTCGGCGGCGAGCTGACGCTGACCGAGGACGCGCGGGCGCACCTCGTCCGCCTTGCCGGGGGCGACGCGCGCCGGGCACTGACCGCGCTGGAGGCGGCGGCCGACGCGGCGGGTTCCACCGAGGGCAAGACCATCGACCTCGCCGTCGTTGAGTCCACAGTGGACAAGGCGGCGGTGCGCTACGACCGCGACGGCGACCAGCACTACGACGTCATCAGCGCGTTCATCAAGTCCATCCGCGGGTCCGATGTGGACGCCGCGCTGCATTACCTGGCACGGATGATCGAGGCGGGGGAGGACCCGCGGTTCCTGGCGCGGCGCCTGGTGGTGCACGCCAGCGAGGACATCGGGATGGCCGACCCGACCGCGTTGCAGTCGGCGGTCGCCGCCGCGCACGCCGTCCAGTTCATCGGCATGCCCGAAGGCAGGCTCGCGCTGGCGCAGGCCACCGTGCACCTCGCAACGGCGCCGAAGTCGAACGCCGTCATCACCGGCATCGACGCGGCACTGTCCGACGTCCGCGCCGGCGGGATCGGCACCGTGCCACCCCATCTGCGCGACGGGCACTACGCGGGCGCGAAGCAGCTCGGCAACGCGCAGGGCTACCGCTACCCGCACAACGTCCCCGAAGGGGTGCTGTCACAGCAGTATCCGCCGGACGAGCTGGTGGGCAAGGACTACTACCACCCGACGCAACGCGGAGCCGAACGGACACTCGCCGAACGCGTCCCGAGACTGCGCCGCACCATCCGCGGCGAACGGTGAAGGCTCCCTGGGGAAGTGCTGGACGGCGCCCGTCCGGCGACGCCAGTCGTATAACGCCCTATACGACTCGTCCGCGCCGATCGCACTGGGCTAGCCGATGGGCTTCACCCAGGTCAGGGAGTATCGGCGGAGCAGGTGCCGCCGATAGCGGACGTTGGGCAGCAGCCGCCGCGCGGTAGCCCGCACCTCCGCATAGCTCATCCGCGGGGACATCGCGGGCATCCCGTCCGGACCGTGCGCGCGGCGCAGTGCCTTGGTGATCCGCACGACCGGGGCCGCCGCGATCGTCACCGCCCAGTCCGCCGCGCTCGCCTCCCGGGCCAGGCCGACCACCACCAGCGTGCCGCCGGGGCGCAGCAGCTCGCGCATGCGGGTGAGGGCCGCTTCGTAGTCCATGTGATGGATCGTGGCCACCGAGCAGATGAAGTCGAATCCCCCGGCGGGGAGATCGGCGGCGAGGAAGTCGCCTTCGAAGAACGTGAGACGCGGGGAGCCGCCGGCGAGTTCACGGGCGCGCGCGATCATCTCCGGCGAGGCGTCGATACCGGTGACGTGCCGCGCCGGACCGGCCAGCTTGCGGGCGAGCAGACCGTCTCCGCAGCCGACGTCCAGCGCCTCGGCGCATCCCTCGGGAACAGTGCGGAGGATGCCGGGGTGCCGGGCGACGTTGGTGTTCCAATAGGGCTTCGGATCGGCTTGGCGCATCGGATCATGGTAGGAACACCGAGCCGTTCTTTCGGCGTGGTCCTCATGGGGCACTGAGATCGGCGTCACTCGCGTCATGGCCGCGTCGCATGGGACGGTGGGACCACCCCGACGAGGTGGGAGGTGCCCCGTGACCCAGCCGTGGCGTGACGTTGCCACGAAGCTCGCCGACGTCCTGGCCGCCGACGCCGCCGAGCGCGACCAGGCCGGCGGCGAGCCCGTGCGCGAGGTCGAGCTGCTGCGGGAGTCGGGGCTGCTCACGCTGCTGGACTCCGGGGGATGGGCGGCGGCCAACGAGGTCACCCGGATCGTGGCCGCGGCCGACGCGTCGGCCGGGCATCTGCTCGGCTACCACTACCTGCAGCTGTGGCGCGCCGGATTGTTCGGGACGCCGGTGTCGAGCCGGCCGGACTGGTTCTGGGCCGGGGTCAGCAACCCTCTCGACGCCGCCCTCCGCCTGACCCCATGCGGCGACGGCTTCACGCTCGAAGGGGCCAAGACGTTCGCGACCGGGGCGTCGGTCGCCGATCGGCTGGTGGTGAGCGGGACCCGTGCCGACACCGCCGAGAAGCTCACCTTCGTCGTCGACACCCGCGCCCGCGGCGTGACGTTCGCCGGTGACTGGGACAACATCGGGCAGCGGCTGACCGCGAGCGGCGGCGTGCGGTTCGCGGGCACGCGCGTCGACGCCGGCGATGTGCTCGGCGTCCAGCCGGAGAACCCCGCCGATCCCCGCTGTCCGCGGATCTCCTTGGCGGCGCTGGGTTTCCAGCTCATGCTCGCCCAGGTCTACGTCGGCACGGCGCTCGGCGCCCTCGACACCGCCGCCGCGTACACCCGCGACCGAAGCCGTGCCTGGATACTGTCCGATGTGGACTCCGCGGACGCGGATCCGTACGTGCTGGCAGGCTACGGCGAGCTGGTGGCCACGGCGCGCGCGGCCGGATTCGCGGTCGACGCCGCGGTGACGGCGCTCGGCCAGGCCGACGAGCGCGGCTGGGACCTCACGCACGAAGAGCGAGCGGAGGCCGCGATCGCGATTTCCGGCGCCAAGGTCGTGGCCGGCCGGATCGCGGTCGAAGCGACGTCGAAGATCTTCGAGTTCACCGGCGCCCGCGCCACCGCGACGAAGTACGGGCTCGACCGGTTCTGGCGCAACGCGCGCACGCTGACCCTGCACGACCCCGTGGCCTACAAGGCCCGCGAGGTCGGTGACCATTTTCTGCGCGGTACGCGGCCCACGCTGTCCGGGTACAGCTGATGTCCCTTCCCGTACTCGCCGACAGCGTCCGGCTGGCCGACGACGGCGTGCACATCCTGGACCGACGCCGTTTTCCGATCGAGCGGGAGTGGGTGCGCTGCGCCACCGCGGAAGACGTCGCCGTGGCCATCGAGGACATGGTCACGCAGTCGTCCGGCCCGTACTTCGCCGCGCTCGGCGCGATGGTGCTCGCCGCGCGCGAGGCGTCCACACTCGAGCCCGCGCCGGCACGTGCCTATCTCGGACGTGCCGCTGATCGTGTTGTCAGTACCCGGAAAACCAACAACCACCTCCGCAAGGCCGTCTGCTTCGTACTGTCCTCAGTGGACACCGCAGGCTCGGTGTCGGGTGCCGAACTGATCGCGGCGGCCGAGTCGGGTGCCCGGCTCGGCGACGAGCGATACCGCGCGCGCAGCCGCGCACTCGGGACGTACACCGCGGAGCTCCTGCCCGCCGGGGCGACCGTGCTCACGCACTGCTGGGCCGATCTGTACCTGGTCGAGCTGGTCCTCGCCGCGCGGCGAGCGGGCAAGGAGCCGGCGTTCGTCTGCACGGAAACGCGCCCGTACCTGCAGGGCACGCGCTTGACCGCGGAAACGCTGGCGGAGCTGGACGTGGCCACGACCGTCGTCACCGACGGCATGGGCGCGGCGACACTGGCTTCGGGGGAGATCACCGCGCTCGTCACGGCCGCCGACCGGGTCACGATGGACGGCCACGTGGTCAACAAGATCGGCACCCTCGGCCTCGCCGTCGCGGCGCACACGTTCGGCGTCCCGTTCCACGCCATGGTGCAGGCGCCGGACCAGGCCGCGCCGACCGGTTCGGACGTCCCGATCGAGTACCGCGACGGCGAAGAGGTGCTGAGTGTGCTGGGCCATCGGGTCGCGAGCGAACGCGTCCGTGGCCGCTATCCCGCTTTCGACGTCACTCCACCGCGGTTCGTCACCACGGTGGTGACCGACCGGGGCGCGTTCGCCCCGGGACGGCTCGGCGAGTACTACGCAGAAGGGGAACCCAACCAGTGACCACCACCCTGACCGCCCGGTGGGCCGTGCTCGACATCGAGGGCACGATGACGCCCACGAGCCAGGTGCATGTCGTGCTCTACGACTACGCGCGGCCACGGCTCGGCCCGTGGATCGAGGAGCACCCGGGCGATCCCGAGGTCACCGCCGCCGTGACGCAGACGCGGCATCTCGGCGGGCTCCCGGAGTCGGCGTCCACCGCCGAGGTCGTCGCGGTGCTGCACGGCTGGATGGACGAGGACCGCAAGGCCGCTCCGCTCAAGACGTTGCAGGGCCTGATCTGGCAGCGGGGTTACGCCGCGGGCGAACTGACCACCGAGTTCTTCGCCGATGTCGCGCCCGCGCTGCGTGCCTGGCACGGCGCGGGAGTGCGGCTGGCGGTGTTCTCCTCCGGCTCGGTCGCCGGGCAGATCGCGTCGTTCTCCCGGACCACCGACGGCGACGTCACCGGGCTGTTCGAGGCGCACTTCGACACCGTCAACGCCGGGCCGAAGCGGGAGAAGTCCTCGTACCGGGCGATCACCTCCGCGCTCGGCGCCGAATCCGCCGACGTGGCGTTCTTCTCCGACGTCCCGGCCGAACTGGACGCCGCGGCGGCCGACGGCTGGCAGACCGTGGGCCTCGCGCGGGACGGCGAGCCATACGGCGACGCGGATTTCGGCGCCCATCGGACGGTCCGGTCCTTTGCCGGGGTGGGGCTGGTGCCGCTGTGACAGCGTTGGAGGCGGCCGGACGCGCGCTCGCCGCCGAGTCGGCGCGGTACGCCGCGATGGGCTGGATGCGGGGTACCTCCGGCAACCTGTCGGTGGTACTGGGCCGTGATCCGCTCCGCCTGGCGGTCACCGTGAGCGGGCGCGACAAGGGCGAGCTGTCGATGGACGACGTCGTCCTGGTCGACGAGCGCGGCGAGGCCGTCGCCGATCAGCCCTTCCCGGAGAAGACGCCGTCGGCCGAGGCCGGACTGCATGCCCGCATCGCCGCCGTGTCCGGCGCGGGCGCCGTCGTGCACGTCCACGCGCTCGCGCCGGTGGTGGCCGCGGAGCGCTGGCCGGACGGCGTGCCACTGCGGGACCTCGAGATGCTCAAGGGCTTCGGGCGGTCCGCGCACGACGACCTGGTGACCGTGCCGGTGATCGCGAACGGTCAGGACATGTGCGCGCTGGGTGACGCGTTCGAGGCGGGCTTCGCGGCCGACACCCCGGCGCTGATCGTCGCGCGGCACGGCGTCTACGTCTGGGGCACCGATCTGACGCAGGCGAGGCACCGGCTGGAATGTCTCGAGTGGTTGCTCCGGTTCACCGTGGAGACGACACTCGATGCTGGTGGAAGGGGAGTGCGATGACCTTGCTGACGGTGTGGCCGGACGACCGGCCCGAGCAGGTCCGGCTGCGGACCGAGGACACCGAGACGATCGTCGCCGAGCTCAAGCGCCTCGGCGTGCGGTTCGAACGCTGGGAGGTCGTCGCGGACCTGCCGAGGGAGGCGACGCAGGAAGAGGTGCTCGCCGCCTACCGCGCGCGCATCGACCGCGTCATCGAGTCCGAGGGTTACCAGGTCGTCGACGCCATGCGGATGACCCCCTCGAACGACCCCGCCTGGGCGGACGAAGCCGCCGCCGCGCGCCGGAAGTTCCTCGCCGAACACACCCACGACGACGATGAAGACCGCTTTTTCGCGCGCGGCTCCGGCGTGTTCTACCTACACGTCGACGGACAGGTGTACGCGATCCTGTGCGAGGCGGGCGACCTGCTGAGCGTCCCGGCGAACACCACGCACTGGTTCGACATGGGCACGCGCCCGGACTACATCTCGATCCGCTTCTTCCACGACGACGGCGGCTGGGTCGGCAATTTCACCGGCGCGGCGCTGGCGGACGATTTCCCCGACTTCGACACCCTGACCGCTTCACGTAGCTGATTTCGCGAAGCTTTCTTAACCCGGTCGTGGACTTGTCGCCCGGCTGCTCCCGTAGCAATGTACGTGCCATAACGACGTAGGTCCGCACGGGGAACGGGGAATACCGATGCCGGGTTTCCGGAGGTGGGGTGCGGTTCTCGCTGCCGTGATCCTCGTGGCCACGGCGACGGTACCCGCCTCGGCGGATCCCGCGATCGTCGGCGGACGTCCGGCGGCACCCGACCAGTTCCCCTACCAGCTGAGCCTCTGGGGCGACGGAGCGTTCCAATGTGGAGCGTCGCTTGTGGACAGGGACATCGTGCTCACCGCGGCGCACTGCGTGGTGCGGTACAACGGTGACGCGAGCCGGGTGGTGATCCGCCACGGCAGCAACCGGCTCGACGGCGGCACCCCGGTCGCGGTCAAGAAAATCGTGGCGCACAAACAGTTCAACCCCGACTCGTACTTCAACGACATCGCGCTGCTGAAGCTCGCGTCCGCGATGACCTACGACGCGCACACCCGGCCGGTCACCCTGGCACCGGCGAACCAGGTCGTGCGCGTGGGCGAGACGCTGACCCTTTCCGGCTGGGGAAAGACGAGCTATCCCGGGGACAACCCGAACGACCTGCAGACCATCGGCTTGAAGGCGCTCGACCTCCAGACCTGCGCGACACGGCTCTCGTCGAAGGGGCCGGTCAGCACCGCCAGCCTCTGCACGACGAGCCCGGAAGGCCAGGGCGCCTGCAAGGGCGACTCCGGCGGCCCGCTCGTGACCGCTGCCGGGACCCAGGTGGGTATCGTTTCCTGGGGTGTCCACTGTGCACTGGGCTATCCCGACGTGTTCACCAGCGTAGGCTCCTTCAGCGACTGGATCCGCGCGAAGCGGCTTGAGCTGGGCACGACCTGCGTGCCCACCGCGCCGATCTTCGCGGTCAACGACGACGTGCTGCTCTACGGGCACCCGGCGGCCACCGACGGCGGCCCGATGGCCCCGGACCGGACCGTCATCGGCAACGGCGGCTGGGCGGCCTTCACCCGGGTCGTCGCCGGGCCCGACGGCGTGCTCTACGGCGTCCGCGCCAACGGCGACGTCTATCGCTACCGATGGACCGGCACCGGTTGGTCCGACGACTCGCGCAAGCTCGTCGCCACCGGCTGGACGGGCTTCGACACCGATGCCACGCGTAACCGCATCACGGTCGACGCCAGCGGCGATTTCTATCTTGTGGCCCCCGATGGCAAGCTGAGCCGCCGGAGCTATCAGCCTGCTTTGGGGACGTGGTCCAGCGAAACGATCGGCGCCGGCTGGAACGCCTACGACCTGATTACCGGCGCGGGCAAGGGTGTGCTGTACGCGCGTACCCCCGGTGGCCTGCTTTACCGCTTCACCTACGACACCGCGACCAAACGCTGGACCCAGACCGAAAAGCTCGTGGGCAACGGCGGCTGGAACACCTTCCGCCGGATTTCCTCGGCGGGCGGCGACGTCCTCTACGCCGTAACCGGCAACGGCGACCTGCGCTGGTACCGGTATCTGCCCTACAGCGATACGTGGGACGACGGTCCTGTCACCATCGGCAACGGTGGGTGGCAGCAGTTCACCGACGTCGAAATCCAGCGCAACGCCTGCACCCTGCCGACCTGATCGCCGCTACTTCGGGCGTCACAGTTCTCGAAGGAATCTGTTGGTCAGGACCAGATTGTCGAGGCAGGAGAGCAGATCCTCGCCGACTTCGCCGAACGCGTCGTCGAAGCCGCCGAACCAGTGTCCGTTCTCCCCGAGCAGCAACATGAGGTACCCCCTGTTGGCAGCCCCCACGGGCACGAGGGTGGTACCCGCACGGGCCGAATAGTCGGCAACCCACCCCGAGGCGGCTTGCGCGCAGATCACGGCCGCGGAAAACCAGGCGTCGTCGGGGGAACCGTCGCGTTCCCAGGTCAGGACGAGCCCCGAGTACTCGCGCAGGAAGTCGATCGCCGCGGGAAAGACCATGTGCCCTTCCTCCCACAGGGCGCGCAGGTCTTCCCCGATCGACACGTCCCGGCCAGGTTTCCAGCCACCCCGCCTGAGCAACTCGATCGCGGGCCGTTCGTTCATCGTGCGTCTATCGGAAGATGTGTTGCCGGATAGAGCAGGATCTCCGCGAGCGTCCACGGGTCGGTCACAGTGTCAAGCTTGTCGAACTCCGATTTCTCGATGTCTATGGTGAAGACCACCAGGCCTGTCTCCGTCGTGCTCACTCCTGCATAGCATCGCCAGCAGCTATGCGGCTGACTCACGGTGCCCTCAGGGCAGATAGCAATCAGTACGACGGACTCGATCTCCTCGCCGCGCGTTGCAATCCAGGTCGATCGCCCAACGGCGCTGTATCCGAGCGTCACAGCCCGATTGCCGAGTTGGATAAGTCTATCCGATGTTACTCTTTTAACGACGTTCGGGACCGGGGCGCCGAGAAGTCCGAGGCGAGGCTCGTCAGCTGTGGAACTTGACATCGTAGATCTCCGATAATATATGGATTCTTGCTGATTACCAGTTTACTACAAATATTCGGAGATCTTCTGTAATGGTCGGATGCTCCGGGCTCCCTGCCCTTCTTAGTAGCTCGGCGATGCGGTGGTTCCCGTTGAGGAGAGTGGTTCTCTTCGAGGAGACGCCGACGTAGCCACCGTCGATCGGGTTTCGGACCGCGTTGAGTAGCTGTTCATCTGTCATTCTAGCGACTTGGGCCAGCTGATCCTGGGTGGGTGGGTTGCCCTCCAGCAGTCCGCGAAGATCACCTGGTAGACCACGTCGGTGCCAGGGAACGCGCCCGGATAGGTGATCGCACTGCCCTCGGCCCGCGGTTCCAGCGCCCGTGGCGCACCGGCGATGCCGAGCCGGATTTCCCGCTCGCCGTGGGCGAAGCCGACGAGATTCTCCGTCGTGGTACCGAAAGAGCTCCGAAAAGTGTTGTGCTCGTTGCCGAAGGCGTAACCCTGGCGAGCCGGAGTCTTCGCGATCCGCGTGTCGATGTCCTGCCAGTGTCCGGCGGCGTCGCGGTAGTGCAGTGGTGTCTGCGAAACCTGCAGCTGCGTCCGCCCGTCCGACAGCGGGAATGCCTTGGTCATGAGTGTGCGGTGCTCGACCTGCTCGGCCAGCCGCTTGGGCTCGGCCGCCACCTGCCCCACCGGCGCGATTTCGTGGCGGGGCACCACATCCGCCGGTCCCGGCGGTGATGGCGGAACACTGCGGTGGGTATGAGCCGCCGGGCTCGAGGCGGCGGACCGCTGCGGCATCGCGGCCGCGATCGGGCCGGTACCGGTGTCGTCGTCACCGACTTCCACGGCTGGGTACGCAAAACCATCGACAGTCAGTTCGGCGCGTCCGGGATGACGCTCTCGGCCGACGGCCGCACCCTGTACGTCGCGCTCGCGTCCGGGGACGCGATCTCCGCCATCGACACCACTACGCTCGCCGAGACCGCCCGCTATCCCACTGGAGCCCAGAGCTGCCCGGCTCATCTCGCCCGCACCGGGACCGTGGTGTGGTTCGGTTACGGCTGCGAGGAATCGTGGAACGGTGGCATCGGCAAACTCGACGCCGTCGCTACCCCGCCCACCGTCACCCTCGACCTGCAGGGCGCCAACGTCCACTTCCACCACGCACCACTGCTCGCGTCGCGGACCGGAGACGCCGGACCGCTCGTGGCCGGCCAAGCGGAGCTCAGCCAATCCGCGGTGTACGTCTACGCCGTCACCGGCGGGAAACTCGACGCCCGCGCGTCCGGCGCCGTCGTCGGCAGCGACCTGACCGACCTCGCCCTCTCCCCGGACGGTAAGACCATCTACACCGCTTCGGGATCTCGCGACGCAGTGGAAGCCTTCAACAGCACCGATCTCACCCGCGCCGGGGCGTACCACACCGGCCAGTACCCGAACGCCGTGGCGACTTCGCCGGACGGCAGGTACATCGCGGGCGGCGTGCGCAATCCGCGCGACGACGTCTACGTGTACGAGACCGGTGGCGCCGTTCCACTGTCCACACTGGACGCTACGAGTGACGGAGTGCTCGCGCCCCGGGGTCTGGCGTGGAGTACCGACAACGAGCGGTTGTTCGCGATCACTCGGCCCGCCAACGGATCGGCGCCCACTTTGCGGGTGCTGGACTCTCCGGCCGGCCGATAAACTGTCAGGGGCCGAGCATTCCCGTCGCGATCGTGTCCACCACCCGCGGAACCGTGCGGGCGCGGAACGCGGTGGCCGGGGCGCCGTGGACGAGTTCCTGCGCGGTGGTTCCTTCGTGCAGCGCGGTGATCAGCAGGGCGAGGTCGCGCGCGTCGCCGGGGGCGAGGCCGGGCAGCAGCGAGGTGAGCAGGTCCGCCATCGCGGTGGTGAGCCGGTCCTCGTGCGGGGCGAGTTCAGCGGCGAGTTCGGGGTTGCGGGCCGCGTGGAGGGTGAACTCCATCGACACGAGAAACCATTGCCGGTCGTCGCGGCGGTGGGCGGCGAAGTACTCCAGGATACGCCCGACGGGGTGGGCACCGGCATCGGTGATGTCGCGGGCGGCGCGTTCGAGGTCGTCGAGGATGCGGTCGGTTTCGGTGTCGTACAGCGCCAGGAACAAGTGTTCCTTGCTGGAATAGTTGGAATAGAACGCGCCGCGGGTCAGGCCGGCGTGGCCGCAGATGTCGCTGATCGAGGTGGCGTGGTAGCCGCGCTCGATGAACAGTGCCCGCGCGCTGCGCATCAAGGCGGCCACGGTCCGCGGGCGGGTCTTCGTCGGCGACTTCGGCATCGGATCCCTTGTCAGGCAGGGTTGGGGTAGTCGTCGTAGAACCCGGCGCCGCTCTTCACGCCGAGGCGGCCGCGGGCGATGTAGTCACGCAGCAGCACGCGGGGTCCTTCGGGGTACTCGGGGTGTTCGGCCGCGTAATGTTCCTCGATGTCGAGCACGACGTCCAGTCCGACCTGGTCCATCATCCGGAACGGGCCGCCGCGCGAGCCGGTGTTGACGCCGAACATGCCGTCGACGTCCTGCGGAGTGGCGACGCCCTCGGCGACCACTTCGAGGCATTCGCGTTTGATAGCCGCCCACACCCGGTTGAAGATGAACCCGGTGCTCTCCTTGCGTGCCTCGAACGGGAAAACCCCGAACTCGGGCAGCGTCGTCAGCACGAAGTCGAGCACGTCCCGGTCGGTCTGGCCGCAGGACATCACGTCGACCGCGTTCTGCGCCGGCGGCATGTAGAAGTGGATGTTGAGCACGCGTTCCGGGTGGTCGACGTGGTCGAGGAACAGGCGGCTCGCGTAGGACGACGAGTTGCTCGCCAGGATCGCGTCCGCGTCGGCGATCTTGTCCAGCTCGCCGAAGATCCGCTTCTTCAGGTCGAGCCGCTCCGGGATCGCCTCGACGACCAGCCAGGCACCTTCGACGGCTTCGGCGAGGTCACCGCTGGCGATCACCTTGCCGGGCGTGCCGTTCTCGATCCTGCCCGCGATCTCGGCGACGTTTTGCTCCACATAGGACACCGCGGCTTCGCGCTGCGGCTGGGCGAGGTCGTGGATCCGCACGGTGCCACCGCGGGTGGCGAACATCAGCGCGATCCGGCGGCCGAGGGTTCCGGCGCCGATCACGGCCACCGGCCGGGACGCGTAGCCGGACGGGACGGCGAAGCTCATGGCACTCAACTCCTTCATCAGGGCTCTCAAACGAGTACACCTTGTATTCGATACACATCGTACGCGTTTGAATGACCAGGTCAACGCGCTGAACCGCAGGAGTGACGGAGGAGACTCGAGCGGTTAAGGTGGTCTGTCGATCAACGCGAGAAACGGGCGTGGAACGTAGCGATGGGGCTGCCGGGCGTGGTGACCAGCCTGATCGGCAGGCGCCGGGAGACGGCCGAGGTCCGGTCGCGGCTCGGGCCCGGCCGGGTGCTGACCCTCGTCGGCCCTGGCGGTGTCGGCAAGACGCGGCTGGCCGTCGCGGTGGCCGACGCCGTTCGTGACCGTGTCGGCGAAACCGTGTTCGTGGGGTTGGCCGAGCTGCGGGACGGCGCACTGCTGCCGACGCTGGTGGCGGATCGGCTGGGGTTGCAGGACCGGTCCGGTCAGCCCGCCCGGCGCGTGGTGCTCGACCATCTCCGCGACCGCGAAGCCGTGCTGGTGCTGGACAACTGCGAGCACGTGGTCGAAGCGTGCGCGAAGTTCGTGGCGGCGGTACTCGCCGGGTGCCCGCGGGTGGCATTGCTGGCGACCAGCAGGCAATCGCTTGGCGTCGCCGGGGAACATCTCGTGCGGGTGTCCCCGTTGCCGGTGCCCGCGGACGACGTCGCCTGCACACCCGCCGCCCTCGCGCAGTACGACGGGATCCGCCTGTTCGCCGAGCGCGCGACGGCCGTCCTCCCTTCCTTCCGGATCACCGACGCGAACTGCGCCGACGTCGTGCGCGTGTGCCGCAGGCTGGACGGGCTGCCGCTGGCGATCGAACTGGCGGCGACCCGCATCCGGTCGCTGTCGCCCAAGCAACTCGCCGAGCGGCTGACCCGCCGGCTGCCGTTGCTGACGACGGCACCGCGCACGGCGCCGGAGCGGCAGCAGACGCTCCGGGCGGCCGTGGCCTGGAGTCACGAGCTGTGCTCGCCCGCCGAACAGGCGGTGTGGGCGTGGGCGTCGGTGTTCGCCGGGTCCTTCGACCTCGACGCGGCGGAGGAGGTCTGCGGTGGCCTCGACGTCCCCGCGGCCGAGGTACTGGACGCGATCGACGGGCTGGTGGACAAGTCCGTGCTGGCCCGCGAGGAGGATCAGGGCGAGGTCGTTCGCTATCGCATGCTGGAGACTCTGCGCGAGTACGGGCAGGAACAGCTGGAGCGATCGGGCGAGCGGACCCACGTGGCGCGGCTGCACCGCGACTGGATCGATCGGCTCACCGCCAGGGCCGACACGGAATGGGTGAGTTCCCGGCAGCTCACCTGGATCGACCGGCTGCGCCGCGAGCACGGGAACCTCCGCGCCGCGCTGGACTGGTCGCTGGCCACGCCGGGCGAGGCGGGAGCGGCGCTGCGCATCGCCGGACGGCTCGACGAGTACTGGTCGCTGCGAGGATCGAGTGTCGAGGCCCGGACCTGGCTGGAACGCGCACTGGCCGCGGCGGGGGAGGACCACCCGGGCCGGGCGCACGGGCTGGCGGTCTGCGCGCTGCACGCGCTGTGGCATTCCGACATGGCCGCGGCGGACGCGCTGCTCGCCGAGGCGGAGGCGCTGGGCGGGGACGAGGTGACGCGGGCACACCGCACCTACGTCGCGAGCCTGCTCGCGTTGATGCGGATCGAGCCCGTTGCGCCCGAGCTGGCCGCTGCCGCGATCGACGTTTTCCGTGCCCACGGCGAGGTTCGTCGTGAACTGCATCCGTTGTTCATCCACGGCACTTCGATCGCCTATCTCGGCGATCTCGAGGCGGGGCGGCGCTCGTTGCGGCGGATGATGGCGCTGAGCGAGGAGCGCGGCGAGTCCTACTACCGGGCCATGGCGTTGTTCGGGATCACGGCCGTCGAGGTGGGGTACGGCGACATCGAGGTCGCCGACGCGGCGGCACGGGACGGGCTGTCCATCGCCGCGCTGATGCACAACCGGCTCGGCGAGGCCTACCGGCTGGAGTCCATGGCCTGGGTGGCGGACGCGCGGGGCGAGTACGAGCGGGCCGCGACGCTGTTCGGCATCGCCGCGACGGCGTGGGAAAGTGTCGGTGCCACCGCGGAGGTCGCCGTCGCGTTGCCGCACCGCCGGCACGCGAAGTCCACCCGCAAGGCGCTCGGCGCGGACAGGTTCGCCGCGGTGTTCGCCGAGGGCCGCGCCATGGACACCGGCCGGGCGATGCGCTACGCGCTCGGCGACGCCGGCGGTCCGCTCACCGACACGACCGAGGACGAGCTGACCAAGCGGGAACGGGAGATCGCCGGGTTCGTCGCGAAAGGACTGTCCAATAGGGACATCGCGGCGGAGCTGGTCGTCTCGCCGCGGACCGTGGACGCCCACGTGCAGCACATCCTGACCAAGCTCGGTTTCCGCAACCGCGCGCAGATCGCCGCCTGGGTCGCCGGGCGGCGGTGAGCGGGAGGCGAGGGGCGCTTCCCGCTCACCGCGGCGTCACGAGGCGAGCAGTTTCCGCACGCTGTCGAGGACACCGGGATCGCGGAAGATGTTCGTGTGCGTGACCCCGGGGGTGGTGACCTCGATGTTCTCCGCGCCGTCGATCGGGGTGTTCGTCGGCGGCACGATGATGCGGTCGTTCGGCGTCCACAGGGTGGCCCACTTCGTGCCCGCCGGGAGCGCCGGGGCGGCGTTGAGCTTCGACAGCACCGCCGAACCGGGCACCATCTCGCGGCAGGTCACGAGGGCGGTGCACAGGTTCGCCATGGTGGTGCCCTTGTTCGCGCCGGACAGGGAGATCCAGTGGTCGGTGACCCCGGCGCAGCCCGCGAACTTGACGCAGTAGCGGCTGTTCAGGCCGCCCATCGAATGCGAGACGATGTCGACCTTGGCCGCGCCGGTCCTGCTCAGCACGTCCCGCACGGTCTTGCCGAGCGCTTCGGCGGTGGTCACGTTCGACTGGGTATAGGTGTCGTAGGTGATCGCGGTGATCTGGTCACCGGTGTAGCCGTCCTGGGCCAGGGCCTGTTTCAGGGCACCCCACATGGACCCGTCCTCGGTGAATCCGTGGACGAGCACGATCGGGTTCCGGTGGTTGGGGAAGCCGCCCGCGGCCGACGAGGCCGGGGCGTGGGCGATCGAGACGGCGGCCAGCGCGGCGGCGAGGCCGAATGCCGCGACACTGCGGCGGAGTCGGTTCATCGTGTTTTCTCCTCGATGATCACGGGGCCTCCCAGCGTTGCCGCGCCATGACCTCCGGACATCGGGAGAATTACCTAGACGACTGCGTACGTCGCGGGCCGTCAGTGCGGCCGCTCGCCCAGCTCGCCGCGCAGCAGGGTGAGCAGCTCCGTGGTGGTCTTGGCGGTGTCCGCGGTCCTCGCCGCGATCGTGTGCGTCAGCATGTCGGTGACGACCGACGCGGTGAGCGTTTCGCCGGTGAACTTCGTCGGCGAGTCCGGTGCCGGGAGCACGACCCGCACCCGGGAGGCGAGGCCGCTGGACAGCTTGCTCGTCACCAGCACCACGGCGGCGCCGGTGCGCTCGGCGTGGGCGATGATCATCTCGACGTCGCGGTTGTGCCGCGCCGGGACGTAGACCAGCACCGCGTCCTCGGCGGTCAGCGGGAGCAGCGCGTCGGCGAGCCGGAAGCCGGTGTCGGGGCAGTGACGGGTCACCAGGCCCCGGCGGGCCAGGCGGAAAGCGGCGTATTCGGCACACACCGAGGAAACGCCGAGGCCCCAGGTGAACACCAGGCGGGCGCCGAGGAGCACGTCCGCGGCCGCCTCGACGTCGGCGGGGGCGAGCTGCCGATGGAGTTCCTTCAGCATTTCGACGCCGTCGGAGACGACGCGGTCGATCTGGCTCGACCCGGACGAGCCGATCTTCTCCATCGTCGTGCTGAGCCGGGTGGTGGGCTCGGTGCGCGTCGTCAGCGTCTGGCCGAGGTGTCGCTTCAGCTCGGGCAGCCCGGAGTAGCCGAGCGCCTTGGCGGTGCGGACCACGGTCGCGTCGCTGGTGCCCGCGGCGCTGCCGAGATCGCCCGCCGACGAGAACAGCACGTCGTTCGGGTTCGCCAGCATGAACTGCGCGACCTGCCGTTCGGCGGGCTTGAGGTCGTCCAGCCGGGCCCGGACGTAGCCGTCGAAATCGTCCCCGTCATACGAAGTAGTAACCATGACACCCTTGACTTAGTCGTAGTGCTTACTACAAACTGCTCACGCTTGACCCTGGATGTAGTAGACACTACACGTGAGCTCGACGAGGAGACCTCATGGACACCGATCGGCCCTTGGTGAAGCTCCGGGGCGTGCGGAAATCGTTCGGCGCGGCACGGGTGCTCACCGACATCGACCTCGACGTGCGCCGGGGCGAGGTCGTGGTGATCATCGGCCCGTCCGGCTCCGGGAAGTCCACGCTGTGCCGCTGCGTCAACCGCCTCGAAACCGCCGACGAGGGCGTCATCGAGATCGACGGGAAAGCGCTTCCCCAGGAGGGGAAGGAACTCGCGCGGCTGCGGGCCGACGTCGGCATGGTCTTCCAGTCGTTCAATCTCTTCGCGCACAAGACCGTCCGCGAGAACGTCATGCTCGGCCCGATCCGGGTCCGCGGGCTCAGCCGGGACGACGCGCGTGAGCGGGCCGACAAGCTGCTGGCCAGGGTCGGCGTCGGCGACCACGGCGACAAGTTCCCCGCGCAGCTTTCCGGCGGCCAGCAACAGCGCGTCGCGATAGCCCGCGCGCTGGCGATGGAGCCGGAGGTGCTGCTGTTCGACGAACCGACCAGTGCGCTCGACCCCGAGATGATCCACGAGGTCCTCGACGTGATGACCACCCTCGCCGCCGAAGGGATGACCATGATCGTGGTGACCCACGAAATGGGCTTCGCTCGCAAAGCCGCCGACCGCGTCGTGTTCATGGCCGAGGGCAGGATCGCCGAGTCGGCCGACCCGGCGACGTTCTTCGCCGAACCGAAGACCGCCCGCGCCCAGGAATTCCTCGCCCGCGTGCTCAGCCACTGAGCCGATAGAGAGAACCTCGATGACAGAAGGAAGACACACGCGGCGCGACGTCGTCCGCGCCGCGCTGCTGGCCGCGGGTGCGGTGCCGCTGCTGGCCGCCTGCGGGGGCCGCGCCGCCGCCCGCACCACCGGCAACAGCGCCTACGCCACGATCGACCAGACCGGCGCCGTCGACCATGGCCCCGTCGGCACCGATCTGCCGGAAACGCCCACGCTGCGCCGGATCCGCGACCGCGGTGTGCTGCTGCAGTCCGGTTCGGTGACCATGGCGGGCTTCGGGTTGATGAACCCGCGCACCGGCAAGATCACCGGCTTCGACGCCGGGATCGCCCAGCTGCTGGCGAAATACCTGCTCGGAAAGCCCGAAGTGGACACGATCACCGGCGGCGCGGACACCCGCGAAGCCATTCTGCAGAACCATTCCGTCGACGTCGCCGTGAGTACGTACACGATCAAGAAGAGCCGAGCACGGCTGGTGAACTTCGCCGGTCCGTACTACATCGCGCGCTCCGGGGTGCTGGTTGCCGCGAACGGGCACGTCGTCAATGCGCTCGACGACCTGGCCGGGCAGGAGGTCGCCGTGCAGCCGGGCGCGGCGGAAGAGGCGCTGCGCGCGGGCTGTCCCGCGGCGAAACCCGTGGTGTTCGAGGAAAGCAGCCAGTGTTCCGCCGCCGTCCGGCAGGGCCGCGTGCAGGCGTGGTCGGCGAACACGGCGATCCTGCTCGGCAAGGCCGCCGTCGACGGGCGTTTGCGGATGACGCCGGTGACGTTCGGCAGTAGCCCGTTCGGCATCGGGACGCCGAAGGACGATCCGGAGTTCAAGAAGATCGTCGCCGGCTTCCTCGAAAAGATCATGGCGGACGGGACCTGGCGGATGCTGTGGGAGCAGACCGTCGGCGTCCTCGTCCGCACCGCAGCGCCCGAGCCACCCCAGCTCGGGTCCGTCCCCGGTTCCTGAGAGGAGTTGAGACATGTCAGTGCTTTTCGGCCACGGCGGGAAAATCCTCGACGGCTTTTACGCGACACTGCTGCTGACGGTGTGCGCGTTTCCGCTGGCGCTCGTCCTCGGCTCCGCCATGGCGATCTGCCGGATCAGCCCGGTGCGGCCGCTGCGGATCCTGGGCCGCCTCTACGTCGACGTCGTGCGCAACTCACCGTTGCTGCTCGTCGTCGTCCTGATCATCTTCGGGCTGCCCGACGCGGGCCTGCTCATCCCGTTGTTCTGGTGCCTGGTGCTGGGACTCGGGATCTACTTCGGCGCGTATGTCTGCGAAACGGTCCGATCCGGCATCCGCGCGGTGGATCGCGGGCAGGTCGAAGCGGCGCGGGCGATCGGCCTGCCGTTCGGCCGCGTCGTCACGGATGTCCTGCTGCCGCAGGCGTTCCGGGCGATGGTGCAACCGCTCGGCACGATCCTGATCAACACCGCGCTCGGCTCGGCACTCGGTGCCGCGGTCGGCGTCGCGGAGCTGACGCTGGAAACCCGTTCATTCAATTTGGACACCGCGCAGCCGATCCTGGCGTTCGCGGTCGCCGCGTGCGGGTATCTGGCCATCAACCTCGTCGTCAGCCTCGCCGTCCGGCTGATCGAAAGAAAAGCGCGGGTATTACGATGAACGAAGACGTTCTGTTTGACGCGCTGGGGCCTCGGGCGAAAGCGCGGCTGCGTATCGTTTCGGTGATCTGCGGGCTGGTGCTGACCGCCATCGTCGTGGCGTTGCTGGTGCAGCTCGGCCTTTCCGGGCAGCTCGACCCGGACCGCTGGGCGATGCTCGCCGACGGCGCGATCCTGCGCTTCCTCCTGCAAGGTCTGTGGATGACGCTCCTGGTCGGCCTGGTGTCGACGGCGTTTTCGGTGGTGCTCGGCGTTTTCCTCGCCCTCGGCAGGCTCAGCCGGACCCGCTGGCTCGGCATCCCGTCGGCCACGGTGATCGAGTTCTTCCGCGCGATGCCGCTGCTGCTGATCCTGTTCTTCTTCATGTTCGGGCTGCCGCTGCTCGGCGTGCGGATTCCGCTGTTCTGGCAGCTCGTGTGCGCGATCGTCGCGCACGCCGGGGCGATCTTCGCCGAGATCGTGCGTGCCGGGATCCTCGCGATCGGGCGGGGCCAGAGCGAGGCGGGCAAGGCGATCGGCCTGCGACACTGGGAGGTGATGGCGTTCATCGTGCTCCCGCAGGCCGCGCGGGCGCTGACGCCGGCGCTGGTGAGCCAGATGGTTCGGGTGATCAAGGAATCCAGCCTCGGCTATGTCGTCGGGCTCGCCGAACTACTCAACAACGGCAAGGTGCTCAGCGAGTTCAGCGGCAACTTCATCCAGGCCTACGTCGGTGTCGGCGTGATCTACATCCTCGTCAACATCGCCCTTTCCCGGCTGGCCGAACGGCTCGCCGAGGGCAAGGGCGCAGTCAAACCCCGAGTACAGGAGCGTTCGTGAATTCCGCCGACCACCCGTTCACCGTCGCCACGCCGTCCGAGGCCGGAGTCGACGCCGACGCCGTCCGCCGGTTCGTCCGCCGGTTGGCCGCGGACGACATCTCCCTGGACAGCCTGCTGATCTGTCGTGGCGGCAAGCTGGTGCTCGACCAGTACTGGTGGCCCTATCGCGCCGATCGGCCCCACATGACGCACTCGGCGACGAAGTCGTTCGTCGGTACCGCGGTCGGGTTCGCGCTGGCCGAAAAGCTCGTCCGGCTCGACGACACGCTGGTGTCGTTCTTCCCGGAAAAGGTGCCCGCGGACGCTTCGGAGAACCTGCGCGCGATCACCGTCGAGGACCTGCTCACCATGCGCACCGGCCACCGCGTCGGGCTGTCCGGCAAGACGTGGCGGCTGCTGAAGACGAGCTGGGTCGAGGAGTTCCTGCGTGCCGACGTGGAGTTCCCGCCCGGCAAGACGTTCACCTACTCCAGCGCGACCTCGCACATGCTTTCGGCGATCGTGCAGCGCGTGAGCGGGGAGACCGTTTTCGACTACCTGACGCCGAGGTTGTTCGAGCCGCTCGGGTTTTCCGGGCACACCTGGGACACCGACCCGGAGGGCATCTGCTCCGGTGGCAACGGCCTGAGCGTGCGCAGTATCGACTTCCTCAAATGGGGGGTCCTGCACCTGAACGACGGTCGTTGGGAAGGCGAGCGGATTCTGCCCGGCGGCTGGGTGCGCGCGGCCAGCGAATGGCACGTCGAGAACGCCCACGCGGGCACGTGGACCGGCACCGAGTTCGTGCCGCAGGCCGCCGAAGACGCCGAGGAACGTCCCGAGGGTTACGGCTACCAGGTCTGGCTGGACACCGACGGCGCCTTCCGCGCGTCCGGGATGTTCGGCCAGGACGTGTTCGTGCTGCCCGCCCACGACGCCGTCGTGGTCACCACCGGCAGCATCCGGCACGGCAGGCACCGGCTGCTTTCCGCGCTGCTGCACGACGAACTGCTGCCCGCGTTCACCGGGACGCCGTCGTCCGCCGCCGACGAGCGCCTGGCCGCCGAGCTGTCCGCCACCCACGACGCGCCCGTCGTCGCCTCGGTGGCCCCGGCCGTCGACGTCGACGGCAAGCGATTCCGCTGTGCTGCCAACGAAGACGACCTCGACACGATTTCGTTCCGCCGCGAGGGCGACGCGCTGGTCGTCACCCTGGAAGACGCCCGCGGTACCCATGACGTCCGATGTGGACTGTCCACATGGGCCGAATCGCACACCGGTGTCACCGGCTGGCGGCTGCACCACTCCTATCAGTCGGAGTCGATGCGCGTGCTCGCCGCCGCCCGGTGGACCACTCCGCGCGAGCTGACGCTCGACTGGTACTTCGTCGAATCGCCGTTCCACGACACGGTGACCGCCGAGTTCACCGCCGACGGGGGCCTGCGGTGGCACCGCCGCGCCAACGTCAACAGCGGCGCCACCGAACGTCCCGTCGTCACCGCCCGGGTGGGGTGACGCCGGGGCGGCCGTCCTCGACCCGGCCGGTCAGCGTGCGCAGGAAGGCCGGGTCGCCGTCGGCGGTCACGCGCAGGTCGTACCAGCCGTGGGCGCTCGGCCAGTCCACGGTCACCTTCCGCCCGGCAGGAACCCGCACCACCCGCGCCGGGCCGCCCTTCGACGACGTCAGCCGCAACGTGACCGCCGACGCGCCCGAGTTCGCCAGTGTGAACTCGGCGCCGGACCGCCACGTGCGCAACCGGGTCTGAACGTCCACACCGGACGCGAGCCCGGTGCGGCTGCCCCGCAGCTCCCACCAGCCGCGGTTCGGGCCCTGCACGACGACGCGGTAGGCGTCGCCGGTCCACGACAGCGTTTCCGTCGCCGTCCCGCGCACGTCCCGGTGCGCGGGCTCGGGAAACTCGCCCGCGTACGGATAGATCGCGAAGTGCGCCGACTCCCGGCCGCTGTTGGCCAGCCGCAGCGCGAGCTTCCCCGACGCGTCGAGGGTGCCGGAAACCGTTGCCTGGTAAGGGAGTGTGCGAGCCGGCCGGGTGCCGGGCTCGACGGCGGGCGGTTCCTGCTTCGCCGGGGCGTTCGGATGCCAGCGGGCGATCGGCGCGGGCACCGGGCCCGGGTGCGCGAGCCGCGGCGGGCGTCCGGCACGGCCGAAGTCGAACGCGCCGGTCAGGTCGCCGGCGACGGTCCGCCGCCACGCGCTGATGTTCGGCTCGGCGACGCCGGTCCAGCGCTCCAGCAGCCGCAGCACCGACGTGTGGTCGTACACCGTGGAATCGACGAAGCCGCCGATCGTCCACGGTGACACGACGGTCATCGGCACTCGCGGGCCGAAGCCGAGCGGCTGGCCGTTGAAGTGGTCGGCGTCGTTCGCCATGTTGCCGGGCGGGACCGGGGGCGGGACGTGGTCGAAGTAGCCGTCGTTCTCGTCGAAGTTGACCAGCAGCACGGTCTTCGACCAGGTGTCGTGGTCGGCGGCGAGCGCGTCGATCAGGTCGTAGATGAGGTTCGCGGAACCGACCGGGGTGGACGCGCCGGGGTGCTCCGAGTCGGCGGCCGAGGGCACCAGCCAGCTCACCCGCGGCAGCCTGCGCGCCTTGATGTCCGCGCGCACGCGGGACACCAGCGTCTTCGGCTCGCTGCGGTACATCGCTTTCTCGAACAGACTCCGCTCGGCCGGGCTCAGCTTGGCGACCCCGGCGTCGAACTCGGCCCGCAGCTGCTTGCGTTCCGCTTCGGACTTCTTGGGGAGCGAATCGTAGAACTCCTCGGTGGTGCGGTATTTCCCCGAAACCGATTCGAGGATTTTCTTGCCGATCTTCTTGAAGGGTACGAAATATTCCACCGGATTGTCGGTGAAGTTGTCCCATTCCTGGTAGATCCGCCAGGACACGCCCGCGGCCTCCAGTCGTTCCGGATACGTCGTCCAGTCGTACCCGGCGTGGTCGTAGGAATAGGCGGCGTTCGTCACCGCGCGGTTCGTGCTGTTCGGTTCGAAACCGACCGTGCCCGTCCAGAGGAAGTTCCGGTTCGGGTTGGTCGAGCCGAAGATCGAGCAGTGGTAGGCGTCGCACAGGGTGAACGTGTCGGCGAGTTCGTACTGCAGCGCGATGTCGGCGCGGTCGTAGTAGGTCATCGTCGCGGCGCTCTTGGCGGCGATCCAGCCGTTGTTCCAGCCGCGCGCCCACGCCTTGCCGGTGCCGCCCCAGCTGTGGTCGAGGTCGCCGAGGTACTGGATGTCCGAGGCGCCCCGTCCCTCGCGTTCGGCCTCCTTGCGCAGCGAGAACGGCAGGACCGTGCCACCGGCCGGGTTCGGCTGCTCGAACACCGGGCGGCCGCCGGGCAGCTCCAGCGGATGGGTGTCGCCGAAGCCGCGGATGCCGCGCAGCGTGCCGTAGTAGTGGTCGAAGGACCGGTTCTCCTGCATCAGGATCACGACGTGCTCGACGGCGCCGAGGCCGCCGCGGCGCATCGGCTCGGCCATGGCCGCGTGGACGGACGGGGGCAGCAGCGAGCCGGCGACGGCCGCTCCGGTGACGCCGAGGACGCGGCGGCGGGACAGTTCAGGCATGTCCGGAACCCTTGCCGAGCAAGGTGAACGGCACAAGAACCGGAAGGGTCGCCTTCGTCGGTAATCGTGTGATGACGGCCCGTCGAATTCCGGGCCCGGGGCATTCCCAATCAGCGGGACATCTGTTTAAGTGGTGCGCCCCTACGGAGTGTGGATGACCGCCTTTTCTGATCTTGACAACGCCGGTCCCGACGGCGAAAGCACCGTGGCGAAGCCTGTCTTCGTCGACCCCAGCGGCCGCCGAAGACGTATTGTGCGCCGCTTCGCGATCGCGGGCTGCGCCGCGCTGGCCTGCTATCTCGTCGTGCTCGTCGCCGCGTTGTCCGGCGCGCCGATTCCCCCGGCCGCGCTGATCCCGCTGCCCGGCCTCGCCGCGCCGCCGTCGACGACGAGCACGCCCTCGCCGGCTTCCCCTGCCACCACAACGGAACACGAGACCGCGACGGAGACTTCCCCCACACCGCCGTCCGAGACCGACGCTCCCCGTACCACGTCGTTGCCTTCCGTTCCGGCGGTGGCGCCGTCGTCCAGCGCGGAGCCGGGGACCACCACCACGACGCCGCCCACCACCGACCACCGCAACAGCCGCGCGCCCACCACGCCCCCGGGGCAGACCCGGCTCACCCTGCCCGGCAACGGGCACTAGGACACACCGTGCCGGACCACCGACGCCGCGCGCCGTCACCGAGGGCGCACTGGGTGCTGCTCGCCTCGGCGCTCGCCGCCGTCGCGGTGCTACTTGCCCTGCACCTGCTCGTCGACGCCGGACCGCGGGCCGACGAGACCATGCCCGCCGGAGCCGCGGTCACCGTCCCCGACGGGGTCCGTGCGGGCGGCGCGGTGATCGACGCCCGCGGCGGGCAGGTCGTGCTGCCGCGTCCCCGGGACAAGACGCTGGCGCTCACCTTCGACGACGGTCCCGATCCCGAGTGGACGCCGCGGGTGCTCGACGCGCTCGACGCGCACCACGTGCACGCGACGTTCTTCGTCACGGGCGCCCGCGCCGCGCGCTATCCCGGGCTGATCCGCGAGATCCTGGCGCGGGGCCACGAAATCGGCAATCACACCGCGACCCATTCCGACCTCCGCGCGGACGGCGAGCTGCGCACCAAGCTCGAGCTGCGGGGCACCGACCTGGCGCTCGCCGGCGCGGCGGGGATCAGCACCTCGCTGGTCCGCCCGCCGTACTCGGCCACACCCCGTGCGCTCGACGACCCGGCGTGGGCGGCCGTGCGCGGGCTCGGCGCCGACGGCAGGCTCGTCGTTCTGTCCGATGTGGACACCGAGGACTGGCGCCGTCCCGGTGTCGATCGCATCGTCGCCAACGCCACGCCCGCGAGCGGTCGCGGTGCCGTGCTGCTCATGCACGACGCGGGCGGTGACCGGTCGGAGACGGTGGCCGCGCTGGACCGCCTCGTCCCGGAGCTGAGTGGCGCGGGCTGGCGGTTCGACACGGTGACCGGCGCGACCGGGATCAGCGGGGCGACCGGTGAGGCCGACACCGTGACCAGAGTGGGCGGCTGGGCGCTCGTCGCGGCCGTCGGCGCGGGCGGGGTGCTCGCCGCGGTGCTGCGGTGGCTGCTGATCGCCGCCGGCGTCCTCGCCGTGCTGCGCACGATCCTGGTGCTCGTCACCACGGCCGTCCACGTGCGGCGCGGGGGCGCGCGGCGGCTGCTGCCGGTCCGTGAACCGGTGACCGTCATCGTGCCCGCGTACAACGAGGAGGCCGGGATCGAGGCGACGATCCGGTCGATCCTCGCCTCCGACCACCATCCGGTGTGGGTGATCGTCGTCGACGACGGCTCCACGGACGGCACCGCCGAGGTCGTCGAGCGGCTGAGCTTTCGCCGCGTCCGGCTGATCCGCCAGCGCAACGCGGGCAAACCCGCCGCGCTCAACGCCGGGCTCGCCGCGGCGCGGACCGAACTGGTGGTCATGGTGGACGGTGACACCGTCCTCGAACCCGGCACGGTGCGCGCGGTGATCCGGCCGTTCGCGGATCCGGCGGTGGGGGCGGTCTCGGGCAACGCCAAGGTCGGCAACCGGGGCGGGCTGCTCGGCCGCTGGCAGCACATCGAGTACGTCATCGGGTTCAACCTCGACCGGCGGATGTACGACGTGCTGGAGTGCATGCCGACCGTGCCCGGCGCGGTCGGCGCGTTCCGCCGCTCGGCGGTGCTCGCGCTCGGCGGCGTCGGGGAGGACACCCTCGCCGAGGACACCGACCTCACCATGGCGCTGGAACAGGACGGCTGGCGCGTGGTGTACGAGCAGGGGGCGCGGGCGTGGACCGAAGCGCCCGCCACCCTCGGGCAGCTGTGGAAGCAGCGCTACCGCTGGTGCTACGGGACCCTGCAGGCGGTGTGGAAGCACCGTCGCGCGATCGTCCGCCGGGGCGCGGCGGGACGGCTCGGCCGCCGCGGCATCCCGTACCTGCTGCTGTTCCAGGTCGTTCTGCCGATGCTGGCGCCCTTCGTCGACCTCGCCGCTCTCTTCGGCGTTTTCACCGGCGACTGGCCGATCGCGCTCGCCTACTGGGCGGTGTTCCAGGTCATGCAGCTGATCCCGGGGGTGATCGCCTTCCGGCTCGACAGGGAACCGCTCGGCCCGCTGGCCGCGCTGCCGCTGCAGCAGTTCGTCTACCGGCAACTGATGTACCTGGTGGTGATCCAGTCGGTGATGACCGCGGTCGCCGGCGCCCGGCTGCCCTGGCACAAACTCCACCGCACCGGGCAGAACACCCCGCCAAGGCCGGTTGGTCCAACCAGGAGTGCTTGAACCGCTGCGCGGAGTCATCGCGTTCGGCACCATGGAGTACATGACGACGATCGGCTTCCTCGGCACCGGGATCATGGGCCACGCGATGGCCGCCAACCTCGTCCGCGCCGGACACGACGTCCGCGTGTGGAACCGCACCCGCGCCAAGGCCGAGCCGCTGGCGGAGCTCGGCGCGCGGGTGGTCGACGATCCGGCGAAGGCGGCTGAGGGCGCCGGCACCCTCGTCACCATGCTCGCCGACGGGCCCGCGGTGGCCGAAGCGTTCGAAGCGGCCGCGGTCGCGCCCGGCACGCTGTGGCTGCAGACGAGCACGGTCGGCGTCGACTGGACCACCCGCCTCGCCGAGACGGCGGAGAAGAGCGGAGCGGAGTTCGTCGACGCCCCGGTGCTCGGCACCAAACAGCCCGCCGAGAAGGGCCAGCTCGTCGTGCTGGCCTCCGGGCCGGAGTCGCTCGCCGAACGTGCCGCGCCGGTGTTCGACACGATCGGCTCGCGCACGATCTGGGTCGGGCCGGTCGGCTCCGGCACCAAGCTGAAACTCGTCGCGAACGCGTGGGTGCTCGCGCTGACCAACGCGACCGCGGAAAGCCTCGGCCTCGCCCGCGCGCTGGGCGTCGACCCGACCTTGTTCCTGGAGACGATCAAGGGCGGCGGCCTCGACGTCGGCTACGCGCACGTGAAGGGCGGCGCGATGCTGGCGGGGGAGTACCCGGCGTCGTTCCCGGCGAGCCTCGCCGCGAAGGACGCGCGGCTGGTGCTCGAAGCGGGCGGCGACGCCGTCGACCTCGGCGGGGCGCGGGCGACACTGGCGCATCTGGAGATCACCCTCGCCGCCGGGCACGGCAGCGAGGACATGGCCGCCCTCTACCGCGCCGTAGTCCGCGACTGATCACGCGAGATCTCCATCTGATCACGCGAGTCCTCCGCACACACACGCGAGATGTCCCCCGGCGCACCCGGGCCTCCCGGCATGGTGTGGAGCGGCGCGGGAGGTCTCGTGTGCTCCGGGGGAGATGTGGCGTGATCGGCGGGAGATCTCGCGTGCTGGGGCGGCCTGGCTGCGCTGCGTGACCGTGTGGCGGGGCGCGGGCAACGGGGTGTCGTCCAGGCGGTAACCTCACGGGCACCACAGACCGTGCAACCCCCGAGGAGGGCCCGTGACGCTGGGGCAGCTCGCCGCGCTCATCGCCGCAGGGGCTTTCGTAGTGCTGGTAGTGCTGCTCGTGCGCCCGCTGTACAAGCTCGGCCGCACGCTGGACGAAGCCACCATCGCGATCCGCAAGGCTCACGAGAACACCGACCCGCTGCTGCTCGGGGCGAACGAGACGATCACGCACGTCAACACCCAGCTCGAGCGGGTCGACGGCATCACCGCGAACGCGCAGGCCGTCAGTGGCAACGTCTCGGCGCTGTCCTCGGTGTTCACCGCGACGCTCGGCAGCCCGCTGGTGAAGACCGCGGCCCTGTCCTACGGCATCACCAAGGCCGTCAAGGCGCGCCGGAAGAAGAAGGAAGAAAAGGCCCTGCGCCCCGCCCGGCGGAGGGGACGCAAATGAGGCGCCTTTTCTGGCTCGGGCTCGGCGTCGTCGCCGGCGTCGCGCTCTCCCGCAAGGCCACCGAAACGGCTCGCCAGGCCACCCCGGCGGGGTTAGCATCGAACCTGGGCGACGCCGTGCGTGAGCTGGCCGGCGCCGTCGGTTCGTTCGGCGCCGAGGTACGCGCCGGGATGAACGAACGGGAACAGGAGCTGCACGACATGGTCGAGGAACGGACCGGCTACTCCGCGCCGGTGGCGGGCGGCAGGCACGCCGCCGCACAGCGCCCCGTCCGGCGAGCTCGCCGGGCGGAGGGCTGACGCGGCCGCGTCCGCGACCCGAGGCCCTTCGCCGCCGCCGTTCCCCCATACCCGGCCGGGTACCCGAGCGTGTACCCCGAGCCTCAGCACAAGGACTGACCCGTGGACACACACGAAATCACCGATCGTTTCCTGCGCCATTTCGAGAACAAGGGCCACACCCGCGTTCCCAGCGCCCCGCTGATCCTCGACGACCCGAACCTGCTGTTCGTCAACGCGGGCATGGTGCAGTTCAAGCCGTACTTCCTCGGCGAGGCCCCGCCGCCGTACCCGCGCGCGACCAGCGTCCAGAAGTGCGTCCGCACCCCGGACATCGACGAGGTCGGCAAGACCACCCGGCACAACACCTTCTTCCAGATGGCCGGGAACTTCTCGTTCGGCGACTACTTCAAGGAAGGCGCGATCGAGAACGCCTGGGAGCTGATCACCAGGCCGCAGTCCGAGGGCGGCTACGGCCTCGACCCGGACCGCCTGTGGGCCACCGTCTACGAGGACGACGCCGAGGCGGCGGGGCTGTGGAAGAAGATCACCGGCCTGCCCGGTGAGCGCATCCAGGCCCGCGACGGCAAGGACAACTACTGGGACATGGGCGTTCCCGGCCCCGGCGGTCCGTGCTCGGAGATCTACTACGACCGCGGGCCTGGCTACGGCCGCGAGGGCGGCCCGGTCGCGGACGAGGACCGCTACATCGAGATCTGGAACCTCGTCTTCATGCAGGACGTCCGCGGCGAGAAGAGCCCGAAGCACGGGCACAAGCCGATCGGCGAGCTGCCGAAGAAGAACATCGACACCGGCATGGGCGTCGAGCGCGTCGCGACGATCCTGCAGGGCGTCGAGAACGTCTACGAGACCGATCTCGTGCGCCCGGTCATCGGCCGCGCCGAGGAGTTCTCCGGCCGCCGCTACGGTTCCGACCACACCGACGACGTCCGCTTCCGTGTCATCGCCGACCACGCCCGCACCGGCGTGCTGCTCATCGGCGACGGCGTCACGCCCGGCAACGACGGCCGCGGCTACGTCCTGCGCCGCCTGCTGCGCCGCATCATCCGCTCCGCGCGCCTGCTCGGCGTGCACGAGCCGGTGCTGCCCGCCTTCGCCGCGGTCGTCCGCGACACCATGGGCCCGACCTACCCCGAGCTGGTCGCCGACTTCGGCCGCATCGAAGAGGTCGTGCGCGTCGAGGAGGAGGCGTTCCTCTCGACGCTGACCAGTGGCTCGCGGATCTTCGACCTCGCCGCCGAGGAGACCAAGCGCTCCGGCGGCGAGATCCTGGCCGGGGACAAGGCTTTCCAGCTGCACGACACCTACGGCTTCCCGATCGACCTGACCCTGGAGATGGCGGCCGAGCAGGGCCTGTCCGTCGACGAAGAGGGCTTCCGCACGCTCATGAACGAGCAGCGGCAGCGGGCGAAGGCCGACGCGGCCTCGCGCAAGAGCGGCCACGGCGACCTGTCGGAGTACCGCAAGGTCCTCGAACAGCACGGCGAGACCGAGTTCCTCGGCTACACCGACCTGCAGGCCGACGCGAAGGTCGTCGCGCTGCTGGCGGACGGGCAGCCGGTGACCAGCGTCGGCGCGGGCAGGAAGGCCGAGCTGGTGCTCGACCGGACCCCGTTCTACGCCGAGAGCGGTGGCCAGGTCGCCGACACCGGCGTGCTGGTCGGCGATGGCGTCGAGCTCAAGGTCCTCGACGTGCAGAAGATCGTGCCCGGTCTGTTCGTGCACCGCGTCGAGGTCACCGAGGGCGAGGTCGGCGTCGGCACCGGGCTGACCGGGTCCGTCGACTCGCACCGCAGGCTGTCCATCGAGCGCTCCCACTCCGCGACGCACCTCGTGCACGCGGCCGTCCGCGGCGCGTACGGCAGGCGCGCGGCGCAGGCGGGCTCGCTGAACTCGCCGGGCCGGATGCGCTTCGACTTCACCACGCCTGGGTCGGTCTCGGCGGATGTGCTGACCGAGGTCGAGGAGGAGGTCAACGACTACCTCCAGACCGACGTCGAGGTGCGGAGCTACGTCACCACCAAGGACAAGGCCCTCGAACTCGGCGCGGTCGCGCTGTTCGGCGAGAAGTACGGCAACGACGTCCGCGTGGTCGACATGGGCGAGTACTCGCGGGAGCTGTGCGGTGGCACGCACGTCGGCCGCATCGGCCAGCTCGGGCTGGTCAAGCTGGTCGCCGACTCGTCGATCGGCTCCGGGGTGCACCGGGTCGAGGCGCTGGTCGGCGCGGACGCGCTCCGCTACGTCCGCAAGGAGCAGCTGCTGGTTTCGCAGCTGGCGAACACCTTCAAGGTGCCCTCGGACCAGCTGCCCTCGCGCATCGAGGACGTGCTGAGCAGGCTGAAGAACGCCGAGAAGGAGATCGAGCAGCTGCGCACGCAGCAGGTGCTCGGCTCGGCGGGCGCGCTCGCGGACAAGGCACAGGACGTGAACGGCTTCGCCGTCGTCGCCGAGACCGTGCCCGAGGGTGTCGACGCCAACGGCCTGCGCGCGCTCGCGTCGGAGGTCCGCGGCAGGCTCGGCGCGCGGCCCGGCGTCGTCGCGCTGTTCGCGCCGTCGGGCGAGAAGATCAGCTTCGTGGTCGCGACGACTTCGGCGGCGCGGGACAAGGGGCTCGCCGCGGGCAAGCTCGTGCCCTCGTTCGCCCCGGCCATCGGCGGCCGTGGCGGCGGCAAGCCGGACATGGCGCAGGGCGGCGGCACCAACCCGGCGGGGGCCGGGGAAGCCGTCACGGCCCTGCGCGCGGCGATCGCCGCCCTTGGGTAAGCAGCGCGGCCCGGATCGTCCCGGTGTGGACGATCCGGGCCGGGGCAGGCGCCTTGGGGTCGATGTCGGGTCTGTCCGAGTGGGAGTCGCGCTGAGCGATCCCGCCCCCATCCTCGCGAGCCCGCTCGTTACCCTGTCCCGCGATGCGAACGACGACAGTGATCTGGACCAGCTCGCCGCCCTCGTCACCGAGCACGAGGTCGTCGAGGTGATCGTGGGCCTGCCCAGGACGCTGGCCAACCGGCACGGTTCGGCCGCCGCCATCGCACTCGGCTACGCCGACGCGCTCGCCGGGCGGATCGCGCCCGTTCCCGTGCGGCTCGCCGACGAGCGACTGACGACGGTCACGGCGACGCGTATCCTGGCGGCGCGTGGGGTGAAGGGGCGTAAGCAGCGTGCGGTGGTCGACCAGGCCGCCGCCGTGGAAATCCTGCAGGCGTGGCTCGACGCCGCCGCCGCACAGCACGCTCGGGAGGGCGATTCATGACCGAGCCGCCCGGTGGTTCCGAACGCAGGGGAGGACGTCGACGGCTGCGCGAACCCGCGCCCGAGACACCCCCCGCCCGGAACCCCGAACCCCGGCCCGCGCCAGGGCGATCCGCACCACGGCCCGCGAGGTCCACTCAGCCGGGTGAAATGCCGCCCCGGCATCACCGGCGTGCCCTGCCCCCGGAGGAGCAGCCCGGGTTCGACGAGCCTCCGCCGCGTCGCCGGGCCGTTCCGCCGCCGGGCGCCCCGGTGGAGCCCCGGCCCGCCGGACGTCGCCGCCGGGCCGAACCGGAGGATTTCGCGCCCCCGGCGGACGAGTACCCGGCACCCGCCGACGACGGTTACGGCCGCCGCGCCGTCCGCTCCCGGTATCGCGACGAGCCGGACGAGCCACCGCCACCCCGGGCCCGGCCGCGGCGCGCGGCCGAAGAGCCCGGACGTCCGCCGCGCCGGATGCCCCCGCCCGAGCGGGCCGCGGGTCCGCCCGATCGGCCGGTGGGCCCGCCTGACCGGCCTGCCGGTCCGCCCGACCGGGACGCCGACCTGCCCGCCGAACCACCGCCCCGGATGCCGCCCGAGCGGCCCCGTCGCCCCCGGCCGGTGCGGGACGAGCGGCCCACCGACATCATCCCGTTCGTGCCGGACGAGCCCGAACCGCCGAAACGCGGGTCGCGGCGGGAGCCGGAGCCCGAGGAAGCGCCCGCCGAAGACGAGTTCTTCGACGAGTACGGGTACGACGAGGAGTACGACCCGGAGTACGACGGCGAATACGCCGAATACGAAGACGGTGAGTACGAGGACGAGGAGCCGAAGCCGAAGAAGCGTCGTCGCAAGCGGGCTTTCGGCTGGATCGCCGCCATCGCCGTGCTCGTGGCGCTCGGCGGCGGTGCCTGGTACGGCTACCAGGCCCTGTTCGGCTACGAGGACTTCGAGGGCTCCGGCACCGGTGACGTCCTCGTCCAGGTCGAGGACGGCGATTCGACCTCGGCGATCGGCGCCCGGCTCGCCGACGCGGGCGTCGTCGCGAGCGGGCGGGCGTTCGTCAAGGCCGGCAAGGACAATCCGGCGCTGGCCAAGATCCAGCACGGCTACTACGTGCTGAAACAGCACATGTCCGGGACGAGCGCGGTCGACATGATCGTGTCCCCGCAGGCGCGCGTCGGCGAGCTGGAACTCAAGCCCTACACCCAGTTCGACGACATCACGCAGCCCGACGGCAAGGTCACCCCCGGGGTGTTTTCCTTGCTGTCCAAGGCTTCCTGCGCGAACCTCAACGGCAAGAGCACCTGCATCAGCACCGACGAACTGCGCAAGACGGTCGCGAACGCCGACCTGAAGGCGCTGGGCGTGCCGGACTGGGCGGTGGAACCCGCGTCGAAGGCCGAGAACAAGGACAAGCGGCTGGAGGGGCTCATCGCCCCCGGCGTGTACGACGTCAAGCCCGGCTCGTCCGCACTCGACATCCTCACGAAGCTGGTCAAGGACTCGGCGGCGTCGATCGCCGACGCGGGGCTGACAGCCCAGCATGCCGGGCCCGGCAGGACCCCGTACGAGACGCTGATCATCGCGTCGATCATCGAGCGCGAGGCGGTCACCTCCGACTTCGGCAAGATCTCCCGTGTCATCTACAACCGGCTCGGGAAGAACATGAAGCTGGAGATGGACTCGACGATCAACTACCCGCTCGACAAGCCGACCCTGTTGACCAGCGACGCGGACCGGGCCAGGCCGGGCCCGTACAACTCCTATCTCAACACCGGGCTGCCGCCGACGCCGATCGCGGTGTCCAGCAAGGACGCCATCCAGGCGGCGTTGACCCCGCCGCCCGGCGACTGGCTTTTCTTCGTCAAGTGCGAGAAGAACGGCCAGTCCTGTTTCGCGGTGACCAACCAGGAGCACGACAAGAACAAGCACGACGCGCAGGCCCGCGGTGTCTACTGATCCCGGGCCGCGCAAGGCGGCGGTGCTGGGCAGGCCGATCGAGCACTCGCTGTCGCCGGTGCTGCACGGCGCCGCGTTCCGCGCGCTCGGGCTCGACGGCTGGACCTACGAGCGGATCGAGACCGGCGCGGAGGAACTGCCCGGCTTCGTCGACGGCCTCGGCCCGGAGTGGGCCGGGCTGTCGGTCACCATGCCGGGCAAACGCGCGGCGCTCGACCACGCGGACGAGGTGACCCCGCGCGCGGCGGCTGTCGGCGCGGCCAACACCCTGGTGCGCCGCGCCGAAGGCGGCTGGCGCGCTGACTGCACCGATGTCGAAGGCGTGACCGGCGCGCTGCGGGCCGCGGGCGGGTACACGCCGTCAACCGGGGACGTCGCCGTCGTGCTCGGCGCGGGCGGCACCGCGGCGGCGGCGGTCGTCGGGCTGGCGGATCTCGGCGTCCGCCAGGTCCGGCTCGTCGTCCGGGAACCCGCGCGGGCCGGGGAGACCCTCGACGCGGCGAAGCGGGCCGCACTGGACGTCGAAGTCCTGCGATGGTCCGAAGTGGACTTCGCGGAGCTGACCGCGGCGGCGGTGCTGGTGAACACCGTCCCGCCGGACGCCGTGCTGCCCCACGTCGAGCAGCTCGCGGGCATCGGCCGCGTCCTCGACGTCATCTACCACCCCTGGCCGACGCCGCTCGCCGAAGCCGTCACCGCCCGCGGCGGACGGCTCGCGACCGGGCTGGACATGCTGCTGCACCAGGCTTTCGGCCAGGCCGAGCAGTTCACCGGCCTGCCCGCGCCCCGGGAAGCCATGCGGGACGCCCTGCGCGTGGCGACCGGGAATATCCTTCCGCTGCTGCTCTCCTGAAGTTTCCTCCCGCAAGATCGGCCGCCTGATATTCTGGCCGACTGCCTTGTACCTGTTCTTGGGGAAGGACACTGAGGGGAAATGCCCAAACCGGACAGCTCCGACTACACCGAAGACGACATCGCGTCCGCTTGGGTGGGGGCGCCACCCGTCTTGAATTCGCAGGTCACCCTGGCCGAATACGACCCGGAATGGCCGAAGCTCTACGAGCGCGAGGCCGAGCGCATCCGCGCCGCGCTCGGCGATCGGATCCTCGTGCTCGAACACGTCGGCTCGACCTCGGTGCCCGGCCTGTGCGCCAAGCCGATCATCGACATCCTGCTCGAAGTCCCGGACTCCGACGACGAGGACGCGTACGTTCCCGCGCTGGAGGCCGCGGGCTACCGGTTGAACATCCGTGAGCCGGACTGGGAGAAACACCGCTGCTTCAAGGGCCCGGACACCAATGTCAACCTGCATATCTACTCGCCGGGCAACGGTCAGACCGAGCGCTACCGGCTGTTCCGCGAACGTCTGCGCGCCCATCCCGGGGAACGGGCGCTCTACGAACGCACGAAGCGGGAACTGGCCGCGCGGAACTGGCAGTACATCCAGAACTACGCCGACGCGAAGACCCCGGTGATCGACGAGATCATCGAACGCGCCCGCGCCGCGCGGTAGTGCTCCCGGCGTGAGCTGAAGGGGACTTTCCTCGCGTGACATGCGAGGAAAGTCCCCTTCAGCACCTCACCACGTATGGTGACCGGCATGAAGATCGCGATCCTCGACGATTACCAGAACGTGGCGCTGAACTACGGCGACTGGGACTCCCTGAACGCCGACATCCACGTGTTCACCGAACCGTTCGCGGGCGCCGACGAGGTCGTCGAGCGGCTCGCCGGGTTCGAGGTGGTCGTCGCGATGCGCGAGCGCACCCGGTTCCCCGCCGAAGTCCTCGACCGGTTGCCCGGCCTGAAACTGCTGGTGAGCACCGGCGTGCGCAACGCCGCCATCGACGTGCCCGCCGCCCGGCGCAACGGCGTCGTCGTCTCGGCCACCGGCTACTCCGGGCTGTCGACGGCCGAGCACACCTGGGCGCTCATCCTCGCCGCGGCCCGCAACCTGCCCGCCGAATTCCGCTCGATGCGCGAAGGCGGCTGGCAGCGCACGGTCGGGATCACCCTGCACGGCCGGACGCTCGGCCTGCTCGGGCTGGGCAGGCTCGGCTCCGGCGCGGCGCGGATCGGCCAGGCGTTCGGGATGGAAACCATTGCCTGGAGCCAGAATCTGACTCCGGAGAAGGCGGCGGAACACGGCGTCACGGCGGTCTCGAAGGAGGAGCTGTTCGCCCGTTCCGACGTCCTGTCGATCCACCTGGTGCTCAGCCGGCGCAGCCGGGGGCTCGTCGGCGCGGCCGAACTCGCGGCGATGAAGCCCTCCGCGTTGCTGGTGAACACCTCCCGTGGTCCCATCGTGGACGAGGCCGCGCTGGTGGATGCCCTGCGGCGCAAGGAAATCGCCGCGGCCGCGCTCGACGTCTACGACATCGAACCGCTGCCGTCCGACCATCCACTGAGGACACTCGACAACGCGATCCTGACCCCGCACCTCGGCTACGTCGCGCACGAGGTCTACGAGGTCTTCTACGGCGACGCGGTCGAGGACATCGCGGCCTACCAGGCGGGCAACCCCATCCGCGTCATGGAGTGAGCCGGGCTCGCGAGCTGCTAGAACGGCTGGGCGTCGGGGGCGCAGATCGCGCCCTCGGCGGGCACCTTCAGCTCACCGAGGTACCGCGCCACGGCGTCCCACGCGCATTTGCTGGGCACGTCCAGCGACGTGTGCCCGGCGCCGTCCACCACCAGCACGTGGCCGTCGCCGAGTTCGGCCGCGGTCGCCCGCGCGTTGCTCAACGGAGTCGCGGGGTCGAACCGGTTGTTGAGCACCAGGATCGGGTTCTTCCGCTGCCGGTTCCACGGCCCGGTGTAGCGGTCCGCGTCGTGGCCGGGCCAGCCGATGCACTGCGTCAGCGAGAACACCGCGGCGAGCCCGAAATACGGTTGCCGCGCTTGCTCGCTCGCGGCCAGCTTGTCGTAGTCGGCCGGGCTCTGCGGGTTGTCGCTGTCGACGCACTGCACCGCAAGGAACCCGCCGTTGTGCACCGGGACATACGGGTCCAGCACCGGCCGCGTGTCCGCCGCGCCGGCCGAGGATGCGGCGAGGGAGTTCAGCGTCTGTCCCAACGACTTCCAGCGCGGCGAGAGGTACAACGCGCTGTCGATCGTCTGCAGCAGCGAAGCCAGCGTCACGCCGCCGACCGGTCCCTGGCTCAGCTTCGCGAAGATGCCGGCGAACTTCCGCCGTTGATCTCCTTGCGAGAACGCGCATTTCGGCCCGGCGGCGGCGCACACGGCGAAGAAGTGCTCGAGTTCTTCCTGCTGGGCCGAGGCGACATCCGCGCGGACGTCGACCGGGGCGTGCTCCTGCCCCGGCTTCCCGGTCGCGTTGGCGACCAGGTCGAGCGTGCCGTCGAGCACCATCGAACGCACCGAGCCAGGGAACAGGTTCGCATACGTGCCACCGAGATACGTGCCGTAGGAGTAGCCGTAGTAGTTCAGCTCCCTGTCCCCGGCGGCCTGGCGCAGCAGGTCCAGGTCGCGCGCCACGTTCGCCGTCGAAAGGTGGTCGAGCAGCTCGCCCGACCCGGCCGCGCACGCCTTGCCGACGGCTGCGCTCGCGGCGTAGAAGGCGTCGTGCTGGTCCGGGCGCAGCGGCGAACCTTCGGCCTTCGGCTCGTCCGCGCCGGGACAGCTGACCGGCGCCGAACCGCCGATGCCGCGCGGGTCGAAGCTCACCAGGTCGTAATGGGCACGCACTTCGTCGGGATAGTGCGGCCCGAATCGGGTCAGCTCGCCGACGCCGTCCGTGCCCGGTCCGCCGAAGTTCACGAACAGCGTTCCGGCCCGGTGCGCGGGATCCTTCGCCGGGAGCTTGATCACCGACAGCGTGATCGTCTTTCCCCGCGGTTCGCGGTAGCTCAGCGGCACCGGGGCGCTCGCGCACTGGAACGCGCCGTGACACGGTGTCCAGCGCAGTTCGGGGACAGCCGCGCCGTTGGTGCCCAGCGGCGGGGTCACCGCCTCGGCCCGATCGGCGGCCTGCCCAGGCCGGGGCTGGGACTGGGGTTCGGGCGACGCCGGGGCGCAGGCCGTCAGTGTCAGCAGCAGGACGGCGGCGAGCGCGCCGCGCCGGGGCCGCATCAGCCGCGCAGCTCCGCCAGCACCGCGTCGGTGTAAGGCGGCCACACCTCGGCCGCCCACAGGCCGAACGCGCGGTCGGTGAGCGCGACACACGCCGCGCGGGCTTCCGGGTCGACCCACAGGAACGTCCCGGACTGTCCGAAGTGGCCGAACGTCGCGGGCGAACTCGACGAGCCCGTCCAGTGTGGACTCTTGTGGTCGCGGATCTCGAAGCCGAGGCCCCAGTCGTTCGGCTTCTGGTGCCCGAAACCGGGCAGCACACCGGAAAGCCCGGGGAACACGACGTTCGTCGCCTCGCGCACCGTGCCCGCGTCGATCAGCTTCGGCGCCTGGAGCTCGGCCGCAAAGGCGACCAGGTCGTCCACAGTGGACACGGCGCCGGATGCGGGGGAGCCGTCGAGCCGGGTGGTGGACATGCCGAGCGGGCCGAGCAGCGCCTCGGCCTGGTACTGCGCGAACGGGATGCCCGAGTGCTCGGTCAGCGCGTCGGCGAGCTGCTCGAACCCGGCGTTGGAGTAGAGCCTCCTGGTGCCGGGCGCGGCCATCGCCTTGTGCGCGTCGAAGGCGAGCCCGGAGGTGTGCGCGAGCAGATGCCGCACGGTCGAGCCTTCGGGCCCGGCCGGGGTGTCCAGCTCGAACACGCCCTCTTCGACGGCGATCAGCGCGGTGTAGGCGGTCAGCGGCTTGGTGACCGACGCGAGCCGGAACGGGTGCCGGGTGTCCCCGTGGGTCCCGAGCACGGCGCCGTCCGCGCCCACCACCGCCGTCGCGGCGGTTTCGACCGGCCATTCGTCGATCAGGCGCACGCTGTCCATGGCGCCAGCGTATGGGAACCGCCTCAGGCCGTGCCGCCGGGGGACTTCGCCGCCGCGGTGGCTTTCAGGCCGGCGATCAGCACGTCCAGCGCCCGCTCGAAGTCCTTGTCCGGGTCGAGCCGCGGCAAGGTGCCCAGGAACCTGCTGAAGTGCGGGAACTCGCCCGCGTCGACGGCGGAGAACGGCGCCAGCTGCTCCGGCCCCGGCAGTTCGTTGCCGAACCCCGAGGTGACCAGGAGCAGTGAGCCGAACACCAGGCCGTTGACCGCGGCCGTCATCCGGCGGAGCTCGTCGCCGCCGAAACCGGCCTCGGCGAGCGCGCCGAGCAGTTCTTCGATGGGGAGCAAGGCGATACGGGAGGTCGGGTTCGCCTGGTCGGACGCCATCGCCAGCGGTACGACGGGATGGCGCCGGTAGGTCCGGTACATGCCCAGCGCCAGCGACCGCACACGTTCGGCCCACGGCAGGGCGGGGTCGGCCCTCGGGATGCCGGCCATCACCCGCTCCGTGATGCCGTCGAGGATGTCGGCCTTGTTCGAGACGTGGTTGTACAGCGCCATGGCCTCGACGCCGAGCGTCTTGGCGAGCTTGCGCATGGTCAGCCCGTCCAGGCCTTCGCTGTCGGCGAGCGCCAATGCCGCGTCCAGGACTTTCTCCCTGTTGAGCGGCTCTCGTCGGGCCACGGGCGGTCTCCTCGGTCGATGTGTTCCTTGACAGCGCCGAGTCTAGTCCGGAGTATTTACGTTGTAAATTTACAGCGTAAATACCGGGAGTGGATCATGACGGATGTGATCGTGGCCGGGGGCGGTCCGGTGGGGCTGCTGCTGGCGAGCGAGCTGAAGCTGGCCGGGGCCGACCCGCTGGTGCTGGAGTCCGCACCGGACGGCGCCGCGCGCCGCGCCCGCAGTCTCGGGCTGCGTGGCGTCAACGGGCGCACCACGCAGTCGCTGGCGATGCGCGACCTGCTCGGGCCGCTGGCCGAGGCGCAGGAGGCGGTGTTCGCCGCCATGGGCGAGCTGCCGGGTGGCCGCGACGCGCCCGAGGTGTTGCTGCGGCTGGTCCGCGAGGGCAGGGCGAGGGGGCACTTCGGCGGGCTGCCGCTGCTCAAGGAGGCGGGCGAAGGTGGCGGGGCCACGCCGAACTATCTGATGAAACAGCACGCGCTGGAACAGATCCTCGCCGATCGGGCCCGCGAGCTGGGGGTGCGGATCGAACATGGCTGGACCGTCGCCGACGTCGTCGACGATGGCGAGTCGGTGACCGTCGTCGCCGACGACGGCCGGACCGAGCGCGCGGCGTACCTGGTCGGCTGCGACGGCGGTCGCAGCGTGGTACGCCGGAAGACCGGGATCGAGTTCCCCGGGACCGACGCGACGATGACCGGCCGGACCGTGGTGGCGGAACTGGCCGACCCCGATTCGCTCACCTCGTCCGTGCGTGCGCCCGGCGGCCTCGTCAACCTGTCGATGGTCCGGGGCGAGATCGCCACGATCGAATTCGACGGGGGACCGGCGGACCGCGACGCGCCGTTCACCGCCGAAGAACTGATCGGCAGCCTCCGCCGGGTCACCGGACGGGACATCGCCGTGAAGCGCGTGGAAGCCGGGATCCGCTACAGCGACAACACCCGGCAGGCGGCGACGTACCGCAAGGGGCGCGTGCTGCTGGCCGGGGACGCCGCGCATGTCCACTCGCCGATCGGCGGGCAGGGGCTGAACCTCGGGATGCAGGACGCGATGAACCTCGGCTGGAAGCTCGGCCTCGTCGTCCGCGGGATCGCGCCCGAGTCCCTTTTGGACACTTACCACGCGGAGCGGCATCCGGTGGGGGCGCGGGTTCTGCGGAACACCCGCGCGCAGGTGGCGTTGATGCGTCCGGGGCCCCAGATCGAGGCACTGCGCGAGGTGATGAGCGAGACGCTGGCGATCCCGGTGGTGCGGGACAAGTTCATCGCGATGGTGAACGGCGTGGACATCGACTACGCGCCGGACGCGCATCCGCTGGTGGGCCGGTTCCTGCCGGGGCCGGTGCCCGAGGTTCGCGACGGCAAGGCGTTGCTGCTGTCCGACGACGACGAAATCCTTGCCACCGCAAGGGGATTTGACGACCGGGTCCGGGTGACCGGCGTGCATCCGGACATCGCGGGACTGCTCGTCCGCCCGGACGGCTACGTCGCCTGGGCGACGTCGGAGGCGGGTACGGACGGGCTGGCGGAAGCCCTGTCCACGTGGTTCGGTGCCCCGGCCGCCGTGCCGGTGGCGGGCTGAGGGGGAGAGCCGTGGGGGGGGGGGGGGGGGGGCCCCCCCCCCCCCCCCCCCCCCCCCCCCCGCCCCGCCCCCCCGGCGCCGGGCGGAGGGCGCCCAAGGGGGCGCCCCCCCGCCGGCCCCCGGGGCCCCCAACCCAACACCCGGAGTGCGA
>NZ_JBHYJW010000037.1:0-26628 GCF_042741125.1 Amycolatopsis sp. NPDC058986 | reverse complement strand
GTCCGGGGGGGGGGGGCCGGGGGGGGGGGGGGGGGGGGGGGGGGGGGGGGGGGGGGGGGGGGGGCCCCCCCCCCCCCCCCCCCCCACGGCTCGCACAGCTACCCCTGGAGCGGCCTACGCGTCGAGGTCGGTCGCGACCAGTTCGGCGACCGCGTCGACGGCGGCCTGAGCGCCTTCACCTTCGGCGCTGATGACGACCTCGTCGCCGTACCCGGCGGCGAGCGTCATCAGGTTGAGCACGCTGCCGGCGGCCACCGGGTCACCGCCGTCCTTGGCGATCCGCACCGCGACGGGTTGTGCGGCGGCCGCCTTGGCGACCAGCGCGGCGGGCCTGGCGTGCAGGCCGACCTTGCTCGCCACGGTGACACGTTTCTCCGGCATGTTCGTCCTCTTTCGTCTTTCTCTGTGTTGCGGTCCGAGTCTACTTCGCGGCGGTCTTCTCGAGGTCGGACTCGATCGAGTCGTCCTCACGGCCCGGGGTACGCAGGTTCCACTTGGTGATGACCCAGCGGAACACGACGTAGTAGATGACCGCGAACACGAGGCCGATCGGGATCAGCAGCCACGCCTTGTGCGCGGTGTCCAAAGAGGAGTTGAGCGCGAAGTCGATCGCCCCGGCGGAGAAAGAGAAACCGAGCTTGATCCCCAGCGCGTTCACCAGCGCCAGCGAGATGCCGGTCATCACCGCGTGGAACACGTACAGCGGCCACGCGACGAACATGAACGAGAACTCGATCGGTTCGGTGACACCGGTGACGAACGCGGTCAGCGCGGCCGCGATCATCACACTGCCGACGACCTTGCGCTGGCTCGGCTTGGCGGACTGCATGATCGCCAGCGCGGCCGCGGGCAGCGCGAACATGAAGATCGGGAAGAACCCGGTCATGAACGAGCCGGACCCCTGGACGTGGTGGAAGAAGTTGTTCAGGTCGCCACCGCCGAAGACGAACCACACCGGCACGTTCAGCAGCTGGTGCAGGCCGACCGGGATGAGCAGCCGGTTCAGCAGGCCGTAGACGCCGCCACCGACGACCGGGGAGCCGACCACCGCCTGGCCGACGTTGTGGATGCCCTGGTCGATGTACTTGAACAGCAGGCCGAAAATCACGCCGAGGATGATCATCGTGAGCGCGGTGATGATCGGCACGAACCGGCGCCCGCCGAAGAACGCCAGCCAGGCGGGCAGCTTGATGCGGTGGTAGCGCTGCCACAGGATCGCCGACACCAGGCCGACGACGACGCCGCCCAGCACGCTGTAGGGCCAGTGGATCGGCTGCAGTTCCCAGCCGCTGTCCGCCTTGTAGCCCTCCAGTTCCTTGATCGGCGCGAAGACCTGCACGACGCTGTTGAACACGACGAAGCCGACGACGGCGGCGACACCGGTCGAGCCGTCACCCTTGCGGGCGAAACCGACCGCGATGCCGACGGCGAACAGCAGCGGCAGCCAGTTGAACAGGCTGCTGCCCGCCGCGCCGATGACGCCGGCGACCTTGTTCCAGCCCAGCCCGTCCTTGCCGAGCAGGTCGTCCTGGCCGAAGCGGTTGAGCAGACCTGCGGCGGGCAGAGTGGCGATGGGGAGCATCAGGCTGCGGCCGAAGCGCTGCAGGCCGGCGAGCCCTCCTCCGCCCTTCTTCTTCGCCCCCTCCGCGGTGGTGGCGCTCATCGATTACCTCCATGGGGTTGATGGCCGGAATCCGGGGCGTTCCGGTCCAACTGCATAGTCACCTGGTAGTGGTCTCCCCGGTACCAGGAAGTCATGTCCTCCACGGGTTCCCCGTTCGCGCTGGAGACCCTGCGGAAGACGAGAAGCGGACTGCCGGCGCGGATGTTCAGCAACCGTGCGGTTTCGCGGTCCGCGGATTCGGCCCAGACCGTCTGCCACGCGTGGTCGGGGCGGGCGCCGTACGCGTCGGCGAGCTGCGCGTAGAGCGAACGGCTCAGATCGAGGTCGAGCAGGCCGGGCGTGCGGCCCGCGTGGTACCAGCCGCGCTCCACCGCGAGCGGGACGCCGTCGGCGCGGCGCAGCCGGACCAGGTGATGCGCGGGCACGCCGTCGGCGAGGCCGAGCGCCTGCGCGGAGGTGGCGGGCGGGACCTCGGTGGAGGTCGCCACCACCTCGGTGGCCGGGGTCAGCCCGCGGCGGAGCATGTCGTCGGTGAACGACATCAGGTAGACCTGCAGCTCCATCCGGCGGGCCGCGGTGAAGGTGCCCTTGCCGCGGACGCGGGCGAGCAACCCCTCTTCGACCAGCTTGCCGATCGCCGAGCGCACGGTCAGCCGCGAGACGCCGTAGCGCTGGGCGAGATCCCGTTCGGACGGGATCGGCGCGCCGGGCGGCAGTTCCCGCTCGACCGTCCGGCGCAGGATTTCCCGCAGCTGGGCGTGTTTCGGGGTCGGTCCGTTGACGACCCGATCGGGTGGCGGGACGGGCGCGGCCGCGCTCATATTCGTCACCCTCCTCGTCGAAGGCCACTGGGGCCGGTGCTCGCATCCGGGCCGGAAGATTGGTACGTTCCGGTCTAGACCAATGTCTGATGGGGCAGGATGCTCCGCCGCACGAGCGGGTGTCAACCACCGTTATGCGTTCGTGGCCAGCGGTGGGGTGCATGCCGACGAACGGCGTAGTACAGCTGGATCGTCAGCTTCGCCCCAGGTGGAAAACCAACAGGGAACAAGGAGACCGCGATGGCGGATGACAGGCCGGAAAAGATTCTCGCGGCACTCGGCGGTGCGGACAACCTGACCGAAATCGAGGGATGCATCACCCGGCTGCGGTGTGAGGTCGAAGACATGAGCGTCGTCGACGAGGCCGCGCTCAAGGCCGCGGGCGCGATGGGCGTCGTGAAGATGGGCTCGACGGCTCTTCAGGTGATCGTCGGGCCGGAGGCCGACAACATCGCCAGCGACATCGAGGACCTGCTGTGAGCCTCGACGTCCTGAGCCCGGTCGCCGGGCGCGCGGTGGCCATGACCGAGGTCCCCGACCCGGTGTTCGCGCAGGCCATGGTGGGCCCGGGCATCGCCGTCCAGCCCGCGGGCGGTCCCGCCGACGCGGTCGCGCCGATCGACGGCACCATCATGACGCTGCACCCGCACGCGTTCGTGGTGGCGGGCGAGGACGGCCGCGCGGTGCTGGTCCACCTCGGCATCGACACGGTGCAGGAGAAGGGCGAGGGCTTCACCCTGCACGTCGTCAAGGGTGAGCAGGTGCGCGCCGGCCAGCCGATCGTCGGCTGGAACCCCACCGCGGTGGCCGAGGCCGGGTACTCCGCGATCGTGCCCGTGGTGGCGCTCGACGCGCAGGCCGAGGCGCTCTCGGGACTGGCGGAGGGCAGCGAGGTGACCGCGGGCGACCGGGTTTTCACCTGGGGTGCCTGAAAGATCTCGAATGCCCTTTGTGGACAGTTCGACTGTCCACAAAGGGCATTCGGCGTTTTCCGGCTATCCGGTGACGATCTGCCCGTTGTCGACCCTGACCTTGACCGGCGGCAGCGGCTGCTTCGCGGGCCCGTTCTTGACCGCGCCGGTGAGCGCGTCGAACACCGACCCGTGACACGGGCACTTCAGCTCGGCGCCCTGCGGGGCCACGGTGCAGCCCTGGTGCGTGCAGATCGCGCTGAACGCCGCCGCGGTGTTCTCCGCGGTCCTGGCCACGACGATGTCCGAGCCGTCGGGCCCCTTGGCGGCCTTGGCCTCGCCCACCGGGACGTCGGCGAGCGCCACCAGCGGCTGACCGGGCGCCGGTGCGGGCTGGGCGTTCTTCGTGCCCGCCGTGGCGGCGTTGCCCGACGTGCCGCAGGAGGACAGGGCGACGGCGCCGACGGCGGCGCCCGCCACGGCCGCGCCGGCGGTGAGGACGGAACGGCGGGAATGCGGTTCGGCAGTCATACCCCTGGACACGGGCGCCGCGCCCGTCCGGTTCACCGCCGGGTGCTGAAGGACGCTTTCAGTGCGTTGGCCGTGCTGAAGGACGCCTTCAGCGCACTCACCGCACCGAAGGCGTCCTTCAGGGCTCCCGACGCTGGGCCGGGCGGGTGAACAAAGGGCGGGAACGGTACGAGCGGTCCAGTCGTGCCGTCCGGGGTTTGCGCTGGTGAGGCGCCCATGGGCAGCGTGGATCAGGTGTACTGCGGACTGCTTCTTCTCCTGTTCGCGGTCGCCGGAGCGGCCACGGCCCCGGCGACCGCCGCCCTGCTGCGCCGGGCGGACGCGCCGATCGCCGTGCCGCCCGCGGCCGGGCTCGTGGCGCTGGGGCTCGGCGTCGTCTGCTGGCGCTGGCAGTCCGGCGGCTGGCCGGGCTGGTGGCTCCCCGTGCCCTGCCTGCTGACCGTCCTCGCCGTCCCGCTGGCGTTGGCGGATCTGCGTCATCTGCGGCTGCCGGACGTCCTCACCCTGCCCGCGTATCCCGCCTTCGCGGCCGCGTTCGCCACGGCCGCGGCGACGGGCGGCGGCCCGGCGCTGGCGGGCCGCGCACTGGCCGGGGTGGCGGTCTTCGGGGGCGCGCACGCGCTGATCCACCTGTGCGCGCCCGGCTCGCTCGGCGCGGGCGACGTGAAGCTGTCGGGGGTCCTCGGAGCCGTGCTCGCCGCGGTCGGCTGGCCCGCCGTGCTTCTCGGCGCGGTGGCCGCGGCGCTGCTCAGTGTGGCGCTCGCGATGTGCCGCGGGAGCACGCGCGGGCAGGCGCCCGGGGTCCCGCACGGCCCCGGCCTGCTCGCGGCGGCCTGGCTGTGCGCGGTCCTGCCCTCGGCCGGAGCGGAGGTGGTGCCCGGCTGACCGGGCGCGGTGGCCCCGCGCGGGAGGGGAGTCCTTGCGCGCCCGGTCGTGGCGGCGTGACAGGATCTGTCAGGTGTTGCGCTGGATCACCGCGGGTGAATCACACGGACCCGCACTCGCCGCCGTGCTCGAAGGCATGGTCGCCGGTGTGGGCGTCACGACCACGGACGTGACCGAGCAGCTGGCCCGTCGCCGGCTCGGCTTCGGGCGCAGTCCCCGCATGGGCTTCGAGACCGACCACATCGAGTTCCTCGGCGGCGTGCGCCACGGGCTCACCCAGGGCGGCCCGATCGCGGTCCACATCGAGAACGCCGAATGGCCCAAGTGGGAAAAGGTCATGGCGGCCGACCCGGTGGACCCCGAGGAGCTGGCCGGGCTCGCCCGCAACGAGCCGCTCACCCGGCCCCGGCCGGGGCACGCCGATCTGCCCGGCATGCAGAAGTACGGCTTCAGCGAGGCCAGGCCGGTGCTGGAGCGGGCGAGCGCGCGGGAGACGGCGTCGCGCACGGCGCTGGGCACGGTGGCGCGCAACTACCTGCGCCAGCTGCTCGGCATCGAGATCCTGAGCCACGTGGTGTCCATCGGCGGCGCCGACGCTCCCGAAGGCCCGCTGCCCACCGCGGCGGACCTGCCCGCCATCGACGAGAGCCCGGTGCGTGCCTTCGGCTCCCAGGGCACCGAGGCGATGGTCGCCGAGGTCGACGCGGTGCGGAAGGCGGGTGACACCGTCGGCGGCGTGATCGAGGTGATCGCCTACGACCTGCCGCCGGGCCTCGGTTCCCACGTGCACTGGGACCGCAGGCTCGACGCCCGGCTCGCGGGCGCGCTGATGGGCGTGCAGGCGATGAAGGGGGTCGAGGTCGGCGACGGCTTCACCACGGCGCGTCGCTGGGGGAGCCAGGCCCACGACGAGATCGACCGCGGTTCCGGCCCGGTCGGGGTCACCCGGCGATCCAACCGCGCGGGCGGGCTCGAGGGCGGCATCACCAACGGCGAGCCGCTGCGCGTCCGCGTGGCCATGAAGCCGATCTCGACCGTCCCGAAAGCACTGTCCACTGTGGACGTCACGACCGGGGAGCCCGCCGTCGCGATCCACCAGCGGTCCGACGTCTGCGCGGTCCCGCGCGCCGGGGTCGTGCTGGAGTCGGTGGTCGCGCTCGTCCTCGCCGACGCCGCGCTGGAGAAGTTCGGCGGCGACTCGCTCGAGGAGAGCAAGCGCAACGCGCAGGCCTACCTGAAGGCGCTCGAGGAGCGCTGGTGACCCCCCGCGCGGTGGTCGTCGGACCGCCGGGCTCGGGCAAGAGCACGGTCGGCCCGCTGCTGGCCGCCCGGCTCGGCGTCGCCTTCCGCGACACCGACGACGACATCGTCGCCCGCGCCGGGCGCGCGATCTCGGACATCTTCGCGGAGGACGGCGAACCCGCCTTCCGCGCGCTGGAGGAAGAGGCTGTCGCGACGGCGCTCGCCGAGCACGACGGCGTACTCTCCCTCGGCGGGGGAGCGCCGATCACTCCCGGCACCCGGGCCCGGCTGGCCGCGCACACCGTCGTCTTCCTCAACGTCGGGATGGCGGCGGGGATCCAGCGCACCGGACTGTCCACCGCGCGCCCGCTGCTCGCCGGGGTCAACCCGCGGGCGACCTACAAGGCACTGCTCGACGCCCGGCTCCCGGTGTACCGCGAAGTGGCCACGATCGAGGTCGACACCGACGAGCGCACCCCGGACGAACTGGTGGACCTGCTCGTGGCCCGCATCGAGGGGCTCGCCGCCGAGCAGCGGCCCAACTGACGAAGGAGCACGATGTCCGACCCGGTCCGTATCCCGGTCGCCACCGCGAAGCCGTACGACGTCCTGGTGGGCCGCGGTCTGCTCGACGAGCTCACCGCGCAGCTGACGGACGCGTCCAAGGTCGCGCTGATCCACCCGCCGACGCTGACCACGACGGCCGAAACCGTCCGCGAGGAGCTGATCGAGGCCGGGATCGACGCCCACCGCGTCGAGATCCCCGACGCGGAGGACGGCAAGGCGCTCACCGTGGCGAGCTTCTGCTGGGAGGTGCTCGGCCGCATCGGGCTCGACCGCCGCGGTGTCGTGGTCGGTCTCGGCGGCGGCGCGGTCACCGATCTCGCCGGGTTCGTCGCGGGCACCTGGATGCGCGGGGTGCGCCTGGTCAACGTGCCGACCACGCTGCTGGGCATGGTCGACGCCGCGGTCGGCGGCAAGACCGGCATCAACACCGAGGCGGGCAAGAACCTCGTCGGTGTGTTCCACGAGCCGAGCGCGGTGCTGGTCGACCTGGCCACGCTGGAGACGCTGCCGCCGAACGAGCTCGTCGCCGGGATGGCCGAGGTCGTCAAGACCGGGTTCATCGCGGACCCGAAGATCCTCGAACTCGTCGAGGCCGACCCGGCCGCCGCGGTCGACACGACCGGCGAGGTGCTGGCCGAGCTGGTCCGCCGCTCCATCCAGGTCAAGGCCGACGTCGTGGCCGCGGATCTGCGCGAGTCGGATCTGCGCGAGATCCTCAACTACGGCCACACCCTCGGCCACGCCATCGAGCGCCGCGAGCGCTACCGCTGGCGGCACGGCGCGGCGGTGAGTGTCGGCCTCGTGTTCGCCGCCGAACTGGCCCGCCTCGCCGGGCGGCTCGACGACGCGACGGCCGAGCGGCACGCCTCCGTGCTGCGCCTGCTCGGGCTGCCCACCACCTACGACCCGACAGCGCTGCCGCAGCTTCTGGAAACCATGAAGGGTGACAAGAAGACCCGCTCCGGTGTCCTGCGCTTCGTCGTCCTCGACGGGCTCGCCAAGCCGGGCAGGCTGGAGGGTCCCGACCCGGCGCTGCTGGCCGCCGCGTACTCGGCGGTCGCGGCGGGGGAGCAGAACAGCGGGAGCGTGCTGCTGTGAAGGTCTTCGTCTTCAACGGCCCCAACCTCGGGCGGCTCGGCAAGCGGGAACCCGGCGTCTACGGCGCCACCACCCACGACGAGCTCATCGCGCTGTGCGTCGACACCGGCGCGGAGCTGGGCCTCGACGTCGACGTCCGGCAGACTGACCACGAGGGCGAGCTGGTCGGCTGGCTGCACGAGGCCGCCGACGGCGGCAACCCGGTCGTCCTCAACGCCGGGGCCTGGACGCACTACTCGATCGCGGTCCGCGACGCGGCGGCCCAGCTCACGGCGCCGCTGATCGAACTGCACATCTCGAACGTCCACAAACGCGAGCAGTTCCGGCACCACAGCGTGCTTTCGGACGTCGCCACCGGTGTCATCGCCGGTCTTGGCGTCGACGGCTACCGGCTCGCGCTGCGCTGGCTCGCCGACAACGCGCGGTGAGTGTCCCCGAACTCACCACCCCGCGGCTGCGGCTGCGTGCGCTGACCGAAGCCGACACCGTCGCCGCTGCCCGGATCTTCGCCGACCCGGAGATGAGCCGGTTCCTCGGGAACGACCTGAGCGATCCGGCGCACTTCCACGCCATGATGGACCGCCGCCTGTCCTACGACGGACCGGCCGGGCAGGGCCACTGGGCGATCGACCACGACGGCGAGTTCATCGGCATCGCCCATCTGAGCCCGTCGCGGCGGCTGCCGGACGGCGTCGCCGAGGTCGGGTACTACATCGCCCCCGGGCACAGCGGACAGGGCCTGGCGACCGAGGCCGTGCGGGCGCTGCTCGACCACGGGCTCGCCACGCTCGGCCTGCCCGCGGTGTGGGCGCTCGTGCGCGAAGACCACGCCGCCAGCCGGAAAGTGTTGCGGCGTCTCGGCTTTCTCGACATGGGAGGCGACGAGTACCACGGCGCCGCGCACCGCGTGCTGGTCGCGCTGCCCACCGCGCACGGCCGTCCGCACCACGTCGAGCTGTGGGTGCCCGACCTCGCCCGCGCGGAACGTAGCTGGGGCTGGCTGCTGACCGCGCTCGGCTGGCGCGAATACCAACGCTGGTCCGCCGGAGTCAGCTGGCGGCTCGGGCCGAGCTACCTCGTGGTGGAGAAATCCCCGGCGCTGAGCGGCGGGACGCACGAGCGGACGCGACCGGGGCTGAACCACCTCGCGCTGCACGTGGCCACCCGGGCCCAGGTGGACGCGCTCGCCGCCGAGTCGGCGGACCACGGCTGGCGGCCACTGTTCGCCGACCGCTATCCCCACGCGGGCGGCGAGGAGCACTACGCCGCGTACCTGGAGGACGAGGACGGCTTCGAGGTCGAACTGGTCGCGATCGAGTGACCCACTGGCGGGGGTCACTCGACAAGGTGAGACCTCGCTACACTCGGCGATCGTGCGCCCGATTCGTCGTGGGGGCAGGCGAGTCGCCCGCGCCTTTTCCGCAGCCGTCTGCGGCTGTCTCGTGCTCGCCGGTTGCAGCGACGGCTACGCGCAGTCCCAAGTGGACAGACCGGTGGCGCAGACGGCGCCGAGCCAGGCGAAGGTGGCCGACGTCCGCCTGGCGACCGGCACTCCTCGCCAGAGCGGTGGCGTCGTCGCCGCGGGCGGCGAGGACGCGGTCTACAACTACGTCCCGTCGGTGATGCTCGACGGCGGGCGGACCCGGATGTGGTGGTGCAGCCAGTACGGCAGCGCGCCGCCGCCCGGCGACGACATCCTCTACGCCGAGGGTCCGTCGGCCGACGGACCCTTCACCGGTCCGGACGGCGGTGCCCCGGCCGCCGTGCTGTCGGGCGCGCCGGGCGGGTTCGACGGGATGCACACCTGCGACCCGTCGGTGCTGCGGATCGGCACCACCTACTTCCTGTACTACACCGGCGCCGCGGGTGACCACGCGCTCGGCAACGCCGTCGGCCTCGCGACCAGCCAGGACGGGGTGCACTGGACGCGGGCGGCGGGCGGGCGGCCCATCCTGGGGCCGTCGCACGACGTGCACCGCGACAACGTCTACGGCGCGGGCCAGCCCTCGGTGGTGTTCCTCGACGGCTGGTACTACCTGATGTTCACCGACACCACCGGCAAGGCGGCGGGCTGGAACGGGGCGGGCCAGTTCCTCGTCCGGTCGCACGATCCGGCGTTCTCCGCCGGGGTCGAGGCGCTCGGGCCGAAGGGCTTCGGCCCGGTGCCGTCCACCACCGCGCCGCGGGAGCGGTCGATCGTGGACGGGTTCAGCGCCGACCTGATGTGGTCGGGGGCGCTCGACGCGTTCGTGATCGCCCACGAGACCGCCGAAGGCACCACCCTCACGTTCTGGACCAGGGACTTCACCGAGCAGCCCTATCGCCCGCTCGTCATCGGCGGGGACTGGAAGGAGGGCCCTGGCCTCGTCCGCCGCCCGGACGGGCACGCCCCGCTCGACCTCGCCGGGCCCTGCGACCGGGTGCCGCTCGACGTCGTGCGCGCGACCGGACTCGACGCCACGGGCGCGCCGACCGGGCTCCGGCACTTCGGGCTCGACGCGCTGGGCGTCAAGGGCTGCGCCACCCCCGAGCGGACCGCGACCACCTTCGACGGGCTGGCGATGCCCTCGCCGGAGCGGACCATGGACCTCGTGCGCGGCGGGAAACTCGTCCGCGTCGACCGGCGGGCCGTGGCCGTCGCGCTGGCCGGGCAGGTGGCCGATCACCCGGTCGCGCCCGCCGCGCGGTTCCCGCTGGCCGCGCGGCTGCGGGCCGAGGCGACGGTCGTGCAGGCGGAGGGACGCCCGCTCGGCGTCCTGCTGGACCGGGCCACCCTGTGGGGCCTGCCGGACACCGGGATCGTGGCGGCCAACGACTCCGCGGTCGTCCAGATCCCGTCCGCGCGGTGGGACGGCTATCCGCGGGCTTCCTCGCTCGGCGGCTGAGCGGCCCGCCTGCCGGGCGACGCGTGCCCGATCCGCGCGCCGACGAACAGCCCCAGCCCGGCCGGGACCAGCACGAGCAGCGCGGAGAAGGCGGCACCGCCGGTGAGCGCCGCGCCCAGCTCGGACGTGCCGGTCTGATCGACGAACACCGCCCGCCCGATCACGTAGAGCACCCCGGCCAGCGGCCCGGTGATCAGCGCCGCGACGAACCAGTTCCGGCCGCGGTCGGGGCGGTCGAGCCACGCGTCCACGGCGCTCCACAGCGCGGCGGCGCCGACCAGCAGCGCGAGCGCGATCGAGATCGGGAACGCCTGGTCGGTCGGGTGGTACACCGAGTACTTGGCGAGCACCGTGACGGCGGCGCCGTGCACCAGCGCCATCACCAACCCGCGAGTCAACCAGCCAGGCATCTTCGCAGTGTAGGCGCCGCGTGTGGGTATCGCGTGTGGGCCGCCGGGTACCCCGGCCGCGGGGGAACACCACCAAAGGAGGGGGACGGGACCACTAGGCTGGCGGCGTGGTTGAAACCCATTCACGCCGACGCGCGGCGCTGCGCAGCCTGCTCTCCGAGGCCGGGGTCGACGCACTCCTCGTCACCGACCTCACCAACATCCGCTACCTGACTGGGTTCACCGGATCGAACGCCGCCCTGCTCGTCCACGCCGGGGGCGAACAGCACACCGTCTTCTGCACCGACGGCCGCTACGACACCCAGTCCGCGGCCGAGGTGCCGGATCTCGAGCGGGTGCTGGAGCGCGCCAGCGCGGCGGCGCTCGCCACCCGCGCGGCCGCCGCCTCGGGCACCTATGGCCGCACCGGGTTCGAGAGCCAGCACGTCAGCGTCGAACAGCACGAGTCGCTGAAGGCCGGTTTCGCCGCGGTCGAGCTGATCCGCACCCCCGGCCTGGTCGAACAGCTGCGGCTGATCAAGGACGACGCCGAGATCGCCGCGCTGCGCGAGGCCTGCGCCGCGGCCGATCGCGCGCTGGCCGATCTGCTCGCCGCCGGGGGACTGCGGCCCGGCCGCACCGAGCGTGAGGTGGCCAGGGACCTGGAGAACCGGATGCTGGAACACGGCTCGTCGGAGCCCTCGTTCCGGTCGATCGTGGCCACCGGCGCGAACTCGGCCATCCCGCACCACCAGTACGGCGACACCGTGCTGGCCACCGGCGACTTCGTGAAGCTGGACTTCGGCGCCACCGTCGACGGCTACCACTCCGACATGACCCGCACGTTCGTGCTCGGTGAGCCCGCGGACTGGCAGCGGGAGGTCTACGACCTGGTACGCCGCGCGCAGGCGGCGGGGACCGCGGCCGTGCGGCCCGGCGCCGTACTGTCCGAAGTGGACGCCGCGGCGCGGTCGGTGATCGCCGGCGCGGGGCACGGCGACGACTTCGGGCACGGTCTCGGGCACGGCGTCGGCCTGCACGTCCACGAGGCGCCGAGCCTCGCTACCACGGGCGTCGGTACACTGTCCGCCGGTATGGCGGTCACCGTCGAGCCCGGCGTCTACCTCGCCGGCCGGGGTGGCGTCCGCATCGAGGACACGCTCGTCGTGCGAGACGGCGAGCCGGAGCTCCTCACCCAGAGCACGAAGGACCTCGTGGAGCTCTAGCGACCGCGGGGAAACACCGATACAGGAGACTGCAAGCTCGTGGCCACCACCAACGACCTGAAGAACGGGCTCGTCCTCAACCTCGAGGGCCAGCTGTGGACCGTCACCGCGTTCCAGCACGTGAAGCCGGGCAAGGGCGGCGCGTTCGTCCGCACCACGCTCAAGCACGTGCTGACCGGCAAGGTCGTCGACAAGACGTTCAACGCGGGCACCAAGGTGGACACCGCGACCGTCGACCGCCGGAACATGACCTACCTCTACAAGGACGGCGCCGACTTCGTCTTCATGGACGGCGACACCTACGACCAGATCACCGTGCTGGCCGAGGTCGTCGGGGACAACGCGAACTACCTGCTGGAGAACACCGAGGTCCAGGTCGCGGTGCACGAGGGCAACCCGCTCTACATCGAGCTGCCGACCTCGGTCGAGCTGATCGTGCAGCACACCGACCCCGGCCTGCAGGGCGACCGTTCGACCGGCGGCACCAAGCCGGCCACCCTGGAGACGGGCGCGGAGATCCAGGTCCCGCTGTTCCTGACCACCGGTGAGAAGATCAAGGTCGACACCCGTGACGGCCGCTATCTGGGCCGCGTCTCCAGCTGATGGACGGGACGCCGAAACCGAAACCGAAGCGCGGCGGGCCGATCAGCCGCCGCCAGGCCCGGCAGCGGGCCGTGGAAATGCTGTACGAAGCCGGGCAGCGGGAGACCGACGCCGTCACGCTGCTGTCCGAGCGGGTCGGCGCGGTCGAGGTCGACCCGATCGGGGACTACACGATCGAACTGGTCGAAGGGGTCACCGGGCGGCGCGAGCAGATCGACGAGCTGCTCGCGGAGCACTCGCACGGCTGGACGCTGGAGCGGATGCCGCCGGTGGACCTCGCGGTGCTGCGGGTCGGGATCTACGAGATGCTCTGGTCGGCGGACGTGCCCGACGCGGTCGCCATCGACGAGGCCGTCGGCCTCGCGAAGTCGCTTTCCACCGACGACTCGCCCCGGTTCGTCAACGGGGTCCTCGGCCGCATCGGCACCATCGCCGACCGCCTCCGCGCGGTGCTCTGAAGTCACACGTGCTTGAGCGTTTTCGGTTCCCCACAACCGAAAACGCTCAAGCAGAGCCCGATCAGTCCTCCTTCGAGGGACGGGCCTCGGGCGGGAGAACGCCCCAGTCGATGAGCTGCTCGGTGAGCTCGCCGGGGGTCATGTCGTAGATGATCGCCAGCGACCGCAGGTCCTCGGTGCGGATCGACAGCACCTTGCCGTTGTAGTCGCCGCGCTGGCTCTGGATGGTGGCCGCGTAGCGGGCGAGCGGGCCCACCTTCTCGGCGGGCAGCTGCTGGAGCCGCTCCAGGTTGATGACGATCTTGGTGGCGGGCTCGGCACCCGAGGGGACCCGGCCCTCCGGCAGCAGTTCGACCACCGGCACGCCGTAGAAGTCGGCCAGCTCGGCCAGCTTCTGGACGGTGACGGCTCGATCGCCACGCTCGTACGAGCCGACGACGACGGCCTTCCAGCGGCCGCCGGACTTCTGCTCGACCCCGTGCAGGGACAGGCCCTGTTGCTGGCGGATACCGCGGAGCTTGGCCCCGAGCGCCTTGGCGTAATCGCCCATCTGGTGGTTCTCCGTTTCTTCACCCCCTGCCCGGCCGGGATGACCGGTCCAGGGGACTTCTCGAGTCGAATACTCAGAGTAATGGTTACGCATAGTTGTCACCAGGTCAAGCAGAAGGTTGTCCGACCTGGTGGCGGAGTGCGGGACACCACCCGTAAGGCTGAGCGGGTCCTCCTGCTACTGTCGGTGCGATTTCCTCGGTAAGCAGGAGATCGACGTCCTTTAAGGACCCGTCCAGCGAGGCGGGGAAGGAGTCCGCTGTGTCGTCACGTCCGCGTGGCGCGGCGGGACCGGCCGGGGAGCGCGAGCTCCTGTCGGCCGGCGATGTCGCGCGCACCATCGCCCGGATGGCCCATCAGGTCATCGAGAAGACCGCGCTCGGTTCCGGGCACGAGGGAACCACTCCGCCGCCGGTGTTGCTCGGCATTCCCACCCGGGGGACGCCGCTGGCCACCAGGCTGGCCGAGCGCGTGGCCGAGTTCTCCGGAGTCCGCCCGCCGACGGGCGCCCTCGACGTCACCCTCTACCGCGACGATCTGCGCCGCCGCCCCCCGCGCGCGCTGGAGCAGACGCAGCTGCCGCCGGCGGGCATCGACGACCGGGTGGTGATCCTGGTCGACGACGTGCTGTTCTCCGGCCGCACCATCCGCGCCGCCCTCGACGCGCTGCGCGATCACGGCCGCCCGCGCGCGGTCCAGCTGGCGGTGCTGGTCGACCGCGGCCATCGCGAGCTGCCCATCCGGGCCGACTACGTGGGCAAGAACGTGCCCACCGCCCGCACCGAGGGTGTGTCCGTGCTGCTGTCCGAAACGGACGGCAGGGACGCGGTCCTGCTCCGCCCCGCTGAAGCATCAGGAGAGGCTCAGTGAAACACCTGCTCGCCACCGACGGACTGGACGCGGCGCAGGCCACCGCGATCCTGGACACCGCCGACGAGCTGAAGCACACACTGCTCGGCCGCGAGGTCCGCAAGCTGCCGACGTTGCGCGGCCGCACCGTCGTCACGCTGTTCTACGAGAACTCGACCCGCACCCGGGTGTCCTTCGAGATCGCCGGGAAGTGGATGAGCGCGGACGTGATCAACGTCTCGGCGTCCAGCTCCTCGGTGAACAAGGGCGAATCGCTGCGCGACACCGCGCTCACCCTCGCCGCCGCGGGCGCCGACTGCGTGATCATCCGCCACCCCGCCTCCGGTGCCGCGCAGCGGCTGTCCGGCTGGCTGGCCGAGGCGGGCACCGCGGTCGTCAACGCCGGGGACGGCACGCACGAGCATCCGACGCAGGCCCTGCTCGACGCCGCCACCCTGCGCGAACGCCTCGGCTCGCTGAACGGCCGCCGGATCGCGATCGTCGGCGACGTGCTGCACAGCCGGGTCGCGCGCTCGAACATCCACCTGCTCTCGACGCTGGGCGCCGAGGTGGTCCTGGTGGCCCCGCCGACGCTGCTGCCCTACGGCGTGGAGAGCTTGCCGGTCACCGTCTCGCACGATCTGGACGCCGAACTGCCCGCGGTCGACGCGGTGATGATGCTGCGGGTCCAGGCCGAACGCATGCACGGCGGGTTTTTCCCTTCGGCGAGGGAGTACTCGATCGCCTACGGCCTCAGTGAAAGGCGGCTCGGCCTGCTGCCGGAGCACGCGATCGTGCTGCACCCCGGGCCGATGCTGCGCGGGATGGAGATCGCCTCGGTGGTCGCCGACTCCCCGGCCTCGGTCATCACCGAACAGGTCCGCAACGGCGTCCACGTGCGGATGGCCGTGCTGTACCACCTGCTCGCCAGTGAAGAAGGGAACATCGCGTGAGCCCCGTGCTGATCAAGGGTGCCCGTCCGTACGGGGAAGGCGACCCGGTCGACGTCCTCGTCGAGGACGGGGTGATCACCGCCATCGGCTCGGTCAAGGCGGCCGACGGCGTGGAGGTGCTCGACGCCAAGGGCCAGGTGCTGCTGCCCGGATTCGTCGATCTGCACACTCACCTGCGCGAGCCGGGCCGCGAGGACACCGAGACGATCGAGACCGGTTCCGCCGCGGCGGCGCTCGGCGGGTACACCGCCGTGTTCGCCATGGCCAACACCGATCCGGTCGCCGACAACGCGGTCGTCGTCGAGCACGTCTGGCGGCGTGGCCAGGAGATCGGGCTGGTCGACGTGCACCCGGTCGGCGCGGTCACCGTCGGGCTCAAGGGCGAGAAGCTCGCCGAGCTGGGCACGATGAACCGGTCCGCGGCGGGCGTCCGGGTGTTCTCCGACGACGGCCTGTGCGTGGCCGACCCGCTGCTGATGCGCCGGGCGCTGGAGTACTCGACCTCGCTCGACGTCGTGATCGCGCAGCACGCCGAGGAGCCCCGGCTCACCGTCGGCGCGCAGGCCCACGAGGGTGAGCGCGCGGCACGGCTGGGCTACACCGGCTGGCCCGCCTCGGCCGAGGAGTCGATCGTCGCGCGGGACTGCCTGCTCGCCTTCCACGCCGGAGCGCGGCTGCACGTGTGCCACGTCTCGACGTCGGGCACCGCGGACGTCCTGCGCTGGGCCAAGGACCGCGGCACGAAGGTGTCCGCCGAGGTGACCCCGCACCACCTGCTGCTCACCGACGAGCGGCTCGCGAGCTACGACCCGGTGAACAAGGTGAATCCGCCGCTGCGTACCGAGGTCGACGCCGGAAAGCTGCGTGCCGCGCTGGCCGAGGGCGTCATCGACTGCGTGGCCACCGACCACGCGCCGCACGCGGTGCAGGACAAGGACTGCGAGTGGAGCGCGGCGCGGCCGGGCATGCTCGGCCTGCAGACCGCACTGTCCATTGTGGCCGAGACCATGGTCCGCACCGGGCTGCTCGACTGGCGGGGAGTGGCCCGCGTCATGAGCGAACGGCCCGCGGAGATCGGGAACCTGCCCGATCAGGGCCGTCCGATCGAGGTCGGGGAGCCCGCCAACCTCACGCTGGTCGACCCAGAGGCGGAGTGGACTGTGAGCGGACCCGAACTGGCCAGCATCTCGGCCAACACCCCGTACGAGGGAATGCGCTTGCCCGGGGTGGTGACCGCCACGCTCCTGCGCGGGCGGATCACCGCGCGGGAAGGGAAGATCGGGTAATGGAACGGCTTCTCCTCACGCTCGCGCTCGTCGTCTTCTTCCTGCTGTGCCTGTGGGGCTTCTGGATCGGCTGGCGGCGCAAGTCGCGCGCGCAGAGCGTCCAGGTGCCGCCGTTCCCCGAGATCCCCGCCGAGCCCGGCGAGGTGCTGCTGGAGTCCCAAGGGCTCTACGTCAGCACGATCTTCGCGGGGCACTGGCAGAACCGCGTCGTCACCCGCGGCGCCGGGCTGCGCACGAGCGCGATCTGGCGGCTGCACCCCGCCGGTGTCGCGATCGAGCGCTCCGGCGGCCCGGACTTCTGGATCCCGCGCGCGTCGGTCACCGGGATCCGCCGGGACAAGGCGATCGCCGGGAAGGTCATGGGCACCGACGCGCTGCTCGTCCTCACCTGGCGGCTCGGGGACGTCGATCTCGACACCGGGTTCCGCGGCGACGACCTCGACGACTATCCACAGTGGATCGACCAGCTTTCCGATCACGACATCAAGGGAGGTGCCCAGTGAGCACCGCGAACGGCGCCCGTACCCCGGCCGCGCTGGTACTGGAAGACGGCCGGGTGTTCCGTGGCGCGGCCTACGGCGCGCGCGGGCGGAGGCTCGGCGAGGCGGTGTTCTGCACCGGCATGACGGGCTACCAGGAGACGTTGACCGACCCGTCGTACCACCGGCAGATCGTGGTGCAGACGGCGCCGCAGATCGGGAACACCGGCTGGAACGACGAGGACGACGAGTCGGCGCGGATCTGGGTTTCCGGTTACGTGGTACGGGATCCCGCGCGGACGCCGTCGAACTGGCGGGCCACGCGTTCGCTGGACGACGAGCTGGAGCGCCAGGGTGTCGTCGGGATTTCCGAGGTGGACACCCGGACGCTGACCCGGCATCTGCGGGAGCGGGGCGCGATGCGCGCGGGGGTGTTCTCCGGTGACGCGCTGGTGTCCACAGAGGACATGGTCGCGCAGGTGCTGGCGAGCCCGGAGATGAAGGGCGCCGATCTGGCGGGCGAGGTCAGCACGGACAAGCCGTACGTGGTGGAAGCACAGGGAGAGCGCCGGTTCCGCGTCGCCGCGCTGGATCTGGGCATCAAGTCGAACACCCCGCGGCTGATGACCGCGCGGGGCATCGAGGTGCACGTGCTGCCCTCGGCGACCCCGGTCGAGGAGCTGCTGGCGCTGGAGCCGGACGGGGTGTTCCTGTCCAACGGCCCGGGTGACCCGGCGACCACCGCGCACGCGACGGCGCTGACGAAAACGGTGCTGGAGCGGGAAATCCCGCTGTTCGGCATCTGCTTCGGCAACCAGATCCTCGGCCGCGCGCTCGGCCTGGGGACGTACAAGATGCGCTACGGCCACCGCGGGATCAACATCCCGGTGATCGACGTGGCGACCGGGCGGGTGGCGATCACCGCGCAGAACCACGGTTTCGCACTGGAAGGCGAGCCGGGTCAGCGGTTCGACTCGCCCTACGGTGCCGCGCAGATCTCGCACTACTGCCCGAACGACGACACGGTCGAGGGCGTGCGCGCCTTCGACGTCCCGGCGTTCTCGGTGCAGTACCACCCCGAAGCGGCTGCCGGTCCGCACGACGCGGCGCCGCTCTTCGACGAATTCGTGACTCTCATGGAGAAGAAGGCCAAGTAATGCCCAAGAGGACTGACATCCAGCACGTGCTGGTGATCGGATCGGGTCCGATCGTGATCGGGCAGGCCGCGGAGTTCGACTACTCCGGGACCCAGGCCTGCCGGGTGCTGCGGGCCGAGGGTTTGCGCGTGAGCCTGGTGAACTCCAACCCGGCGACGATCATGACCGACCCGGAGTTCGCCGACGCCACCTACATCGAGCCGGTCACCCCGGACTTCGTCGAGAAGGTCATCGCCGAGGAGCGTCCGGACGCGTTGCTGGCGACCCTGGGCGGGCAGACCGCGCTCAACTGCGCGGTGGCGCTGCACGAGCGCGGGGTGCTGGAGAAGTACGGCGTCGAGCTGATCGGCGCGGACATCGACGCGATCCAGCGTGGTGAGGACCGGCAGAAGTTCAAGGACATCGTGCGCACCATCGGCGCCGAGGTCCCGCGTTCCCGGGTCTGCCACGACATGGACGAGGTCCGCGCCACGGTGGCCGAGCTCGGCCTGCCGGTGGTCATCCGGCCCTCGTTCACCATGGGCGGGCTCGGCTCGGGGATGGCGCACACCGCCGAGGATCTGGAGCGGCTGGCCTCGACCGGGCTCACCGAGTCGCCGGTGACCGAGGTGCTCATCGAGGAGAGCGTGCTCGGGTGGAAGGAGTACGAACTCGAGCTGATGCGCGACAAGCACGACAACGTCGTGGTCGTGTGTTCGATCGAGAACGTCGACGCGATGGGCGTGCACACCGGCGACAGTGTCACGGTGGCGCCGACGATGACGCTGACCGACCGCGAGTACCAGGTGATGCGCGACGTCGGCATCGCGGTGCTGCGCGAGGTCGGCGTCGACACCGGCGGCTGCAACATCCAGTTCGCGATCAACCCGCGCGACGGCCGGATGGTCGTCATCGAGATGAACCCCCGCGTGTCGCGCAGTTCCGCGCTGGCGTCGAAGGCGACCGGGTTCCCGATCGCCAAGATCGCCGCGAAGCTGGCCATCGGCTACACGCTGGACGAGATCCGCAACGACATCACCGGCGAGACCCCGGCGGCGTTCGAGCCCACTTTGGACTACGTCGTGGTGAAGGTGCCGCGGTTCGCCTTCGAGAAGTTCCCCGGCGCGGACCCGACGCTGACCACGACGATGAAGAGCGTCGGCGAGGCGATGTCGTTCGGCCGCAGTTTCCCCGAAGCACTGGGGAAGGCGATGCGGTCGATCGAGACGAAGGCGACCGGGTTCTGGACACGGCCCGACCCCGAGGACGCCACGCGTGAGTCCACTTTGGACGCCCTGCGGGTGCCGCACGAGGGACGGCTCTACGAGGTCGAGCGCGCGCTGCGGTTCGGTGCCACCGTCGAGCAGGTGCACGAGGCCTCCGGCATCGACCCGTGGTTCATCGACCAGATCGCGCTGATCGGCGAGGTCGGCGCCGAGGTCCGGGACGCCCCGGTGCTCGACGGCGACCTGCTGCGCCGCGCCAAGCGGACCGGGCTGTCGGACCGCCAGATCGCCGCGCTGCGCCCGGAACTGGCCGGGGAGGACGGCGTCCGCGCGCTGCGGCACCGGCTCGGCGTGCGGCCGGTGTTCAAGACCGTGGACACCTGCGCGGCCGAGTTCGCAGCCAAGACGCCGTATCACTACTCCTGCTACGAAACCGACCCCGAGGCGGCCTCCGAGGTCGCGGCGCAGACCGACAAGCCCAAGGTGCTGATCCTGGGGTCGGGGCCCAACCGGATCGGGCAGGGCATCGAGTTCGACTACTCCTGCGTGCACGCGGCGATCGCGTTGCGCGAGGCCGGGTTCGAGGCCGTCATGGTCAACTGCAACCCGGAAACCGTGTCCACCGACTACGACACCTCCGACCGCCTCTACTTCGAGCCGCTGTCCTTCGAGGACGTCCTCGAGGTCGTGCACGCCGAGCAGGCCTCCGGCACGGTCGCCGGCGTCATCGTCCAGCTCGGCGGGCAGACGCCGCTGGGGCTGGCGAAGCGGCTGGCCGACGCCGGTGTCCCGGTGGTCGGGACGCCGCCGGAGGCGATCCACCTCGCCGAGGACCGCGGCGCGTTCGGCGAGGTCCTCACCGACGCCGGGCTGCCCGCCCCGCGTTACGGCACCGCGACCTCGTTCGAGGGCGCCAAGCGGATCGCCGACGAGATCGGCTACCCGGTCCTCGTCCGCCCGTCGTATGTGCTCGGCGGACGCGGCATGGAGATCGTCTACGACGAGGAATCCCTCGCCGGCTACATCCGCCGCGCCACCGAGGTCACGCCGGAACATCCGGTGCTGGTCGACCGGTTCCTCGACGACGCCATCGAAATCGATGTCGACGCGCTGTTCGACGGCGAGGAGCTCTACCTCGGCGGTGTGATGGAGCACATCGAGGAGGCCGGGATCCACTCCGGCGACTCCTCCTGCGCGCTGCCGCCGATCACCCTCGGCCAGACCGACCTGCAGGCCGTGCGGCGCTCCACCGAGGCCATCGCCCGCGGCGTCGGTGTGCGCGGGCTGCTCAACGTCCAGTACGCCCTCAAGGACGACGTCCTCTACGTCCTGGAAGCGAACCCGCGTGCCTCGCGCACCGTCCCGTTCGTGTCCAAGGCGACCGCGGTGCCGCTGGCCAAGGCCGCCGCGCGCATCATGACCGGCTCCTCGATCAAGGACCTGCGTGCCGCCGGCATCCTGCCCGCCGAGGGCGACGGCGGCCACATGCCCGCCGATTCCCCGGTCGCGGTCAAGGAAGCCGTGCTGCCCTTCCACCGCTTCCGCACCCCCGAGGGGCACGGCGTCGACTCGCTGCTCGGCCCGGAGATGAAGTCCACCGGCGAGGTCATGGGCGTCGACGTCTCCTTCGGCAAGGCGTTCGCGAAATCCCAGTCCGGCGCTTACGGTTCCTTGCCGACCTCCGGGCGCGTGTTCGTGTCGGTGGCCAACCGGGACAAGCGGTCGATGGTGTTCCCGATCAAGCGGCTGGCCGACCTCGGCTTCGAGGTCCTCGCCACCGCGGGCACCGGGGAAGTGTTGCGGCGCAACGGAATTCCCTGCACCGTCGTGCGCAAGTACTCCGAGGGCTCGACCGATTCCGTGCGGAACATCGTGGACGTCATCCTCGACGGCGGCGTCGACATGGTCATCAATACTCCGTATGGAAACAGCGGTCCGCGGGTCGACGGCTACGAAATCCGTACCGCGGCGGTGTCCCGGGACATCCCGTGCGTCACCACCGTGCAGGGCGCCGCGGCGGCCGTGCACGGCATCGAGGCGCTCATCCGGGGTGACATCGGGGTCCGGTCGCTTCAGCACCTCCAGGCGGCGCTGAAGGCCCAATCGTGACCGGCGCGGTCGTGAGCGCGCCCGAGCGGTTCGGGGCGCGGCTGGCGAAGGCGATCTCGGCGCGGGGCCCGCTCTGCGCCGGGATCGATCCGCACCCCGGTCTGATCGAGGCGTGGGGCCTGCCGGTCGACGCGAGCGGGCTGGAGCGGTTCGCGCTCGGCGCCACCGAGGTGCTGGCCGCGGAAAGCGCGATCGTCAAACCGCAGTCGGCGTTCTTCGAGGCGTTCGGCGCCGCCGGGGTCGCCGTGCTGGAGCGGGTCGTCGCGCTCGCGGCCGATGCCGGGGCGCTGGTGCTGCTCGACGTCAAGCGCGGGGACATCGGCTCCACCATGGCGGCCTACACGGCCGCCTACGTGGCCGACGGTGCGGCGATCGCGGCCGACGCGATCACCGTGTCGCCGTACCTCGGATTCGGCTCTCTGGAGCAGTGTGTGGCCACCGCCCGCGATGCGGGCCGGGGCGTATTCGTGCTCGCGCGGACGTCGAACCCCGAGGCGCACGTCTTGCAGAGTGCGCGGCTTCCGGACGGCAGAACCGTCGCGCAGAGCATCGTCGACGCCGCCGCGGCGCTCAACGACGGCGTCGCGCCGCTCGGGGACGTCGGCGTGGTCGCCGGGGCCACCATCGCGCCTGGGGAGCTCGAACTGGCCGCGTTGAACGGTCCGGTCCTGGCACCGGGTTTCGGGGCTCAGGGCGCCACTGTGGCCGATTTACGGGCCGTTTTCGGGGACGCGCTGCTCGCGAAGGGCGTGCTCCCGGCGTCTTCGCGGGACATCCTGAAGCACGGCCCGGACGCGGCCGCGCTGCGAACGGCGGTCCGCCGGAATCGCGAACTGCTCGCCGGACCGCAGGAAAACGGCCAATAGCAGGCCCCGGAATCGGTGTGGGACCAGCACCCCCGCATTGTGGGCGATGCTCGCGGGTGGGTACCGTCGCGTCACCCACCCAGATTTGAGAACTACCGGAGGAAAACGTGGCACTTCCCCAGCTGACAGAGGAACAGCGCGCTGCGGCGCTGGAGAAGGCCGCCGCCGCCCGCCGCATCCGTGCTGAGCTGAAGGAGCGGCTGAAGCGGGGCGGTACCACTCTGGTCGACGTGCTGAAGCAGGCCGAGGAGAACGAAGTCCTCGGCAAGATGAAGGTGTCGGCTCTGCTCGAGGCCCTCCCCGGCGTCGGCAAGGTCCGTGCCCAGCAGACCATGGAACGACTGGAGATCGCGCCCAGCCGCAGGCTCCGCGGGCTCGGCGACCGGCAGCGCAAGGCGCTGCTGGCCGAGTTCAGCGGCGAGTGAGCGGCGTCGGTCAGGACAACCCGGTGATCCGGGGCGCCGACCGCGGCAGTGAGCCGGTGGCGGGGGAGAGCTCCCGGCACCGGCTCACGGTCGTATCGGGGCCCTCGGGGGTCGGGAAGTCGAGTGTGGTGGGGCAGTTGCGCGAGCTGGCCCCCGAGATCTACTACAGCGTCTCGGTGACGACGCGGAAGCCGCGTCCCGGCGAGGTCGAGGGCCGGCACTACCACTTCGTCGAGCGGGCCGAGTTCGACGTCATGGTCGCCGACGGCAGGCTCCTGGAACACGCCGAGTTCGCGGGCAACTGCTACGGCACCCCGCGCGAGCCGGTGGAGAAGGCGCTCGCCGACGGCAGGCCCGCGGTGCTGGAGATCGAACTGCAGGGCGCGCGGCAGGTCCGCAGGGCGATGCCGGAGGCCCGGCTGGTGATGCTCATGCCGCCGTCCTGGGAGGAACTGGTCGGCAGGCTGACCGGACGGGGCACCGAATCCGAGGCCGCCGTGCAGGCGCGGCTGGCCGAGGCCGAGCGCGAACTGGCCGCCGCCGGGGAGTTCGACGTGCGGCTCGTGAACGCCGACGTGCGAGAGGCCGCCGAGCGGTTGCTAAACTTGATAACCGGCGACAACCTCATTGAAGATACGGAGCACCACGAGTGACGACCACGTCCACGCTCGGCATCCACGAAGAGCTCGAAGGCATCACCAACCCGCCGATCGACGACCTGCTCGAAAAGGTCAGCTCCAAGTACGCGCTGGTGATCTACTCGGCCAAGCGTGCCCGGCAGATCAACGACTACTACGCCCAGCTGGGCGAGGGCCTGCTGGAGTACGTCGGCCCGCTGGTCGAGCCCGGCCCCCGGGAGAAGCCGCTCTCGATCGCGCTGCGCGAGATCCACGGCGGGCTGCTCGAGCACACCGAGGGTGAGTGACCGCAGGCCCAGGGTCGTCCTGGGCGTGGGCGGCGGGATCGCCGCCTACAAGGCCTGTGAGGTACTGCGCGGCCTGACCGAGTCCGGTCACGAGGTCCGCGTGGTGCCCACGGAGGCCGCGCTGAACTTCGTCGGCGCGGCCACCTTCGAGGCATTGTCCGGTCAGCCGGTACACACCGGCGTGTTCACCGAAGTGCCCGAAGTGCAGCACGTCCGCGTCGGCAAGGAAGCCGATCTGGTGCTGGTGGTCCCGGCCACGGCGAACCTGCTCGCCAAGGCCGCGCACGGCATCGCGGACGATCTGCTGACCAACACCCTGCTCACCGCCCGGTGCCCGGTGGTCTTCTTCCCGGCGATGCACACCGAGATGTGGGAGCACCCCGCGACCCGCGACAACGTGGCGCTGCTGCGCTCGCGCGGGGCGATCGTCACCGAACCGGATTCCGGCAGGCTGACCGGCGTCGACACCGGCAAGGGCAGGCTCGCGAACCCGGCCGAGATCGTCGACCTCGCCCGGCTGCTGCTCGCCGTGCCGGACGCGCTGCCCCGCGACCTCGAAGGCGTCCGGGTGGTCATCTCCGCGGGCGGCACCCGCGAACCACTCGACCCGGTGCGCTACCTCGGCAACCGGTCCTCGGGCAAGCAGGGCTACGCGCTGGCCAGGGTCGCCGCGCAGCGCGGCGCCGAGGTCACGCTGGTCGCCGGGCACACGGTGGCGCTGCCGGACCCCGCGGGCGCGACCGTGCGGCACGTGTCGACAGCGCTGGAGCTGCGCGAGGTCATGCACGCCGAGGCCGCTTCGGCCGACGTCGTCGTGATGGCCGCCGCGGTCGCCGATTTCCGGCCCGCGACCAAGGCCGACGTGAAGATCAAGAAGTCCGACGACCTGCCGGACCCGGTCATCACGCTGGACCGGAATCCGGACATCCTCGCCGAACTGGTCCGTGCACGGCGTGCCGGGCAGCTCGTGGTGGGCTTCGCGGCGGAAACCGGCGACGAACACGGCAGCGTTCTCGACCACGCTCGGGTAAAACTGAAGCGCAAGGGTGCCGACCTGCTGGTGGTCAACGCGGTGGGGGACGGCAAGGCGTTCGAGACGGAGGACAACTCCGGCTGGCTGCTGGCCGCGGACGGCACCGAAAGGCCGATCCCGTTGGGCGCGAAAGCGCAACTGGCGGCCACAGTGTGGGACGCTGTTGTGGGCTTAATCAATCGTTGACCGGCGCTCCAGCCGAACTCAGTAGGCTGGAGCCGGGTAAGGGGTACCTAACTACCCGGGTATCCGTCGTCGAGGTGAGGAAGTGACTGCCACCGTGACCGCGTCCACCAGCAGATTGTTCACGTCGGAGTCCGTGACCGAGGGGCACCCCGACAAGATTTGCGACGCCATCAGCGACTCGATCCTGGACGGTCTGCTGTCCAAGGACCCGCGCAGCCGGGTCGCCGTGGAAACCCTCATCACGACCGGTCAGGTCCACGTGGCGGGCGAGGTGACCACCGAGGCCTACGCCGACATCCCGACCATCGTGCGCGACGTCATCCTGCGGATCGGCTACGACTCCTCGGCCAAGGGCTTCGACGGGAACTCCTGCGGCGTGAACGTCGCGATCGGCTCCCAGTCGCCCGACATCGCGCAGGGCGTCGACACCGCGTACGAGTCGCGGGTCGAATCCGACGAGGACGAGATCAACCGCCAAGGCGCGGGAGACCAGGGCCTGATGTTCGGCTACGCCTGCTCGGACACCCCCGAGCTGCTGCCGCTGCCGATCGCGCTGGCGCACCGGCTTTCGCGGCGGCTGTCGGCGGTCCGCAAGGACGGCGTCCTGCCGTACCTGCGCCCGGACGGCAAGACCCAGGTGACCATCGAGTACGCGGGCGACCAGCCGGTGCGGCTGGACACCGTCGTCGTCTCGACGCAGCACGCCGAGGGCATCGATCTCGACCGGATGCTCGGCGTGGACGTCAAGGAGCACGTCGTCGCGCCGGAGCTCGCCGAGCTGGGCCTCGACACCACGAACGTGCGGCTGCTGGTGAACCCGACCGGCCGCTTCGTCATCGGCGGCCCGATGGGTGACGCCGGGCTGACCGGGCGCAAGATCATCGTCGACACCTACGGCGGGATGGCGCGGCACGGCGGTGGCGCGTTCTCCGGCAAGGATCCGTCCAAGGTGGACCGTTCGGCCGCGTACGCGATGCGCTGGGTGGCCAAGAACGTCGTCGCCGCGGGCCTGGCCACGCGCACCGAGGTGCAGGTCGCGTACGCGATCGGCAAGGCGGCGCCGGTCGGCCTGTTCGTCGAGACGTTCGGGACCGAGACGGTGGATCCGTCGAAGATCCAGGCGGCGATCAGCGAGGTCTTCGACCTGCGGCCCGCCGCGATCATCCGCGACCTCGACCTGCTGCGCCCGATCTACGCGCCGACCGCGGCGTACGGGCACTTCGGCCGTCCGGACCTGGACCTGCCGTGGGAGAGCACCGCCCGCGCCGAGGCCCTCAAGGCCGCCGCCGGCGCCTGATCCGCTGTTGTGGGGGCGAATGCCCCCAAAGGGACGGGCGCGCGCCCGAGAAGGGGTTGAGCGGCCTCG
>NZ_JBHYJW010000036.1:0-97386 GCF_042741125.1 Amycolatopsis sp. NPDC058986 | reverse complement strand
GACAGCCTTACGGGCGTCTGACGCCCGTAAGGTGGCCTTGACGGAACGTCAGCGGAGTTGCTTGAGCAGGGCGGGGACGAAGGCGGCGGCGTCGACGGTGCCCCAGCCGGACACGATGTCGAAGCCCTTACCGGCGGAGAACCCGGGAACGCCGTTGTAGCTGTTGTTCCCGCTGGTCACGTCCACGATGCCGGACGCGGTGCCGCCGGAGCCGAGCTTGTACAGCGCGGGGTTGATGAAGCCGAGGCCCTTGCCCGCCTGCTGCGAGGCGAGGTCGACCACCGCGGCGAACAGCGGCGACGACTGCGACGTGCCGGACGTGCCCAGCAGCGAGATGTCCGGCAGCGACCGGCCCTTGGCATGGGTCACCTTGCCGACTTCCTTCTGCCAGTCGGGTATGCCGTACTCGTGCGAGACACCGCCGCCGGAGCGCGACCACAGGTCGTCCGGGGACTTCCTGGTGCCGTCCGGGTTGAGGTGCAGCACGGTGCCGCCGACCGCGGTGACGTAGGAGTTGGCGGCGGGGAAGCTCACCACCTGCTTGCCCCACTCGCTGCCGTCCTTCTTCTTGCCCGTCGAACCGTCATCACCGCTGGACGCCGTGACGGTGATCCCCGCGTCGACCGCCTTCTTGAAGTGCGCGTCGAGATCGTGCAGCTGCCGCGAGTTGTCGAAATCGTCTTCCGGCGTGCCGAGGCTCATCGAAATGACGTTGGCCGCCTTGTGGTCGGCGAGGTAGTCGATGGCCTTCATCATGTCGGGGAAGCCGTCGATGCCCTGGGTTTCCGAGGTCGGCGTGGCCACGACGAGGATCTTCGCCTTCGGCGCGAGCGTGTGGAACATCGCGACGTCGAGGTCGGTCTCGCCGCCCCAGCTCGAACAGTCGGCGGGCACGCCGGGGTCGTCGCACGAGGGCACGTGGCCGGCCGGCTCGAGGATCTGCACGTCCGCCGGGGGCAGGCCGTGCGAGCGCGAATAGCTGTCGATGTAGGCCTTGATGTTCTTGTCGCCGTAGGAGACGATCGTCGCCAGCGCCGTGCCGGTGCCGTCGATTCCCTTGTCGTACAAGGGTTTCGTGTGATACGCGGTCTGCAGGTTGTTTCCGGCCGCCGCGATGGCCTTGTCGGTCAGCGCGGCGCGCTCGTCGGCGTTCTTCGTGGCGCCGAGCAGCTTCGCCGCCTCGCTGAACCGGTGTTGCTTGGCGGTCGCGTGTGCTCCGGCCTGGCCCGCGGGTGCGGCACTCGCCGCGCCGACGCCGCACATCGTGACCGCGACGGCCGCGCTCGCGGCGAGGGTGAGTGCCGTCCGCGCGCGGTTCGGACCTCGGACTCGGCTGAACCCAGCAGACATTCGGTGTTCCTCCAGCTCGGCGGTGTCACGTGCGCTCCAGTCGGGATTAAAGCGCCGCCGGAGGAGTCTCTGCTACGGCCAATGGTCGTGGATGCGGTGATACGCCCAGGAAACCGGCTATCCACCCGAATCGGCCGAAAGGGGTCACCGCTGCCGGGTCAAGGGTCGCGTGACCAGCACACCCAGCAGGACGAGCACCGCCATTCCACCGAACATCACCCGCGCCGATCCCGCGTCCGCGTCGCCGCCGAGGTTCACCAGTAGTCCTGCCAGCGCCGAACCGAAAGCGTTGGAGACGAGCTGCACGGTGTTGATCGCCGCGGACGCGCGATCCGCTTCGACGCCGTCGGGTTCGACGCTCATCGCCTTGGTCGCCAGATGCGGCCACGCGATCCCGATCCCGCTGCCCGCCACCAGCAAACCGGCGATCCAGACCACCACCAGCCCGATTCCGGCGTCCGCCCGCTGTGTGAGCGCGAGGACGGCCAGTCCGCCGCCGAGCAGCAGCGGAGCCGCGACGAGGATCCGCCGGACCGCCGCCGTGCGCGTCGCGTTGGCCGCCGGGATCTCCCCGATCGTCCAGCCCGCCGCGAGTGCCGCGCCGAGGAACCCGGCGGCGATCGGCGCCAGCCCGCCGAGCCGCTGCCCGAACAACGGCACGAACGCCTCCGTCGTCGAACCGATCGCCAGTACCACGATGAACAGGTAGATCCACTTCGTCGGCGCTCCACTGTGGAAGGTCGACCGCGGCAGGACGCGGGCACGGGCGCCGCGTTCCCGTGCGACGAAACCGAGGATCAGAACCGCCGCCACGACAAGGAAGACGATCCGCAGAGTGGTCTGGTCCGCGACGCCGGCGACGCTCACCAGGAGCACGGCGGCCGAAAGCAGCAGCATCGAAATCATCGGCGCGGGCATGATCACGCCTTCGGGACGTTCGCGGGGCAACGCCCGCGGGACCAGGACGGCGAGCCCGAGTCCCGCGGCGGCGAGCGCGAAGAACGCCACCTGCCACAGCCGCAGCTGGCCGAACAGCCCGCCGAGCGCCGGGCCCGCCAGCGTGCCGACACCCCACATCGCGGAGATCAGCGCCGAAGCCCGTGCCCACAACGCTTCCGGCAGGCTCGACCGGATCAGCGCATAGCCGAGGCCGGACAGCAGACCGCCGCCGACGCCCTGGACCGCCCGGCCGATCAGCAGCACCGCCATCGCGGGGGAAACGGCACACAGCACGGATCCGGCGACGAAGAAACCCAGTGCCAGCACGTACGAACCCCGCGCCCCGAATCGCGCGACGGCCTTGCCGACCACCACCGAGGAAGACACCGACGCCACCAGGAACACCGTGGTGCTCCAGGCATAGAACCGCTCACCGCCGATGTCGGCCACGATCGTGGGCAGCATGCTCGCGGTGAGGTAGATGTTGGTGGCATAGAGCGCGACGCCGCCCGCCAGTACCACGATCGCGCCGAGATGGCGCTTGCCGAACAGGTCCCGCCACGATCCGGCGACGTGGCTCGCAACAGTTGTCATGCGGCCGACGCTAAAAGCTCCAGTTCGCTGGAGGTCAACCTCGGCATGGGCTGGATCACGTTGCGCGGCAAAGAGATCGCGGAGGTGCCCGCGGACCAGCAGGCACCTCCGCGACATGGTGGCGGAGCCGGGGGGCGCTCATTTTTCGGCGAAAGAGGCCCACCGCCGGCACCGCCCTGGTTCAGTGCGTACGACCCGCGCGTCGACGCCGAACCACGATCACGCCGGCCAGCCCTGCGACGACGGCGAAACCGGATGCGGCGATCCAGTCCAGTGCCGTGTTGCCGGGGACAGGCGATTGCGCCTCGGCGGGTTTGGCCGCCGGGGCCGGACCGAAGCCACCCAGCCTGCCCTTGCGGGCATAGTCCGAGCCGGGCATCTTGTCGGCGTACTTGCCGTGCACGATCCGCTGATAATCCGCGAGCGTCGTGCCCGACGGGCCGACCACACGCTTCGCTACGTCGTTGAGCCCGACGACGCGGCCTTCGTGTACCCGGTACCAGGCGTTGACCTGCGGTTCGGTGAAGACCGTATCGCCGCCCGCCTGCGCGGGATAGGTGATTTCCTCGGTACCTGTGGTGATATTGCTGGCTTCCCAGCCGCTGCCCTCACGGGTCAGCCAGACCGAGGCGTCCTGGCCGCTGGCCGAACGGGTGTGCACGGCGTAGTAGCCGAACGTCGCGACGTCCTGGGACGTCCCGGTGACGAACGCCGGATTGAGCGTGTACACCTCGAGCGGGGACCCGAGGATCTGCGGCGATTTCGCCGCCGCGGCGGCGTTTTCCTCGGCCTTGCTCATCATCGACGAAGGCCGGCCCGCCGCGTGGCGGTCGGCGCCGACGAAGAAGTGGGCGATGAAGTCGGTCGTCTGCGGGGTGGTGGCCGCCTGGCCCGCGGCGTCGCGATCAGTGGAAGCGCTTGCTGAGGCGGTGCCCAGCAGCAGCGCGAAACCGGCGATGGCCGAGCCGGTGAGCATCCGTGTCGTCTTGTTCATCGCCATCACTTCTCCCCGTAGAGAGATTCGGCCCACCGGAACTGACCGTTCGACCGGTAGGACTGGTACCGCATCTGGCTGTAGCGCGGGCTGGACGGCCACGGGTCGCCGTAGGAAAGCGCTTGCGTCGAGCTGTCGTAGCCGTAGATCACCTGCGCGTGGCCGCCGCCTGCCGTCCAGTAGATGCCGGTCTCGATCGGGGAATTGCCATCGATCGACGACTGGACCTGGGCGAAGCTGAGCGCGCCGCCGATCTGTCCGCCCGTGATGCCGAGATGCTGGAACGCGGTCTGCACCCACTCCAGGTAGCCCGCTTCGTTCGGGCAGTACTCACCGGGCTGGCCGCCGCGCGCGATCGAGCAGAAGTCGTTCTGGTCGATGCCGTTGTCCTTCTGCAGGTACTTGGCGATGGTGAGCCCGCTGCCTGCCCAGCACCACTGGTCCTGCTCCTGGACCTGCTGGCTGATGTTGAGCTGCTTGCCGGCGGCGGGGCCGGCGGGGGCGGCCGAAGCGACGGTGACGGGGGCGAGCACGCCCACCGCCAGTACACCCGCCGCGAGCACGGCGGACCGCCGCAGGCGGCTCACCGCCGATCTCCGCGCGCCGCGAGGCGGCGCACTCGTGCTGGGCATGGTTGCTCCTTTCGGCCCGACCGCGGGGGCCGGATTCGGGGAACGAGGACCATGCGAAGCATCGGCCGAACGGCCGGAACGGGGGTAATCCCATCGGGGATAACACGCACGTTATGGGTAGACGATCTCACTCTCGGTCATGTCCGACAGGATCGCGTCGACCTCTCGATGCGCCTCCGGATGACTGTCCCACCAACGCCGGTAATGCACGTTGTTGTCGGCGACGTTCCGGTAGGCGAGCGCGGCGCAGCGGAACAGCTCGTCCATCGAGTTCAGCAGGACGTCGTTGGCGCGCATGGCGAACAACAGGTCGGCGAGCACGGGGTCACCACGCAGCGGGTAGGCCGAAACCCCACCGCTGGGCCGGAACGACGCCGAGGCCATGACCACGCAGCCCGCCTTGATCAGCGTGCGCGCGGTGATCGCGTCGGACGTGTAATGCCGCACCTTCGGGGTGAAACCCGCGGCCTCACAGGCCGCCAGCAACCGCATCCGCACCCCGTTCTCGTGCGGCGGCGGCAGCACCCACTCCTCGTCGGCGAGGTCGGCGAGGTCGATGAGGCCGTCCCTGATCGCGGGATGCCCGTCGGCCACCCCGGCGAAGATGGGCTCGGTGCCCAGTGTCCGCACGGTCAGCCCGGCCAGATGATACGGCTCGATGCCGTCGAACCGCTCCAGCAGCGCGACGTCGACCCGGTGCGTGGCCAGCAGCTTGAGCAGCACCGGCGCGGAGGGCTCCACCCAGGTCTGCACGTCGAGCTCGGTGGCACGCAGGTGCAGCTGCTCGACGAAACCGCCGAGCATGGTCAGCGGGATGCTGCCGACCCGCAGCACCGAGCGCCCGTTCGCCTGTCCGCGTTCCTTCGCCGTGACGACGAGTGCCTGCAGATCGGCCAGCAGCGCCTCGGCGCGGTTGAGCACGAACTTGCCGAGGTCGGTCGGCTTGGTACCCTGCGAGCCGCGTTCGAACAGCTGCCCGCCGAGAATCCGTTCGATGCGTTTGAGCTGCGCGGTCAACGCGGGCTGGCTGACGCCGAGCAGGGTCGCCGCCCTGCTCACGCTGCCCGCCTCCGCGACCGCGCGTACCGCACGAAGATGACGCAGTTCGAGCTCCGCCATCCGCCGATGTTATACCCCTATCGGGTGGGGAGATAGCCTTGTGCCGAAATTGGTTCGGACCATTCTTTCACCGTGAGAAAGCGCTCGTCCGGGGCCGCGGCGCCGGACGACGCCGTGACGGTCCGTCGACCCGCGTCCGGCGCCGGTCGACGGACCGTCACGAACGCGTCAGTGCGTGACCAGCAGGGTCACCCCGGCCTCGCCGCCGCAGTCGACCAGGACCGGTCCGACGCCGTTCCCGATGTGCTGGGCGACGTTCGCCTTCGCGAGGAAGCCGTTCGGGTCGGACTTCAGGATCCGGATGTTCTCCAGCGCCGGGTTCTCCGGCGAGTTGCCGATGACCTGCTTGAGGCCGGTGCCGCCGCCGCAGTTCCCGGTGATGGTCACCTCTTCACCGCGCTTCGCGGTCGGGTTCGGGCTCACCTCGACGACGGCCCGCGCCCCCTTCGGCGGCTGCTTCTGGACGTGCTCGGCGCTCGCCTGCTGGACGTTCTCCGTGCTCGCCGACGCGCTGTTCAGGCCTGCGATTCCGGCGGCCACCGCCGCGACCAGGCCCGCCGAAGCGGTGAAGCCGATCAATGTGCGGACGGTCTTCCGGTTTCCCATGGCGATCTCCCTTTTCCCACTATCCTTTTCGGACACTCGCTCGCCCCGCGGAGTACGCGGGAACATCGGGTAAGTCGCCCTGGCTCACGCTCGGGGTTCTCGGAGGAGCAGAGAGTGACCCAGATCACGGTCGCCCCGCCGCGATGCCAACCGTCCGGTACGTGACCATCCGATGAACGTGCCCTACGGCCGGGGACTTCACCGCGTATCGGCGGCGATACTCGGAGGCATGACTTCACTTCGCCGGTTCGCCCGCGTCAGTGCGCTCATCACCCTCGCCTCGGGCCTGCTGCTCGGCTCCACCACGGCCGCCGTCGCGTCGCCCGTTTCGGTCGGCAGCATCTGCACCTCGGACTTGCCAACCGAAGCCCACGAAACGCTGGATCTGATCGCCAAGGACGGTCCCTTCCCCTACCCGCAGGACGGCACCGTCTTCGGCAACCGCGAGGGCATCCTGCCGTCACAGCCCTCGGGCTACTACCACGAATACACCGTGGAAACCCCGGGCAGCGAGACCCGTGGCGCGCGGCGGATCGTCACCGGCGAACGGGAGCAGGAGGACTACTACACCGCCGACCACTACGAGTCCTTCGACCTCATCGACTTCACCTGCTGAATCCGCGGCTGAAGGTCGTCGGTCAGTCCACAAGGGACAGATCGAGCGTCCGCAGCCGCGCCGGGTCGGAGATCACCTCGTAGGCGGCGATCCGGTCTTCCTCGACCGTGATGCTGAGCGCGAGCACCAGCCGTCCGTACGGGGCCACGACGAGGCCGACGGAACCGTCGACCAGCGCGACCTCCGCGACCTGGGAGTTCCGCCGCAGGACGACGGTCTCCTCCGCGACGGTCCGCGCGCCCCGGACCTCCGCCGCGACGCCCGGTGGCAGCGCGGCGGGGTCGGCCCGGCGCACGACGTCCGGGGCGAGCACGGTCAGCAGCGCGTCCAGGTCGCCGCTGCGCGCGGCGGCGAGGAAGGCTTCGACGACGTGCCGGTTCCGGGTGAGGTCGGCGGCGGGCACCTCGGGGGTGCCCTTGACCTTCTGACGGGCGCGGCTGGCGAGCTTCTTCGTGGTGACGGTGGTCCGTCCGACGATCGGGCCGATCTGGTCGAACGGCACGGCGAACAGGTCGTGGAGCACGAACGCGACCCGTTCGGCGGGGCCGAGGGTGTCCAGCACGACGAGCAGGGCACGGCCGACGGACTCGGCCTGCACGGCTTCGTCCTCCGGGTTCCGTTCGCCGCCGACCGCGTCGGGGATCGTGCCGACCGGGTCCTCCCGCCGCGTCTTGCGGGAACGCAGCATGTCGAGGCAGACGCGGGAAACGATCGTCCGCAGCCACGCCGCCAGGTTTTCGACGTCGTCCGTCTCGGCGCGGGAGGCTCGTAGCCAGGCTTCCTGGACGGCGTCCTCCGCTTCGGCCGAAGAACCCAGCATCCGGTACGCGACCGCCCAGAGGTGGTCGCGATGGGCCTCGAACCGCGAGGTCAGCACGTTCTGCTCGCTCATGGTCACCTTTTTCCTCCGGGCTCCGTCGATTCGGGTGAGTGGAGAACACAGCCGAAGCCCAAGGAGAAAGCCGTTGAGCGAAAGCCTAGTCCAGCGACCGGCGCCGTCCCTGCTGCACCTCGATGCCAGTGCCGACGCCAACTCGGTCAGCAAGCGGCTGACCACGGTGTTCGCCGACAGTTGGCGGAACGCGCACGGTGCGGTCGGATACCGCCACCGCGATCTGTCCGCCGACCCGGTGCCGCTGGTGGGCCCGGCCTACGTCGCGCTCGGCACCCGGGTGGAACGGCATGGCGTCATTCCGGCCTCCCGGGTGGCGGCGCTGATCGAGGATCCCGCCGAGGAACGGGAATGGGTGCTGACCCGGTCATTGATAGCGGAGGTGCTGGACGCCGACGTCCTGCTGCTCGGCGTCCCGATGTACAACCTGTCGGTCCCCGCCACGCTCAAGGCGTGGATCGACCGGGTCACCTTTCCCGGGATGTTCACCGACCCGGACACCGGAGACCACTTGCTGCGGGACACCCGGGTCGTGGTGGTCATGGCACGGGGCGGCGGCTACGGACCGGGGGCGCCCCGCGCGGGCCTCGACTTCCAGACTCCCTACCTGCGCGCCTACTTCCTGGGGCTCGGGGTGGCCGAGGAGAACCTGCACTTCGTCGCGGCCGAGCTGACCCGAGCCGGGGACATCCCCGCGCTGGCCGGTTTCCAGGAAATGGCGGCGGAATCGCTGACGGCGGCCCGCGAAGCGGTGACAGCGCTGGCCGCGCGGCTGGCCGAGCCGAGCGTGGTGACGTCATGATTTTGCTCGCTTGCCAGGAAAACCGTGTGTGCGGGCGGCGAGCACGACGACGAACGCGGGCAACAGGAGCAGCAGCACGCTCCAGGGGAACGCGCGGGGGCCGAAGACGCCGAGCAGGATCCCGCCGACGACACCGCCGCCCGCCATGGCCGCGTTCCACAGCGTGACGAGCATGGCCTGCGCGAGGTCGGCCGCCTCGCCGCCCGCGGTGCCCACCGCCGTCTGCAGCAACGTCGGGACACCACCCCAGCCGAGTCCCCACAGCGCGGCCGCGACGTAGACGAGCGCGGGACTTCCGGCCAGTACCGCGAAGATCGCGGCCGCCACGGCGACCAGGACGGTGCCGGCGACGAGGAGCGCACGGAGTTGACGGTCGATCCGCGCGCCCACGATCGCGATGCTCACCATCGACGCGATGCCGAACACCAGCAGCACGACGTCGACGGAGCCGCCCATGCCGAGCCGGTCGAGGAACGTCGCGATGTAGGTGTAGAGGATGTTGTGGGCCAGCACGAAGGCGAGGGTGACGAACAGGACCGGTACCACCCCGGGAATCGCCAGGGTGCGCAGCACCGGGACACGGCCGCCGCGGACCTGCCCTGGGTGGTCCGGGACCGTCACGACGATCCAGCCGAGGAGGACCACCGCCAGCGCCGACATGATCCCGAACGTCACCTGCCAGCCGAGTACTCCGCCGAGAAACGTCCCCGCCGGGATGCCCAGCGAAAGCGCGAGCGGGATCCCGGCCATGACGATGGCGATCGCCTTGCCCCGCAGGTTTTCCGGTGCCAGGCGGCCGGCGTATCCGGCCAGCAGCGCCCAGACCACGCCCGCGGCCACCCCGGCGACGAACCGGGCGGCCATGGTCAACGGGAAGTTCGTCGAGACCGCGGTGACCGTGTTGGCGACGGCGAAGCCCGCCACCCCGGTCAGCAGTAAGCGCTTACGGCGCCAGCCCGCGGTGGCCGAGGAGAGCGGGATCGCGGTGAGCGCGGTCCCGATCGCGTAGATCGTGACGGCCTGCCCGGTGGCGGACTCGCCGACATGGAGATCGGCGCTCATCGCGGGCAGCACACCCGCGGGCAGCGCCTCGGTCAGGACGGTGACGAAGGCGGCGGTGGTCAACGCGAGGAGCGCGCCGAGGGGGAGCCGCGTGGTTACCTCGTGGGAGATCGGTGCGGTGCTTGAGGACATGGACGTATGCTCGAACCCTCACATAAATGTGAAGGTCAACCTGGCTGGGGTGAGGTCGAGCACATGCGCATCGGAGAGCTTTCGGAGCGGACCGGGACGTCCCGCCGTCTGCTCCGCTACTACGAGGAACAGGGGCTCATCGTCTCGCAGCGCTGCGAGAACGGCTACCGCTCCTACGACGAGTCCACTGTGGACCGGGTCGTGCAGGTGCGGGGCCTGCTCGACGCCGGGCTGCCCACCCGGATCATCAAACAGATCCTGCCGTGTCTCGACAAGCCCCGGATCATCCACTTCCGCGACGCGACCCCGGAGATGCTCGCCACGCTGGAACACGAGCGTGACCGCATGACCGAACGCGCGAACTTCCTGCTGCGCAACCGGGACGCGATCGCCGAGTACCTCGAGGCGGTGCGTGCGGGCGTCAGGGATTGATGGCGAGGAACAGGAACGCCGCCATCAGCACCAGATGCACCCCGCCCTGCAACCGTGTCGCCCGCCCCGGCACCACTGTCAGCACGCTGACCAGGACCGTGAGGGCGAGCAACACCATGTGGGTTGGTTCGAGGCCGAGTTCCAGCGGCCCCTTCAGCCAGATCGACGCGAGCGCGATCGCCGGGATGGTCAGCCCGATGCTCGCCATGGCCGAGCCATAGCCCAGGTTGAGGCTGATCTGGACCCGCTCGCGCAGCGCCGCCCGTGACGCGGCGAGGGTTTCCGGGAGCAGTACGAGCATCGCGATCACCACACCGACGAAGGACGGCGGGAAGCCGGCGGCCCGCACCCCGGCCTCGATGGCGGGGGACTCGACCTTCGCCAGGCCGACGACGGCGACCAGCGCGATCAAGAGCAGGACGAGGCTGGTCAAGGCGGCTTTCTTGCTTGGCGGCGAAGCGTGTTCCTCCTCTTCGACCACGCCCTCCTCGGTGACCGGGAGGAAGAAGTCGCGGTGACGCACCGTCTGGGTGAACACGAACATCGCGTACAGCGCCAGCGAAGCCAGCGCGGCGAACGTGAGCTGGGCGGGGGAGAACTCGGGCCCGGGGTGGCTGGTGGTGAACGTCGGCAGCACCATGCTCAGGGTGGCCAGCGTCGCCACGGTCGCCAGCGCGGCGCCGGTGCCCTCGGAGTTGAACAGCGTGACGCCGTAGCGCAGTGCGCCCAGCAGCAGCGAGATGCCGACGATGCCGTTCGCGGTGATCATCACGGCGGCGAACACCGTGTCCCGCGCCAGCGTCGCGGCGTCGGGCCCGCCGGAGAGCATCAGCGTGACGATCAGCGCGACCTCGATGATCGTCACCGCGACCGCCAGCACGAGTGATCCCAGCGGTTCACCCACCCGGTGGGCGACGACCTCGGCGTGGTGCACGGCGGCGAGCACCGTGGCGCCGAGGACGAGGGCGACGAGGACGACCAGCACGACGCCGAGGTCGTGGCCCCAGGACACGGCCAGCACGACCAGGGCGAGCACGGGGACGATGGCCGTCCAGGACAGCAGCGGTGAACGATTCTTCGCGATCACCGCCTCACCCTGACACAAACCGGCCGTCCGCACCCTTCGGCGCGGACGGCCGGGTGGCCATGGCCACTCACGCGCCGACGGGCTGCTCCTCGACGATCGCGGTGCCCGCGATACGGACGCGGCCTGCGACGAACAGCATCGCGAGCAGGCCGAGCACCGCCACCGCCGCGAAGAACCAGAAACCCCACGGATAGGCGATCCCCGCGGTGACCAGTGCGCCGGTGACGAACGGGCCGAGGATCGAGCCGAGCCTGCCGATCGCGGAGGTCAGCCCCAGCGCCGTCCCGCGCGCGTTGGCGGGGAAGGTCTTCGCCACGTACCCGAAGATCAGCACCTGGGCGGAGAACACGAACACCCCGGTCAGCAGCACGACCAGGTTGAGCAGCAGGCTGCTGCCGATGCGCATGCTGAGCGCGGCCAGCAACAGCGCTCCGGCGCCGAACCAGAGAACCGCGACCGGCTTGATGCCGAAGCGGTCCGCGACGGCACCCGCCACGAGCAGGCCGAGGACACCACCGGCGTTGAGCACCAGCAGCAGGGTGACCGACGTCGAGATCGGGTAGCCCGCGGTGCGCATCAACTGCGGCAGCCAGGTGTTGAGGCCGTAGACCAGCAGCAGGCCCATGAACGAGCCGGTCCAGACCAGCAGGCTGGTACGGCGGTACCGGGCGCCGAGCAGGTCGCGCAGGCCGATCTTCTCGGCGGCGGGCTCCTCCTTGGCAGCGAGGAACGCCGCGGACTCCGGCAGCTTCCACCACATCACCGGCACCACGAGCAGGCCGACGACACCGCCGCCGTAGAACAGCAGGTGCCAGTTGTCCGTACCGGCCGAAAGCGCGAGCACCGAGGTGAGAACCGCGCCGACGTGGTAGCCGGTCATGGTCACCGTGCTCGCGCTGGCGCGGCGCCGCTCCGGCAGGTGCTCCGACATCGTGGTCAGCGCGACCGGCATGCACGCGCCGAGGCCGAGCCCGGCGACGAACCGGAGCACGGCGAACACCGCGACACTCGGCGCGAGCGGCGTCACCAGGGTGAACACCGAGAACAGCAGGACCGAGCCGATCAGCATCCCGCGCCTGCCGAACCGGTCGGTGATCGGGCCGACGCAGGCGGCGCCGACCGCGACGCCGATCAGCGAGACCGTGGCGACCAGGGTCGCCCCGGCCGCGGTGAAGCCGAGGTGGTGGGTCTTCAGCAGGGTCGGGATCGTCGCGCCGAGCGCGACCAGGTCGTAGCCCTCGAGCAGGACCGTCAGCCAGCAGAGCACCGCCGTCCAAACCGATCGGTGGGGTGACGTAGTCATAGCCGTGCTCCTTGCACAGTTCATGAAACAGGGGGCTGAAGCAGGAGAATCAGAAGGGATACTGTGTCGATGGTTACTAATCCGACGGCAGCCACGGCGGAAACGGGTTTCTATAAGCAGGTCGGCTGCGGACCGTATCCGCCTACTTTCGGTCGGATTAGTAACGTGCTATTTCGGACCGGACGGTGAGCCACTGGGTTTCGGTGAACGCCTCGATGTTGGCTTGCGCGCCACCGAAACGGGAGCCGTTGCCCGAGTCCTTCCAGCCGCCGAAGGGTGCCGTCGGCTCGTCCCCGACGGTCTGCTCGTTGATGTGCACCTTGCCGGAGTGCACCAGATCGGCCAGCTTCATCGCGGTGCCGACATCGCCGAGGATGCCGACCGACAGCCCGTACTCGGAGTCGTTGACGATCCGGGCCGCTTCGCCGAGGTCGCGGTAGGCGATGACCGGGGCGACCGGGCCGAAGATCTCCTCGCGCCAGGCGGGGTTTTCCGCGTCTAGTCCACTGAGGACGGTCGGGGCGTAGAACGGCCCGTCGGCCTTGCCGCCCGCTTCGACCTTCGCCCCCGCTTCCACGGCGTCGGTCACGACGCGGTCGATGTGCGCGAGCTGCTTGTCGTCGATGATCGGCCCGAGCGCGACATCCCCGGCCGCCGGATCGCCGACCGGCAGTGCGCGGGCCTTCTCCGCCAGTGCCGCCACGTATTCGTCCACAAGGGACTCGTGCACCAGGTGGCGTCCGGTGGTCATGCAGATCTGGCCCTGGTGCAGGAAGGAACCGAACGCCCCGGCGGACGCGGCCGCGGCGACGTCGGCGCCGGGCAGCACCACGAGGGCGTTGTTCCCGCCCAGTTCCAGGTGGACGCGCTTGAGTGCGCGCGCGGCGGCCTCGCCGACCTTGCGGCCCGCCGCGGTGGAGCCGGTGAACGAGACCACCGACACCTCGGGCGCGTCGACCACCGCGGCGCCGACGGCGGCGTCACCGGGCAGCAGCTGGAGCAGGCCCGCCGGAAGACCGGCCTCCTCGAACACGCGGACCAGCGTCACGCCGCCGGAGACCGCGGTGCGCAGATCCGGCTTGAGCAGCACGGCGTTGCCGAGCGCCAGCGCGGGCGCGACCGAGCGGATGGACAGGATCAGCGGGAAGTTGAACGGCGCGATCACCGAGACGACGCCGACCGGCAGCCGCCGTGCGAACGACCAGCGCGGCTCGGACGTGCTGAGCACCTCGCCACGTGGGTGGGTCGGCAGCGCGGAGGCCTCGAAGCAGATCCCGGCGGCCATCTCGGTTTCGATCGCGGCCTTGGCACGCACCGATCCCGCCTCGCGGATAAGCCAGTCCTGGACCTCGTCGGCGTGCTTTTCCCACAGCTCCCCGGCTTTGCGCAGCACGGCGGCACGTTCGGCCGGCTTCTTCGCCGCCCATTCCTGCTGCGCTTCGGCGGCACGGGCCGCCGCGCGGGCGACGTCGTCCGGCGTCGCGTTGCCGACGGCGGCGAGCTGCTTGCCGGTGGCGCGTTCGGTCACCGGGTAGGTGCCGCCGGAACCGGCGGTCCAGCCGTCGAGGTAGAGCTTTTCCTGCCAGATTGCGGTGTCTAACAAGGACATGATCACTCCGGTGTGGTCGGTTGCGTGTCGACCTGGATCAGCCTCGGACCGTCCGAAGTGGACTTGAGCTGGGCGTGCAGGTCGTCGAGTTCGGTGACCGAGGTGGCGGGGATGCCGTAGCCCTCGGCGATACGGGAGAAGTCGAGCCCGGGGATCTCGGTGCCGGGGACGTTCTCGGTGCCCAGCAACGTGCCGAACCAGCGCAGCGCGCCGTAGGTGCCGTTGCGCAGGATCACGAACGTGACCGGCACGCGGTAGTGGGCCGCGGTCCACAGCGCGGTGATGCCGTAGTTCGCGGAGCCGTCGCCGATCACGCCGACGACAGGGCGATCGGGGCGGCCCATCGCCATCCCGACCGCGGCGGGGAGACCGAAGCCGAGACCGCCGGACGCGGGGAAGAAGTACGAGCTCTCGTGACGCAGGTCCATCTGCCGCCACCACGCCGAGTTGGTCGACGTGGACTCGACGACGTAGCTGGTGTCGGCGGGTTGCGTGTCGCGCAGTGCCGCGAAGACCTGCTCCGGGTGCAGGGCACCCTCCGCCGTCGCGGGCTCCGGGTTCGGGACGAAGTGCTCCCCGGCGTCCGCGGTGCGGGACTCGATCCGCGCCAGCAGCGCTTCGAGTACCACGCCGGGGTCGGCGACCAGCGCCTCGCCCATCGGCGCGCGGGCCGCCGCGCCGGCGTCGTCGGTGACCTGCACCAGTTTGCTGCCTTCCGGCAGGTACGGGCCAGGGACGTACTGGTGGTAGCGGAAGACCGGCGCGCCGAGCACCAGGATCAGGTCGTGCCCGGCCAGTGCGGTGGAGATGGACGCGATCCCGGCGGGGAGGACGCCGCGGAAGAGCCGGTGCCGGTTCGGGAAGGGCAGCCGGAACGGTGAGGGCGCCACCCAGGCCGGCAGCTCGAGGTGCTCGGCGAGCGCGACCGCGCGGTCGAACAACCCGGCCGTGTCGATGTCGCCGCCGAGGACGAGCGCCGGGTTGCGGGCGGCCTTGACCTGCTCGACCAGGTCGGTCAGTTGGTCCTCGCTCGGTGTGAGACCACGCCGGACCTCGCGGTCGAGCGTCACGGCGGCGTTCGCGTCGAGTTCGGCCGACCAGTCGTCGTAGGGCACCGAGAGGTAGGTCGGGCAGCGCCGCAACTCGGCCTCGAACACCGCCTGCGCCAGCGAACGCGGCACGTCGGCGGCGCAGCTGGGCTCGCCGGACCAACCGGCCAGCGGGCGCATCAGCTGCGTGGCGTCGACGTTGGCGAGCATCGCCTCCATGCCGATTGCGGGACGGACCTGCTGGCCGGCGGTCAGCACCAGCGGGGAGCGCGAGTAGACGGCGTTGGTCAGCGCGCCCATCGCGTTGCCGGATCCGGCGGCGGCGTGCAGGTTGACCAGGACGGGCTTGCCGGTCGCCTGGGCGTACCCGTCGGCCATGCCGACGACCACGCCTTCGTGGAGGCCGAGCACGTAACGGAACGAATCGGGCAGTTCGGCGAGGAACGGGAGCTCGTTGGAGCCGGGATTGCCGAAGATCGTGGTCAGGCCACGGCGTTCCAGGAACTCGTGGGCGATCCGGCGGGCGGTGGGCATGGGGCGGGGTCCTCCTCGGGGATGTGGGACAGAACCTAGGGCTCGGCCGTGAGTGTGTTCCAATAAATGTTGCCGACCAACGACATCGACGGGATCGATAATGCGGGACTTCGACCTGAACCTCGTGCGCACGTTCGTGCTGCTGTACGAGACCCGCAGCGTCACCGCGACCGCGGAGTCGATGCACCTCACCCAGCCGACGATCAGCTACAGCCTGCAGAAACTCCGGCGCCGTTTCGGTGACGAGCTGTTCCGCCGCACCAAGACCGGCCTGATGCCGACCACCACGGCCCGCGAGCTGTACGAGCCGCTGCACGCCGCGCTGACCGGGATCGAGGCCGCGGTGAGCGGCTCCCGGCACTTCGACCCCGCCACCGCGCACAACGCGTTCACCCTGTGCCTGTCCGATCTGGGGGAGGTGTCGCTGCTCCCGCGGCTGATGGCGGCCCTGCCGGAGCAGGCGCCGGGCGTCACCCTGACGGTCCGGCCGCTGGACGTCGTCAACGTCGTCGACCAGCTGGGCCGCGGCGAGATCGACGCGTTCATCGCCACGCCACTGCTCAGCTCGCAGCGCGTGGCGCGGATCCCGCTGTTCACCGAGGGATACTTCGGCATGGTGGCCGAGGATCACCCACGGCTGCGCGGTGGCCGCGTCAGCCGGGCCGCGCTCGCCGCCGAACGGCACGTCACGGTGTTCGGCCCGGCCGGACAGGAAGGGCCGCGCAAGGCGCTGGAGGCGTACGGTCTGCTCAACCGTGTGGTTCTCGAGGTGACCCGCTTCGCGACGCTGCCTTATCTGGTGCAGCAAGGAGAACTGGTCGCCATCGTCCCCCGCAACGTCGCCGAGGTGTTCGCCGCCGAGCATCGTGTGCGGTTGCTGGAACTGCCGTTGGACATCGAACCCGCGCAGGTCGCGTTGTATGCCCGGCATGCTCATGCGCGCAGTCCGGCGCAGCACTGGCTGGTCGGCTTCATGCACGAGGTACTCGCCGAAATCGCGGAATAGCGACGGCCTTGTTTTCGCGTTGACTGATTGTCGTTGCCAGGGCACAATTTGTTGATTCTTGGCGCCCGGTAACGGACAGTCACCGTTGACTGTCCGGAATATCTTCTTTGACCGTTCCTGGTGTGGTGTCGGGGAGACTACTGGGTGATTGTGACCGTGTCGGCCTTGAGCTGCCTTCGGTCCTCACCGATCGTAGATGTTTGGAAGTCGTTGTCGGGGAGGAAGTTTCATGTCCGCGCGGATAGATGTGCGTCGTACGGCCGGTGGTCTGCGGCTGCTGGTGCCCGCCTACGGAGTGCCACGCCGGTCGGTCCGGCTCAGCTACGCACAGGCGGGTGATCTGATCACCGCGATCCGGGCGGGCCAGGTCCGGTCGGTGGCGGGCGACGTCGCGGTCGCGCCGTTCACCGAACACGCCGAGGACGCCGGGCCGTGTGCGGTGCTGGCCGACGCCTGCGCCGGAACCTACTTGCGGGAACAGGATTTGCGTGCACTCGGCAACGATCTGTGTGCCCATATGCCCGATCGCATGACCCCGCTGCCCTAGGTCCGGCCGGCGGTGTCGCGAACGCTCCGTTCGCGACGGTGAACGTCCCTAGCGACGCGTTCGAGACATCGCTCCGGCTGGCCGAGGCCTCGGCGCACGATCTTCTGGCCTGGCCGGGAGATTCTCACCTCGCAGGTCACGCACAGCGGAACGCCTGTTCAGCGCACTGAAGTCCGGAGGATGCTGCTGGGAAACCTCACCGCGTTGCCAGTGTGGTAAGTCCTGTTTCGCGGCTTAGGTTCTGAGGTGGATGGTGTTGCGTCGTGGTGTGCGGGTGGCGTCCAGCCAGGCGGGCGGGATGAATTCGGGTAGTCCGTCGGTGGTGATGCGGACTTCCCATTCGGAGTGGTGGATGAGCTTGTGGTGGACGGAACATAAGAGGACGAGATTGTCCACTTTGGTCTCACCATGGTGTGCCCAATACACCACATGATGTGCCGTGCAACGGTAGGCAGGCGCATCGCACCCTGGGAAGGCGCAGCCGCCGTCGCGTCGGATGAGTGCGCGTCGGATGGCGGGGGTGGCGAGTCGTTGGGCGCGGCCGACGTCGAGGGGTTCGCTGTGGGAGCCGAGGACCATGGGGATGATTTTGGCGTCGCAGGCGAGGCGTCGTGCTTCGGCTGCGGTGATTTCGCCGAGGAGGTCGAGGGTGGCTTGTCCGATCCCGGATCGCAGCTGTTCCAGGCTGACGGTGACGACGATGTGGGTGGCTTCTCCGGCTTGGGTGGGCAGGTCGGGATGTTCGGCCCACATGCGCACCAACTCCGAGAACGCGCTGCCGCGCCGTTCCCACTGGGTGCGGGTGTCGCGACCCTCTTCCTCGGTGGCGGGCCGTGGCTTCGCGAGCGGATCCAGCATCGCTTGCAGCCGCGCGGAAGTCTCATCGTCGACCCGGGCCTTGATCTGGTGCCCGCCATCACGGTGTGGTGCGATGGAGAACTCGGGCTGGAACGGTTTCGGTTCCCGGGTTTTCGGTTCCCGTCCATCCGGGTCGAGCTGGGAGATCAGGCGTCGTCCGGCGGCCCGGATTTCTCGGGGTCCGGCGGCGCGGGCCAGTTCGGCGAGGATTTTCTCCGCCTGCTCCCGATCCTGCATCGACACGGTCTGGGGAAACTTGTCGAGCGCCCGCAGGATCTCGTCGATCTGCGCGGCGCCGACCGCGCCCTCGCTCGCGGCCTGCGCGGTGGCGGGAGCAGTAGGCGGCTGCTCGCCGGAAGTCAGGTCGCGGGTGCCGTTCAACGCCAGCGCCCGCGCCGCGCGTGCTTTCGCCTCGGCGTAGGGGATGTTCAGCGTCTCCTGCAGTAGCCGCACGAGACTCCCGTAGCCGGTGGTGTCGCGTATCCCGCGACGTTCCAGCTCGGCCATCACCTCGCCCTGGATCGCGGCCTCACGACGCTGCACACACTCGGACTCCAGGAGCCGGTCCAGCAGGCAGCCGACATCCTCGCGCCACCACTCGGTGCGCGATGCCTGGGTGTTGCTGTCGACTGACATACCTCCACGATACGCCGCCCGTTCGAACATGTGTGCTATCGATCGGGTGAACCTGTAGAACGCAGTTTTCCTTGCTGTATAAGGGTTTTGAAGCCTCGACGCGCTTCGGAGGTAAGCTTGCGCGAACTGCCGTGGTGGCGCTCGCCGGGAACGTCTACGCGCTGCTCGGCGACAGCGCGGACGGCGTTACGCCGGGGGCTGGCGGCTGCGGGAATCCGCGTCGAGCCGGATCTCTTCCAGTTTGGTGCGGCCCGAGAACGCCTGCCACATCAGGGTCGCGGCGTGGTGGGCCTCCGGGCCGGCGACGACGTGGCGTTCGGTGTCGCCGGGTTGTTCGGCGGGGGCCTGGCCGATGTGCTCGACCAGTGCGAGCGACAGTTCCCGCAGTTTGACGTTGAACTGCTGGCTGGCACGCCGCAGCACCGCCCATGCCTCGTTCGCGTCACAGCGCCGTAGTGTCATGATCGCGCCCTTGGCCTGTTCGATGACCGCCCGCGAGGCGAGCGCGTCCAGGACCCGGTCGGCGTCGTCGGCGTTGCGGCTGGCGATGTCGGCGATGGTGACCGCGCTGGTCACCAGGCGTTCGTGCCGGGCGAGTACCGCGAGGGTGTGCTCGTCGGCCGGGCCGTCCAGGTAGATCGAGAGCACGACGACGCCGTTGTCGTCCCAGACGCCGGGAACCGCGGCCACGCCGCGCACCCGGGAGATCGCGTCGTGGTCCTCGGGGGGAGCCTGCGCGCGGACCGCGGCCTCGGTCAGGTGCGGCCAGCGGGGATCGTGCCACATGTCCGTGGTGACGATCGGCTCCTCACCCGCGGCCACCAGCAGTGACGGGCCCCAGAGGTGCCCGGTCGTGATCGGGGTGAGAACCCGTCCCACGCCGGTCGCCGCCAGCACTCGCAGTTCGCCGCCGCCCAGCCGGGACGCGGGGTGCGCGACGCTGACTGCGCTGCCGATCTCGCCGGGTACGTCACGTCTTACCCCGGTCAGCACGTTTTCCAGCAACGTGGTCAGGGGAGTTTCGACCATCTCGGCGGGCTGCATGCCGGTCATCCGATCCCATCCCCCGTCCGTCAGGACTCGGCGCCGCGATAACGGACACGTCATCCGGGTGATGGCAGCGATGACGTCGCTTGTGCTCACCTTGGCACAGATCGTGCGCCGCCCCAAGCCGGCGGGGGGTGTTTCAGCTCCGTGTCACCGCGAATCGGCGAACGGTGGCGCGTGCAGGCTTTCGCGGGTCAGGTCGGCGAGCACCGATCGCACGACATGCTCGACACCGTCGGTGCCACCGAGCGCGAGGCCGTAGAACGTAGGGACGGCCGAGGCCGACCGCGGTGGCGCCGAGGGTCGGCGCCTTGACGACGTCCGGGCCGGAACGGACACCGGAACAGCCGGTGGCGAGGTCGCGGTGGCGGTCCTGCGCGCAGATGCCGAGCACACCGACCGGGGCAGGAACAGCGGCGTGGGCCATCGGGTCTCGTTCTGGTAGTCACCGAAGTGTGTCATGTAGACAGTCCTTTTGCGACACCGACGATCATGACAGCGTCCTCGCCATCGCGCGGCCCGCGGCCCGGCCGGAGAAGATACAGCCGCCGAGGAACGTCCCCTCCAACGCGTTGTAGCCGTGCACTCCGCCGCCACCGAAGCCCGCGACCTCGCCGGCGGCGTACAGCCCGGGCAGCGGCGTCCCGTCCGGCCGCCGCACCTGGGAGCCGAGGTCGGTCTGCACCCCGCCGAGCGTCTTGCGGGTGAGGATGTTCAGCCGCACCGCGATGAGCGGGCCGTGCGCGGGATCGAGGATGCGGTGCGGCTTCGCGACCCGCGCGACGCGATCGCCGACGTAGCGGCGCGCGTTGCCGACGGCCATCAGCTGCAGGTCCTTCGAGTACGCGTTGCCGACTTCGCGGTCACGCGCGACGATCTGGTGCTCCAGCTCGGCGACGTCGAGCATCGGCCCGCGCGAGAGCTTGTTCATCCCGTCCACGAGTTCGGGCAAGGAGTTCGCGACGACGAAGTCCACGCCGTGCCGCTTGAAGGCGTCCACCGGGCCCGGCGCGCCCTTGCCGACCCGGCCGGTCAGCACCTGCTTGAGGTCCTTGCCGGTGATGTCGGGATTCTGCTCCGATCCGGAGAGCATGAACTCCTTCTCCAGGATCGTCTGCGTCAGCACGTACCAGGAGTAGTCCTGCCCGGTGGCGAGGATGGCCTTCATCGTCTCGTTGGTGTCGAACCCGGGGAAGTTCGGGGCGGGCAGCCGCCGTCCGTTCGCGTCGAACCACAGTGAAGACGGGCCGGGGATGATCCGGATGGCGTGGTCCGGCCAGATCGGGTTCCAGTTGTGGATTCCCTCGGTGTAGTGCCACATCCGGTCGCGGTTGACGATCGCGCCGCCCGCGTTCTCGGTGATGGCGATCATCCGGCCGTCCACATGGGACGGAACGCCGGGGATCATCGTGCGCGGGCAGGGACCGAGCCGGTCGGCCGGCCAGTTGCGCCGGATGAGGTCGTGGTTGTGGCCGATGCCGCCGGACGCGACGAGGACCGCCTTCGCGTGGAACTCGAACTCGCCGACCGCCGTCCGTGACGACGCCTTGCCGCGGTCGAGGTCCGTCGGCTCCAGCACGGTGCCGCGCACCCCGGTCACCGCCTCGCCGTCGGTGATCAGCTCGTCGACCTGGTGCCGGAACGCGAACCGCACCAGACCGCGCTTCTCGCCTTCGAGCACCGGCTCGGCGAACACGCGGACGACCTCGGGACCGGTGCCCCAGGTGAGGTGGAACCGGGGCACCGAGTTGCCGTGCCCGCCCGCGTCGCCGCCGCGTTCGGCCCAGCCGACCAGGGGAGTCAGCCGCAGGCCCAGCTCGTGCAGGTAGTCGCGTTTTTCGGTGGTGGCGAAGCGGACGTAAGCCTGGGCCCACTGTCGCGCCCAATGGTCCTCGCGCTCGCGATCGAACCCGGCGGAGCCGAGCCAGTCCTGCAGCGCCAGCTCGTAGGAGTCCTTGATGCCGAGCCGACGCTGCTCCGGCGTGTCGACGAAGAACAGCCCGCCGAGCGACCAGAACGCTTGTCCGCCAAGGTTTTCGCGGTTCTCCTGCTCGACGATCAGCACGCGGCGGCCCGCCTTGACCAGCTCGTGCGTCGCGACGAGCCCGGCGAGGCCCGCGCCGACCACGATGACGTCCGGTGCGAAACTCACTGCTTTCCTCCGGTGCTGTAGGCCGTCACGACCTGGACGGCGAGGTCGGTCCGGCGCTGCCACACGGTGGCGTTGTCCGGCTCCATCAGGCATTGCACGGCGGTGCCGTCGTGGACGGCGATCAGCGCCTGGCCCAGCGCCATCGGATCCGGGACGGTGCGGCCGATCCGGGCGAGCAGGGCCTCCAGATACGGGATGACCGCGGCGAGGATGGCCTCCTCGCGAGCCGCCATCACCCGTCGCAGGCCGGGGTTGCGCAGGGCGTGCGCGGTGAATTCGGCGCTCACGCGGTACCAGACGTCGTCCAGCGGGATCGCCGGGAGCAGCCGCTCGACCACCGAGCGGACGTCGTGCAGCTCGGAGTCCGCGAGCTCGTCGAACGTCGTCCGCATCCCGGTGACCAGCTCCTGCGACCGCTGTTCCCACATCGCCAGGAACAGCTCGTCCAGCGAGGCGAAGTTCGAGTAGAACGCGCCTCGGGTGTAGCCCGCCCGATCACACACCTGCTCGACCGTGGACCGGCCGAAGCCCTCTTCTGCGAACACCGTCAGCGCGGCCTCCAGCAGGCGCTGCCGGGTCTCGGCTCGCCGCTTCGTCACTCGCTTGCCGGTCTCCACGTTCGATACACTAGCGTATCGGATACATCCATGCATCGTGAGCGTCCGCCAGAACGCTCACGAGCCGAAGCCGCGCGGCAGGCGGCGGATTCGCGCGCCTCAGCGGCCGTGGGCCGTGCTCTGCTGGTCCACTGTGGACTGCGGACTCGTCGCGAGCAGCAGCTGCAGATGGGTGAACAGGCACTGGTGGGAGTCCGTGAGGTCCAGGCCGCTGAGGGCGGTGGCGCGCTTGAGCCGCTGACGCAGGGTGTTGGGGTGGATGTGCAGGCGTCGCGCGGCGGTGCGGATGTCGCCCAGCAGGTCCAGGTACGCGATGACGGAGGGGACGAGCTCGGAGCCGTGTTCCCGGTCGTGGGCCACGAGCGTGGTCACCCTCGGGTCCCGCAGATGGGGATTGTCACCGATCATGGCGAGGGTTTCGGAGACGAGCACCTCGGCGCGGACTTCGGCCATGGTCGCCACGTCGATGGTCTTGTGCGCCATGACGTTCATGACCCGGTCGGCCGTGTGGCGTGATTCGGCGACCGATCCGAGACTGTCCACAATGGACCCTACGGCCGCGCGGACGGTACGGCGAAGGCGTTTGCCCGCGGCGGCGATGATCTCGCGGGCCAGCCCGAGTGCGAGCGTGTCGCCGCCGTCGGCGGGCAGATCGGGCAGTAGTACGTACACCCGGGAGCCGATCGTGGTCGCCAGCGCGGTCCGGCGGTAGGCGGCGGCGTGTACGGAGATGAGGTTGGTGATGGCGGCGCCGCGGAGTTCGCGGGCGGGCCGGTCCGATTCGGACGCCTGCTCGGCACTGTGTTCGGCGAACACCACGACCACGGCGGGTTTCGTGGCGTCGGTGCCGATGTGCGCAGCCACCGTGGCGGAGTCGATACGGTTTTCGAGCATGCCGTTCAGGAGATCGTCGTGGAACCGCGACTCGACGGCTATGCCGGTCCGCCTGCGCACGAGGTGCAGTGCGGCGACCCTGGCGGCGCCGAGCAGGGCGCCGTCGGATTGCTCGGTCAGCTTGGTGCTGCCCTCCTGGACCCAGATCGACCCCAGCAGTTCGGCGTCGGCGCGGATCCCGACCGCGAGCCTGCGGCGGACACCCAGTTCCGGTCGTTCGTCGACGTGCACGACGTCGTCGCCGGCGCTGAGCCGGTCGAAGACACCCCACTCGCGCAGCATCGCGAGGTAGGCGGCGGGCCCTTCACGGCCGAGAATGGACAGTCTGCGTAGCTCGTCGACGTCGTCGTCCGACCGTGAGTAGGCCAGGACGCGGTTCGCGCTGTCCTCGATGCTCACACTGCCGCCCGTGAGCGCGGCGATGGTCTGGGCCAAGGAAAACAGGTCGTCGGAATCATCGGGGTCGGCCGCCGACGTGGCCTTCGCGTCGGCCACCGCACCCCGCGCGAAGAAGTCCAGCTGGTCCCAGCGCACTTCGGGCCGGACCGCGAGCACGGCGACGCGGGCCTCGTTGGCGGTCGCCCGCAGGTCGTCGATCGCGTCGCCGCCCGGCACCTTGACGGCCACCACGGAAGCTCCCCGCTGAGCGGCGGCCCGGACCAGCCGGATCGCGGCCCGGCCCCGGGAACCGATGATCAGGACGAGATCGCCGGCGTAGGAGTCGGGCTCGTCGTCCGGATCGAGGATGACGACGTCGTTGACTTCGATGTCGAGGCCGTCCGGCGCGGCGACCAGATCGGCGAGGGGAGTGCCGAGTGCCACCAGCAGCTGGCGAAGACTCGCTGTCCCCGGCGGGGCCGCGTGGCGATCCATCACCCTCCATCGATGTGCGATCGGACAATGGTACCGCGTCAACAGTGGCCAGATAGACCGTCTGCGACAGGGCGCCGCTTTCTAAGGTTCTCGGCAACGCAAGGGCGCACACCAACGAGGCGGGGCGATGCACCTCTTACTGATCGGCGACGGTGCGCTCGCCGACGCCGTCGCCGGTTACACCACGGCATGGGGAGCGGGCCTGCGACGGCTGAGCACGCCGTCCGTGGCCGATCTCCACGGCGAACTGGGTCCGGACAGTCCTAACGACACGGTCGACGTCGTCGTGATCGTTTCCCGGGACGACATCTGGGTGCTTCGCCACGCACTGCTCGTGGAGCACGTGCGCCCCGGCATCCGGTTGCTGGTCACGCTCTTCGACAAGACGGTCGCGGAAGAGCTGGTCCGGTCGGTGCCCGACTGCACGGTGATCGGGATGACCGACGCGCTGGTCCCCGCGTTGCTCGGCCCGTGCATCGACGAAGAGCTGACGAGCCTGTGCGTGACGTCGGCGGGCGACTACGTCGGCGTTCGTCGCGTGCCCGGCGGGCTGCGGGCGATGCGGCCGGCTCCTGGCGAGATCGTCGAAAAACGTACCCTCCGGCCCTGGCTGCACGCGCAGTTCCGGCCACTGGAAGGAAGCAACCGCGCGTTACTGGCCGGACTCACCGGGTTGCTGTCCATTTTGGTCCTGGACACGCTGCTGGGTGTTCTCGCGTTGCACGAGCCGGTGATCACGGCGTTGTGGAACGCGGCGAAGACGCTCACGACCGTCGGCCCCGCCGCGTCGGAGCACGTTCCTGCCTGGTATCAGGCGTTGTCCGTGTTCACCCTGCTGTGCGTGCTCGGGTTCTCGGCCCTGTTCACCGCGGGCCTGGTCGATCGCATGACCTCCGGCAGGTTCACCGGTATCGTCGGCGCCCGCGCGGTGCCCCGGCGCGGCCACGTCATCGTCGTCGGGCTCGGCCAGGTCGGCATCCGGCTGTGTCGCGAACTGCAGCGGCTCGGTGTCGCTGTCGTAGCGGTGGAACGGGATTCCGCCGCCGAATGCGTGCCGCTCGCCAAGTCCCTGGGTATCCCGGTGATCTTCGGCCGCGGCGGAGATCGGTTCCTGCTCCAGAAGCTCGCGCTGCCGAGGGCGAGGGCGATCGTCGCGGTTTCGTCCGACGTGCTGGAGAACATCGCGGTGGCGGTGGCCGCCCGCGCGATCGCGCCGGACCAGAGGATCGTGCTGCGCTCGGGCGGGCACGAGGACGTCACCGCGGAATCCCAGTCGCTGTTCCACATCGCGACCGCGTGCGACGTCAACCTGATCGGCGGATCCTTCATCGCCGCCGCTGCACTGGGTTTTCAGCCTCGCGCGACGTTCACCGTCGGCAGCCGGGTTTACGCCCTGCTCGCCGATGGTTCCGTGCACGAAGTGCTGGAATGGGAAACGCACGACAGACAGACCGTTTCGGTGACCGCGCGGTGACCGGTGAACCCGTCATGATCATCGAAGAAGCCGAAGAAATCATCGCGGATGCGTTGCTGCGCCTGTGGTTCACGGACCACACCTGTCCGTGCGGACACGTGCTGACGACTTGTGACGGGTGCGGTGAACCACGTTGCCTGCGGTGCGATCCCTATCGTTCCGACGACTGTTCAAGCTAACTATGACGCGCAATGAAGCGCAGTGAGGAAGCAGAACATGGCCACCACCACGAAGCCCCACGGGCCGAGGCTGAGTTCGACGGTGTTCCGCCGCAAACCCATCGATCAGATCGGGTCTTCGGAGGGAGGAAAACACACACTGAAACGTGGGCTCAGTTTGCGGCAGCTCACGGCCATCGGCGTCGGCGGCATCATCGGCGCCGGAATCTTCTCGCTGGCCGGGGCCGTGGCGAACGGAAAAGCGGGACCGGCCGTGCTGATCTCGTTCCTCGTCGCCGGGGTCGCGAGCGCGGCGGCCGCCTTTTCGTATGCGGAATTCGCGGGGCTGATCCCCAAGGCGGGCTCCGCCTACACCTACGGCTATGCCGTGCTCGGTGAGATCGTCGGCTGGGCAATCGGCTGGGATCTCCTGCTGGAGTACACCGCCATCGTCGCCGTCGTGGCGATCGGTATTTCCGGCTATTTCAACGATCTGCTCGGCTTCCTCCACATCGGACTACCACAGTGGATGATGGGCGCGCCGGGAACCGAACCGGCGGGCGTCGCGGCGGGGTCGTACAAGATCAACCTGTTCGCGGTGCTGCTGTGCCTGCTCATCGCGTGGATCCTGAACCGCGGCATGGAGAACGCGGCCCGGTTCGAAACCGCGCTGGTCTACCTCAAGGTCGGTGTGGTGCTCGTGGTGATCGTCGTGGGTGCCTTCCACATCAAGTCCGGGAACTACAACCCCTTCTTCCCCTTCGGCATGTCCGGTGCGTTCACCGGCGCGGCGACGGTGTTCTTCGCGGTGTTCGGCTACGACGCGATGAGCACGGCCGCGGAGGAGTCGAAGGACTCGCAGAAACACATGCCCAAGGCGATCCTGTACTCGCTCGCGATCTCCATGGTGCTCTACGTCCTGGCGTGCCTGGTGCTGACCGGCATGGTCAAGTACTCGGACATCAACTCGGAGAGCGCTTTCTCCAGTGCGTTCGCCTCCGTCGGGCTGCCGGTGCTCGGCGCGGTGATCGCGATCGGCGCGATCCTGGGCATCCTGACGGTGCTGTTCACCTTCCTGATGGGCGCCTCCCGGGTCGGCTTCTCCATGAGCCGCGACGGTCTCCTGCCGAAGTGGTTCGCCAAGACGCACCCGCGCCGCCAGGTTCCCACCCGGATGACCTGGCTCCTCGGCGGCGCGTCCGCCGTGATCGCCGGGCTGCTGCCCATCGGCGAAGCGGCCGAGCTGACCAACATCGGCATCCTGCTCGCGTTCGTGCTGGTCTGCGTTTCGGTGATCGTCCTGCGCTACCGGCGCCCGGACCTGCCCCGTGGTTTCAAATGCCCCGGTATGCCGATCGTGCCGATCATCGGCATCGCCTTCTCGCTCTGGCTGGTCACCTTCCTCGACCCGCACACGTGGCTGCGGTTCGGGATCTGGTTCGCGATCGGGCTGGTGATCTACTTCGCCTACGGGCGCCGGAAATCCTTGCTCGCCAACGCGTCTGCCGAAAAGCCGCGTGAGGACGCCTGAGCCCTGCCGATAGTCCGGAGAGGAATCTCCGCGCGAAAAATCGTCGGCCGCCGAGTGTGCCCCCCTCGCACTCGGCGGCCGGCTTTCGTTCAGCGGGCCGGCCGGCGTAGGCCCGCGACGAGGAGTTCGACCAGCCGCCGCGCGTCGTAGCGGGGATCGTTGCCGATGCAGAGGTTTCCCACGCCGCGCATGAGTTCGTAGGCCCGCACATCGGAGCGGATCTCGCCGGATTCGGCCGCGGCGTCGAGTAGTCGCGTGCCCACCGGTTCGAGGCGGTCGATGAAGTAGGCGTGCAGCGTGTCGAAGCCCGCGGCGTCGGACTGCAGCACGGCGGCGAGGCCGTGCTTGGTGACCAGGAAATCGACGAAGCGGTCGATCCATTCCGTCAGTGCCGCATACGGTGTCGCGCTGCTCGCCAGCAGGGCTGGACCGGCGTCCGCGAGGGTCTCGACCTGGTGCCGGTAGACGGCGATGATGAGGTCCGAGCGTGTCGGGAAGTGGCGGTAGATCGTGCCCATCCCGACGCCCGCTTCGGCCGCGATGTCGCGTACCGGTGCGTCCACACCTGACGCCACGAAGACCTCGGCGGCGGCGTCGAGCAGCGCCTTCTCGTTGCGCCGGGCGTCCGCCCGCTTGGGCCGGCCCGTACTCCCGTCGCCGTCCTTCACCGCGCACTCCTTTCCCCGGCCATGGTTGCTAAGCGGAACAGTGCTCCGTATAGTTAGCGGAGCGCTGTTCCGTTTGCTCATGATGCCATGACGGCACCTCCCGCGCTGCCCGGCCCCGTTCCACGGAAGGACCAGGAACTCCCATGACACAGCCAAGCTTCGGGATCATGACCGCCCCCATGCAGGTCGGCTACGACGACGTTCTGCGGGTCTGGCGCGAGGCCGACGCGATCCCGGAGATCGAGCACGCGTGGCTGTTCGATCACCTCATGCCCATCGGCGGCGACCTCGCCGGGCCGATTTTCGAGGGCTGGACACTGCTTTCGGCCCTCGCGGCGCGGACGGAGCGGCTGCGGCTCGGGCTTTTGGTGACCAGTAACCGGTTCCGGCCGCCCGCGATGCTGGCCAAGATCGCGATGACCGTCGACATCGTCTCCGGCGGACGGCTCGACTTCGGCATCGGCGCGGGCTCTCGGCCCAGCCATCCGCTGGCCCGGCGCGAGTACGACGCCCACGGCCTGCCCTACCACGACGCCGCGCACGCCGTGGCCGCGCTGGCCGAAGCGTGTACGGTGATCCGTCGCTTGTGGACGGAGGAGGAACCGTTCGACTTCGACGGCGACCACGTCCGGCTCACCGGGGCGTTCGGCAATCCGAAGCCCGTCCAGCGCCCGCATCCGCCGATCATGATCGGCGGGCGCGCGGCCTCGACGTTGCGGGTGGTCGCCGAGCACGCCGACCTGTGGAACATTCCCGGTGGCGACATCGACGACGCCGTCAAGCGCAGCGCGCTGCTGGATCGCTACTGCACCGAGATCGGCCGGGATCCCGCTTCGATCACCCGCTCGATCCACCTGCCCGTCTCGTACGAACGGCCTGGCACGACCCGGAACGCGATCGGCGAAGCGGTCGACGCCGGCTTCGGGCACATCGTCCTCGGCCTGCCGGATCCCTATCCCGCCGACGTCGCGCGATGGGTCGCCGACGAGGTGATCGGCGGATGATCAGGCGCTCGACCCGTACGTGGCTTCCTTGATCTCGCGCCGCACGTAGTCGTCCATCGTCTTGCTGCCGGTCTTCCACAGCGTTTCCTCGAGGCCGCCGGCGGGGAAGGCCCTGTTGTTCCCCACCGAGTTCACGCCGCCACGCACCGCGCCGGTCGCGCCGCCGAGCAGCGCGTCCTTCCAGATGTCGTCGGGGTCGCCGTTGCCCCTGGCGACCTCGGCGGCGGATTTGGCCGCGCCGTTGGCGGCACCCTTGAACGTGTCCTTGGGGACGTCGTAGAAGACGATCTCCTGCCACTTCTTCGGGCTGCCGAACGAGGCGTTCCACTCGTTGTTCCGGCGCACGAACCGGAACTTCTCGCCGAAGGTGGTGTGGTTCCTGGCGACGTCGCGGGTGGCGTCCCGGCTGATCCACGCGTTCGCCTGGTCCCTGGCGAGCCGGTGCGCCGTCTCGGCCGACGTGACGTCGTCGTTCGCGCGGGTCACTGCCCGCTGCGCGTTCGTCAGGTTCTCCCGCGAGCCGCGCAGTGCGTCCTCGGCGGTGCGCAGACCGCCCGACGCCGCGGTGAATTCCACGCGGGCGTCCGCCAGTTCGCGGGCGCCCTCGTCCACCCAGGTCCGGTTTCCGGACGCCCGGTACAGGTTCAGCCTCGTCTCGGCCGACCTGACCCGGAGGTCGGCCTGATCCGACGCGCCCCGGTACGCCCGCACGGTTTGTTCGTGCGTCCACACGTCGTCACTGAGCCGCCGGACTTCCGCGTTCGCCTCGGCCCGCCGTGTCAACGCGTTGTCGTAGCGGTTTCGCGTGGCGGCGAGGTTGTCGGCGAGCCTGCGGTTCTCGCCGGGCGTGTCCTTGAGACCGAGACGTCTCGCGTTGTCGTACGCGTTCTTGGCGTTGGTGAGTACCTCGGCCGAGCGGGTGGGCGGTGGCGGGGCGGGCGCGGGCCTCGGCCGGGGGCCGATCTTCTTCACGAAGTTCTGGGCCTGCTTGCCGAGCGGGACGAACTCGGGCAGGCCGTCCGCGCCACGCCGGACGTTGCCCGCCTCGTCGACGGCCTTCTTGAAGCCGGTCTTCTCCAGCCCGCCGACGACACCGCCGATGCCGCCGCTGATCCCGGCGCTGATGAACAGCTGCGCCGGATCGATCTTCTTGTGCTGGACACCGGCCGCCACCAGGTTCGCGGTGAGGTCGATGGCGACGTCGCGGACGCCCTCGGTCACCATGCGGCCGTAGCCGAGGCCGAACTTCGAGGTCTTCCACGTCAGTTCCGAGAAGGAGTTGACCCACGCCCTGGCCTGGATCAGGAAGCGCACCAACAGGTTCAGCGCCTGGGCGAGCAGGCGCAGTACCCGGACCCCGGTGGCGATCAGATAGGCCAGGCACGCCTGCGCCCACGCCAGCAGCGGCGGGAACAGCGCCGCCGCGGCGTAGAACGCCAGCATGACGGCGATCTGGACGCACAGTTCGATGATGATCTGCTTGATCGTCTCGTGTGTCTTCGCGTGTTGCTGTTGTCTGGCGGCCACCGCGGCCGTGGTCTGCGCGGCCTTGGCGGCGTTGTCCGCCAAGGCTTTCCCGTGCGCGGCGAAGGCTTTCGCGGTCTCGCCCTCCCAGTCCCGCAGGCTGGCCGCGGTGAGCTCGGCGAGGTGGGCGCTGTGGTCATCCAGGTACGCGGAGATCTCCGCCCAGCCCAGCGCGTTGTGGTGCAGGGCCGCCGGATCGCCACCCGGGTCCGGCAGGCCGACCTGGGCCAGTGCGTCCTGGGGCATCAGGAATCCACGCGGAAGACGGCGGACACCGAATCGGCGGCCGCCGTGTCGGTGTCCTGGAAGACCTTAGCCTGCGTTTCCAGGCCCTCCGCGGTCTCCAGCAGGTCCCGGTGCATCTTTTCGAGGTGATCGAGGGTCTGCCGGACGGTTTCCCGGTACTCGCGCTCGGCCTCCGCGGCGTTCGGTGTCTCACCGTAGGCGCCGTGGGTGTTTTCGGTCTGCTCCCGGAACTTCTGGATCCGCGTCCGCAGTTCGTCCGCGGAAGCCCGGAACTCCCGGCTCTGCCGCCGGAGATGCTCGACGTCCACTGCGAGCCGGTCGGGCACCGATCCTCCTCCTGCTGGCCTGCGACGGATTCGACGCTACCGGCGGCCGAAGGCGGCATCGGGTCACTTCACCCAACGGATCGGGGCCGCACGAGCAAAGTTCACTCGCGCGTCACCCGGCCGCCGCGCTCGTCCGGCAGCCGATGAAATGCGCCACACTCGCGGCCTCCCGGCACCCCACCGGACCTTCTTGCCGGACACGCCCCAGGCGCTGTGCGTGGTGGGGGAAGCTGTGCACATGGAGTTCTTCTGCTATCACCGCGATCGGCCCGGTTCCCTGGCACTGCGCGAAAACCTGCGCGACGAGCATTGGACCTACATGGACCGGTACGCGACGAAGATGATCGCCCGCGGTCCGACCCTCGACGGCGAGACGCCCACCGGCAGTGTGCACATCCTCGACCTGCCGGATCCCGCCGCCGCCCGTGCGTTCGCCTTCGACGAGCCCAGCTACCAGGCCGGTGCCTACCGGGACGTGCTGCTGCGCAGGTGGCGCAACACGCTGGGACGGACGATGGACGAGTTCGCCGGTGGCCGGACCGGTGGCAACCGGTACCTCGTGCTCGGTTTCGGCGAAGGCCGGGCCGCCGACCTCGCGCCGCCGGATTCGGGCGAGCTGATCGCGTACGGGCCGCTGCTGTCCGACGACGGTACCGGCTGGCTGGGCACGGCGGCGCTGGTCCGCGCGCCGGACGCGGGCGCGGCGCGTGCCCTCCTGACCGCGGGTCGCTACGCCGCCATCGAGGTCCACACCTGGCGGTCCGGTGGGCGGCCGTCCTGAGTGGTCAGCGGGTCGCCCGTGCCGCCGCGACCGCCTGCCCGGCGTATGACCGTCCGAAAAGGACAGTGTGCACCAGTAACGGGAACAGCTGGTGCGCGCCGATCCGGCCGGCCCAGCCCTCGGTGAGCGGGGCGGCCTCCTGGTAGGCGTCGAGCAGCCGGTCCAGCTGCGGGCAGCCGAACAGGTGGAGCATGGCCAGATCGGTTTCCCGGTGGCCGCCGTGCGCGGCGGGGTCGATCAGCCAGGCGCCGTCCGGGGCCCACAGGACGTTGCCGTTCCACAGATCGCCGTGCAGCCGGGCGGGTGGTTCGGCCGAAGCCGGGAGCCGCTCGCAGGCCTGCTCGATGACAGCGGCTTCCTCGCCGTCGAGGGTTCCGTCGTCGACAGCGCGGCGTACGTAGGGCAGCACGCGCTGCTCGGCGTACCAGGTGCGCCAGTCGGTTCCGGTCGTGGTGGACATCGGGGCGAGGCCGATCCACGCCTCGGCGGGGCCGCCGGGCGGTGCGGCGCCGAAGGCGGGCGCGCCCGCGGCGTGCAGTGCGGCCAGCCCGCGGCCCAGCTCTTCCGCGGCCGCCGGGCCGGGGTGTCCGGTATCGACGCGATCGATGACGAGCCAGTGCTCGTCGTCGCCCCAGACCCGCGGTATGGGCACGGTGCCGGACTCGGCCAGCCAGCGCAGTCCGGCGGCTTCGGCCGCGACGGCGTTGGGGCCGTGGCCGCGCTTGACCATCACGACGTCTCCGCTGTCGAGCACGGCTTCGGTGAGCGAAGCGGACACGCGACGCGTCCGGGTGACCGGCTGTCCGGTGAGCCGGGTCGCGGCGGTGGCTGGATCTTCCACGGCTTCGGATGGTACCCACAGCCGTACGCCGCGAGCGGGATTGCTCGCGGCGTACGGCTGATCCATCAGTAGAGCGTCAGGCGGTACGCGCCGGACTGCGACGTTCCGGCGAACAGCTTGCTGCCGTCCGCGCTGAGCGTCAGCGAAAGCACCCGGGAATCGGGCATCGCACCGGGCAGCGGCGACCAGGTGCGGCCGAAGTCGGTGCTGCGCAGCACGCCGACGCCGTCGTCACCCGCCTTGCCCGCGAACCACACGCGCGGATCGAACGGATGCGCCACGATCCGGGTGAATTCCCGCGGGTTCCAGCCCTCCTGTACCTGCCGGAAGGTGCGGCCGTTGTCGGTGCTGAGCCGCAGGCCGGCGCCGCCCACCACGATGCGGCCCTCACCCCAGCCGCTCACTGCGATGGCACTGACCGGCTCCTCCGACACCTGTGTCCACGTTTTGCCGCCGTCGTCGGACCGGGACAGGCCGCTCAGGCCGCCGCCCCAGACGCGCTTCGGGTTCCACGGGTCCCCGGCCAGCGCGAGGAAGCCGGGAGCGTCGGCCCTTTCCCAGTGCTTTCCGGCGTCGTCGCTGCGGTAGGTCACGGACCCGTACATGGAGAAGGCCGCGATCAGCAGGTGGTCGGGGTCCGCGGGATTCGCGAGGAACGCCTGCGGCGAACCCTCCAGCCCTTGGCTGGTCAGCTGCCAGTTCCGGCCGCCGTCACCGCTGCGCAGCACGTCGGTGTTGAACCCGTTCTTGGTGATCTGCCAGACGACGTCCGGCCGGCGCGGGGAGACCGAGAGGAAGGCGTTCTCGTGCAACCGGTCCCCGGGGTGCGACTGCCAGACCCGGGTCGAGGGGGTGATCCTGCCCTGCGGCAGCTGGGTGTTGTAGATCTCCTGCATCCCGGCCGCGACCAGGCTCTGCGGCTGCCAGAAGCTCCCGGTCGTCACCAGCTGGCGCATCGACTCGCCGGGGACGCCGATCTGCTCGTAGCCCGCCTTGCCCTTGTCGGTGTAGACACCGCGGTACAGCGCGGAAATCAGCGTGGTCGCCGGTTTTCCCTTCCCCGCGGGGAGATCGGCGATGTCGGTCACGCCCTCACCGGGCGAGGGCACCGGCTTGCGGGTCCACGTCCTGCCGGCGTCGGTGCTGACGTCGAGGTCCTGGTAGGTGGCGGTGTAGAGCCTGCCGTTGAGGAAACGCGGCTCGCGCAGGCGCTGTCCGGTCGGGTCGCGGCGCAGCACCGTCCAGGTCTTGCCGCCGTCGGTCGAGCCTCGCAGTTCCGTGCCGACGGTGACCACGATCTGCCGTCCGTCGGATGCGACCTGGTTGACCTCGGTCTCGGCCCGGTAGACCCGCTCGGCCTTCGGCTGGGCCCCGGCATACCCGCGGATGGCCCACAGCGAGTACTCCGGATGGACGGTGGTGAAGTAGAGGTCGTCGCCCACGACGGTCATCCGCTGATCGCCCAGCGGCGCGGCGATGCCGTCGCGCGGCCAGGTCCTCGGCACGACGCGCCAGGTGGCGCCGCCGTCGGTGCTGACGCTCACGCCGTTCATCTGCATGACCGCGATCGTGCGGCCGGTCGGGTCGGCGGCGAGCTGGAACGCGCCCTCCGGCCACCACTCCTGAAGGGTCTGCCAGCTCCGGCCGCGGTCGGTGGTGCCCAGCAGCTTGCCGCGCCACTGGTCGCCCCTGCCCTCCTGCTTGGTGCCGATGGCCAGCATCCGGTTTTCGTCGGCAGGGTTGGTGACGAAGGCCTGGATGACGGTGTCCTGAGGCAGTTCGCGCCGCGCGCTCCAGGAGGCGCCGCGGTCATCGGACAACCACAGCATGGGCGGGGCGGGCTCCATCACGTTGATCTTGTCCGGTGACCCGGAAACGCCCAGCATCCCGCCGATGCTGTTCGGGCCGACCGGTTCCCAGCCGCCGCGCGGCCGGGCGGCGGCGTCCACTGAGGAATTCGGTGCGGGAACGGGATCCGCGCTGGCTGTGGCTGTCGTCACGGTAGTGCCGAGCAGGGCCAGCAGCCCGATGACGAGGGTGTGTCTGGTCGCCGATCTCAGTCTCATGCGGACGATCTTGGCGTGCGTACCGGCTGCCGCACAGAGGCATTCGTCCGATCTTGGGGTGACAAACGGACAGAATTCGGTGATTACCCGGGCAACGCGGCGTCCTCGCGCAACCGGTGGCGTTCGAGCTTTCCCGTGCTGGTCCGGGGAAGCGCTTTCACAAACCGGATCCGGCGTGGGTACTTGTAGGGTGCGATCCGCTGCTTGACGAAGTCCTGGAGATCGCGCATCGTGGCGGCGTCGGGTTGTCTGCCGGGGCCGAGAACGACGTAGGCGCAGACGACCCGGCCCCGGTCGGGATCGGGGGCGCCCACGACACCGCATTCGTCGACGTCCGGATGCGCGAGAAGGGCTTCTTCGACTTCGGGTCCGGCGATGTTGTAGCCCGCCGACACGATCATGTCGTCGGAGCGGGCCTGGTACCAGAAGTAGCCATCGGCGTCACGGATGTACGTGTCACCGGTGAGATTCCAGCCGTCGCGGACGTACTCGGCCTGTCGCGGGTCGTCCAGATAGCGGCAGCCGGTCGGACCCTGGACGGCGAGACGGCCGGTTTCGCCGTCGGGCACGGGGTTTCCCGCGTCGTCGAGCACCGCGGCGCGGTAGCCGGGGACGGGTTTTCCGGTGGCGCCCGGCCGGATATCGTCGTCGGCCGCGGAAATGAAGATGTGCAACAGTTCGGTGGCGCCGATGCCGTCGATGATCCTGACGCCGGTCTCCGCGTGGAAGCGTTTCCAGGTCGCCTCGGGAAGGTGCTCGCCCGCCGAAACGCAGCGGCGCAAGGAACGCAACCGTTCTGTCGCGCCGCTGGCCAGCATCGCCTTGTACGCGGTGGGTGCGGTGAAGCAGATGGTGGCCTCGTGCTCGGCGATGTGAACGGCGAGCTGTTCGGGTGTCGCCTTCTCCAGCAGCAGGCTCGCGGCTCCGGCGCGCAGCGGGAAGATCACCAGCGCGCCGAGCCCGAAGGTGAACGCCAGCGGCGGTGTGCCGGTGAACAGATCGTCCGCGTTCGGGCACAGCACGTGCCGCGAGAACGTGTCGGCGATGGCGAGGACGTCGCGGTGGAAGTGGAGTGTCGCTTTTGGACGGCCGGTCGTGCCGGAAGTGAAGGCCAGCAAGGCGACGTCGTCGGCCGCGGTGGGGACGTCGGCGAATTCGGACGGTTTTTCCTTGCAGCGCCTCGTGAGGTCGTCATCGGTGTCGCCACCGTAAGGCAGTACTCGCATCCCGAGGTCTTGGAGGTCGTCGAGAAAACGGTGATCGCACAAGGCGAAACCGACCTTCCCGATGTCGCGGATCTTCCGTAGCTCGCCCGCCCGCAGCAGCGGCACGGTGGTCACGGCGACCGCGCCTGCCTTGAGGACGCCCAGCCACGCGGCGACGAGCCACGCGGTGTTCGGCCCGCGCAGCAGCACGCGATTGCCCGCGACGACTCCGAGATCCTCGGTCAGCACCCGCGCGATCCGGTTCGCGGCAGCGCGCAGTTCGGCGTAGGTCCAGTGTTCCTCCGGCGTGCGCAGGCAGGTCCGGTCGCCGCCGTACCGGGCGATCGGTTCGTCGAGCAGCACGCTCGCGCAGTTGAGCCGCTCCGGGTAGCCGAGTTCGGGCAGCGACGGGAATTCGGGCCACTGATCGGCGGGCGGAAGGTGGTCCCGGCAGAAGGTGTCCACGTGCGCGGTCGGCGAGAGCTGCATCAGGAGTCCCTTCTCGGACGCCGTCGAGGCCAGCTCAGTATCGCCCAATCCTGACGACAGTCAAGAGCGCGCGATATCCCCGGCGGCGTCGGCCACGGACGGGGTCTCAGCCGACGGTGGCGGGTGTGGTGGCCGCGGCGTGCAGGGCGTCGAGGACGGGCCGCAGCAGCGGGTGGTCCTCGGTGCCGCACCGCACGGCCGCGAACACCCGGCGCGTCGCGACGACGTCGTCGACCGGCCGGACAGCCACCTGGGAAAGATCCATGTCCCGCAACGCGGAGCGGGGCACGAGCGCCACCCCGGCCCCGGCGGCGGCGAGCGTGACGACGGCGCGGAAGTCGTCGGAGGAATGCTGCAGACGGGGTTCGAACCCGGCGTACTCGCAGGCGAGGACCATCACGTCGTGACAGGGGTTCCCGGGGTACGGACCGATCCACGGATCCTCCGCGAGCGCCGCGACCGGGACGGTTTCCGCCTCGGCGAACCGGTGACGACGGGGGAGCACGGCGTCGAACGGCTCGGCGTAGAGCGGTACCCGCAGCAGCCGGTCGTCGGCGCTCGGTGCGCCCCGGTACTCGACGGCGACCGCGATGTCGGCGCGGCCGTCCAGCACCATGGGCAGGCTTTCGTCTCCTTCGGCGTCCAGCACCCGGATCCGGATGCCCGGCGAACCCGTGCCGAGCGCGGTGATGGCCGGGGCGAGGACGACAGCGATCCCGGTGGCGAAGGACGCGACGGTGACCTCGCCCGCGTCACCGGAGGTGTACGCGGCGACCTCGGCCTTGGCGCGCTCCAGCTCGGCCAGCACGACGTGCGCGTGGCGGAGCAGGATCTCCCCGACCGGGGTGAGCCGCATACCGCGCTTGTCGCGCTCCAGGACCTTGTGCCCCGTCTCCTGTTCCAGCGCGGCGATCTGCTGGGACACGGCGGACGGGGTCAGGTACAGGGCCGCGGCCGCGGCGGTCACCGTGTGGTGGTCCGCCACGGCCTGCAGCGCCTGCAACCGTCGGGCTTCGATCACCCCGTCATCCTGCCAGTGCCTTCCTGGCCTCGACGAACGCGGCGATCGCGCGGTCGATGTCCTCGGCCGAATGCGCCGCGGACAGCTGCACGCGGATCCGGGCCTTGCCCTGCGGCACCACGGGATAGGAGAAGCCGATGACGTAGACGCCGCGTTCCAGCAGCAGCTCGGCGAGCCTGCCCGCCTCGCCCGCGTCCCCGATCATGACCGGCACGATCGCGTGGTCGCCGGGCAGGATGTCGAAGCCCTCCTCGGCCATCCGGCTGCGGAACCGCTGGGTGTTCGCGGTGAGGCGCTCGCGCAGGTCGCCCGCCGATTCCAGCAGGTCGAGCACGGTGAGCGAAGCGGAGGCGATCACCGGGGCGAGGCTGTTCGAGAACAGGTACGGGCGCGAACGCTGGCGCAGCAGCGCGACGATCTCGGCCCGCGCGGCGACGTAGCCGCCCGACGCGCCGCCGAGCGCCTTGCCGAGCGTGCCGGTGATGATGTCGACGCGGTCCATGACGCCGTGCAGCTCGGGCGTGCCACGACCGCCGGGCCCGACGAAACCGACCGCGTGCGAGTCGTCGACCATGACCATGGCGTCGTAGCGTTCGGCGAGGTCGCAGATCTCCCGCAGCGGCGCGACGTAGCCGTCCATCGAGAACACGCCGTCGGTGACGACGAGCTTGCGCCGCGCACCGGCCGCCGTCGCCTCCTTCAGCTGCTGTTCGAGGTCGTTCATGTCGCGGTTGGCGTAGCGGTACCGGGCGGCCTTCGACAGCCGGATCCCGTCGATGATGGAGGCGTGGTTCAGCGCGTCGGAGATGACCGCGTCCTCGGCGCCGAGCAGCGTCTCGAAGACACCGCCGTTGGCGTCGAAACACGACGAGTAGAGGATCGTGTTCTCCTGGCCGAGGAACGCCGAAAGCCGGTTTTCCAGTTCCTTGTGGACTTCCTGGGTGCCGCAGATGAACCGCACGGACGCCATGCCGTAGCCCCAGCGGTCGAGCGCGGCGTGGCCGGCGGCGATGACGTCGGGGTGATCGGCGAGGCCGAGGTAGTTGTTGGCGCAGAAGTTCAGCACCGCGCCGGGACGGCCGCCCGCGGTGACGTCGACGGTCGCCGACTGGGGCGTGCCGATCACCCGCTCCGGCTTGTGCAGGCCCGCGGCGGTGATCTCGTCGAGGGTGGCCTTCAGGTCCTCGCGGACGGAGTCGAACATGCTGGATTCCCTTGGCAGGTCGCGGATTTACGGGTTGTCAGGCGGCCCAGTCGAGGATGACCTTGCCGCCGCGGCCGCTCGCCGCGTCGTCGAAGGCCGCCTCGAAGTCGAGATGGCTGTAGCGGCCGGTGATCACCGGGGCGAGGTCGAGCCCGCCTTCCAGCAGCACCGACATCGCGTACCAGGTTTCGAACATCTCCCGGCCGTAGATGCCCTTGATCGTGATCATCGACGTCACGATCCTGGCCCAGTCGACGGCGAACTCCTGCGACGGCAGGCCGAGCATCGCGATCTTTCCGCCGTGCGTGAGGTTGGCGAGCATGTCGCGCATCGCCTGGGGGTTGCCGGACATCTCCAGCCCGACGTCGAAGCCTTCGCGCAGGCCGAGTTCGCGCTGCACGTCTTCGATGGAGCTGTGCGCGACGTTGAGCGCGACCGTGGCGCCGACCTTGCGGGCCAGGTCGAGCCGCTCCTCGCTGACGTCGGTCACGACGACGTGCCGCGCGCCCGCGTGCTTGGCGACGGCCGCGGCCATCAGGCCGATCGGGCCCGCGCCGGTGATCAGCACGTCCTCGCCGACCAGCGGGAACGACAGCGCGGTGTGCACGGCGTTGCCGAACGGGTCGAAGATCGCCGCGACGTCCACGTCGACGGGCACGCGGTGCACCCAGACGTTGGAGGCGGGAAGCGCGACGTACTCGGCGAAGGCGCCGTCACGCCCGACGCCGAGGCCGACGGTGGCGCGGCACAGGTGACGTCGCCCGGCCAGGCAGTTACGGCATTTGCCGCAGACGAGATGGCCCTCCCCGCTGACCCGGTCACCCACGGTGATCTCGCTGACGTCGCGGCCGACCTCGACGACCTCGCCGACGAACTCGTGGCCGACCACGAGCGGCGCGCTGATCGCCTGCTGCGCCCAGCCGTCCCAGCTGCGGATGTGCAGGTCGGTGCCGCAGATCCCGGTCCGCAGGACCTGGACGAGGACGTCGCCGGGGCCGACGGCCGGTTCGGGCACGTCGCGGAGCCACAGCCCGGGCTCCGCCTTGTCCTTCACCAGTGCTTTCACCGTTGAGCCTCCTGTACACGTGCGGGCCAGGACCCGCACGGGAGGTCGGGCGCTGACCGGGACAAGCTCCCTGCGGCCATCCGGGTGAGGAGCACTCGGAAGTGGTGACGCTGGGTAGAGAACAATCTGCCCGGCGGCCCGGCCCGAGTCCATCGACGGTTTCTTAACGGGGCCGTTAGCCGTGCTTCACGCGCGAACTCGCGTGATTGGAGGGAGAACTCGCGTGATTGGAGGGTCAGCGGGCGAGGACGGCGATGAGGGCGGCGGCGAGCAGGCAGACGTAGGTGATGGCGTGCACGCGGTCGGGGAGGCGGCCGAGGACGCGCCGGGCGACGGCGATGGTGGGCAGGGAACCGGCCAGCAGGGCCGCGCCCGCGACGAGATCGACGTAGCCGATCTGCCCGGCGGGAGCGGGGCCGGACGCGGTGGCGGCGAAGGCGTAGACGGCGGTGCCGATCACGGCCACCGGGAGACTCAGCGGGTTGGCCATCGCCGCCGCGTCGGCCATCGGCAAACCCTTGCGCCGCAACAAAGGTACGGTCATCACGCTGCCGCCGACGCCGAGGAAGCTCGCCACCGCGCCGATGCCGACACCGCCCGCGGTGCTGGTCGCCTTCCCGAGCGTCCGCGGCTGCCCAGTGGTACCCGGCTGGAGAAATCCCTTCCGGAGCACGCTGTCCACAATGGTCAGTGCGAGGTAGATGACGAAGAGCACGCGCAGCACGGAGTCGCCCGCCACGGTCGCGGCGAGGGCGCCGAGCACCGCGCCGACGCCGATGAAAGCGACCAGCGGCCACACGTATTCCTTGCGCAGCCGCCCGGAACGGAGCTGGGTGGCGGTCGCCATCGCGGAGTTGACGACCATGACCGCGGTCGAGGTGGCGACGGCGACGTGCATCGCGTCGCCGCCCGAATGGGCCGCCGCGACGCCGTACACGACGGGAACGGTGACGAATCCGCCGCCGAATCCGAAGAGGACGGTGGTGAAGCCGCTCAGGCAGCCGAAGGCGAGCAACAGCAGGATCGAGGTGAGCACTTCCGCGACCGTACGAGCGTCCGGTGTCGGCGTGCAATCGAAAGATCGCCAACTTCTTTCTTGAATCAGACACAGCGCGAAATGGACACAGTACCGTCAGCGCCATGCACAACGTCCTGATCGACGAGGTGGACGACATCGACCGCGCCGTGCTGGCGATCAGGACGGACTACGCGCCGGACCACGTCGTGGCCTGGCATCGGCACCGGCGGGCCCAGTTCCTCTACAGCGCCAACGGCCTCATGCGTGCCGAGACGGCCGAGAGCGGCTGGGTCGTCCCGGCCCACCGGGCGGTCCTGATCCCGCCGGGCACCGAGCATCAGGTCACGATGATGAGCGGCGGCACGCGGAGCCTCTACATCGAGCCGGCCGCGGTGCCCTGGTTCCCGCGGCGCTGTCAGGTCGTGGACGTCTCGCCGCTGCTGCGGGAACTGGTGCTCGCCGCGGTCGACATCGCCCCGCGCTACCCGCGGCGTGGCCGGGACGCGACGCTCGTCTCCCTGCTCCTGCACGAGTTGAGCGGGCTAGCCCCGCTGCCGCTCGACCTCCCGCTTCCGCGCGACGAGGGCCTGCGGACGCTATGCGAGTCCTTCGCGAAGGCTCCGGACGTCCACGATCCGCCCGCGCGCTGGGCGGCCCGGCTGCACGTCAGCGAGCGCACGCTGAACCGGCTCTTCCACGCCGAGACCGGGATGAGCTTCACGCGCTGGCGTCAGCGCGCCTGCGTCCTGCACGCGCTGCCGTTGCTGGCCGACGGCCTGCCGGTGGCGGACATCGCGACGGCGATGGGCTACGAGAGCCCGGCGGCGTTCACCACGATGTTCGTCCGGCTGCTCGGCGCCTCGCCCCGGGAGTACCGCGCCGCCGCGGACCCCGGCTGAGACGGGAAGCACCCCCGGCTTGAATGGTCATGCATGGATGTGTATATACTTCCACTCGTGTCCAAAGTGCTCACCTCCCTGCCTGTCGGCGAACGAGTCGGGATCGCCTTCTCCGGTGGTCTCGACACCTCGGTAGCGGTCGCGTGGATGCGCGACAAAGGTGCGGTGCCCTGCACCTACACCGCCGACATCGGCCAGTACGACGACCCTGACATCGCCTCGGTGCCCGGGCGCGCCCAGGCCTACGGCGCGGAGGTCGCCCGCCTGGTCGACTGCCGCGCGGCGCTCGTGGAGGAGGGCCTCGCGGCCCTGGCCTGCGGCGCGTTCCACATCCGCTCCGGCGGCCGCGGCTACTTCAACACCACGCCGCTCGGGCGCGCGGTCACCGGCACGCTGCTGGTGCGCGCGATGCTCGAGGACGACGTCCAGATCTGGGGCGACGGCTCGACCTTCAAGGGCAACGACATCGAGCGGTTCTACCGCTACGGCCTGCTCGCCAACCCGTCCCTGCGGATCTACAAGCCGTGGCTGGACGCGGCGTTCGTGAGCGAGCTGGGCGGCCGCAAGGAGATGTCCGAGTGGCTGCTCGCGCACGACCTGCCGTACCGGGACAGCACGGAGAAGGCGTACTCCACCGACGCCAACATCTGGGGCGCGACGCACGAGGCCAAGTCCCTCGAACACCTCGACACCGGCATCGAGATCGTCAATCCGATCATGGGTGTCCGGTTCTGGGATCCCGAGGTCGAGATCGCCACCGAGGACGTCACGATCGGCTTCGCCCAGGGCAGGCCGGTGTCGATCAACGGCGAGGAGTTCGACACCGCCGTCGACCTGGTGCTGGCGGCCAACGCCGTGGGCGGCAGGCACGGGCTCGGCATGTCCGACCAGATCGAGAACCGCATCATCGAGGCCAAGAGCCGCGGCATCTACGAGGCGCCGGGCATGGCGCTGCTGCACATCGCCTACGAGCGGCTGGTCAACGCGATCCACAACGAGGACACGCTCGCCGGCTACCACAACGAGGGGCGGCGGCTGGGCAGGCTCATGTACGAGGGCCGCTGGCTGGACCCGCAGGCGATGATGCTGCGCGAGTCGCTGCAGCGCTGGGTCGGCACCGCGATCACCGGCGAGGTGACGCTGCGGCTGCGGCGCGGCGAGGACTACTCCATTTTGGACACCACGGGCCCCGCCTTCAGCTACCACCCGGACAAGCTGTCGATGGAGCGCACCGAGGACTCCGCCTTCGGCCCGGTCGACCGGATCGGCCAGCTGACCATGCGCAACCTCGACATCGCCGACTCCCGCGCCAAGCTCGAGCAGTACGCCGGGCTCGGCATGGTCGGCAGCACCCACCCGACGCTCATCGGTGCCGCGCAGGCGGCCTCGACCGGGCTGATCGGCGCGATGCCCGCGGGTGGCGCCCAGGTGATCGCCTCCCGCGGCCAGGGTGGCGACAACGAATCGCTCGACCGCGCCGCGATGGAGTCCGGTACCGACTGACACTTGTTCTTCCCGCTCGTCCTCCCGGTCACTCCGGGCGGACGAGCGGGAAGGCGAGGGTGTCGCGGATCGTGGTTCCGGTCAGCAGCATGACCAGCCGGTCGACGCCCATGCCGAGGCCGCCCGACGGCGGCATCGCGTATTCGAGCGCGGTCAGGAAGTCCTCGTCGACCTCCATCGCCTCGGCGTCGCCGCCCGCCGCGAGCAGGGACTGGGCGACCAGCCGCCGCCGTTGCTCGACGGGGTCGACGAGTTCGGAGTACGCGGTGGCGATCTCGGTGCCCCGGATGACCAGGTCCCAGCGCTCGGCCAGCGCCGGATCCTCGCGATGGGGCCGGGTCAGCGGCGAGACGTCGGCGGGGAAGTCGGTGTAGAAGACCGGCCCGGTCGTCTGCTCCTCGACGAGTCGTTCGTACAGTTCGAGCACCACCGCGCCGCGTGTCCACTGTGGATTGTGGGTGATCCCGGCGGCGTCGCACAGCTGTCGTAGCCGGGTTTCCGGGGTGGCCGTGGTGATTTCTTCGCCGAGTGCGCCGGAAATGGCGGTGTGGACCGGAATGACCGGCCAATCGCCGCTGAGATCCAGTTCTTCCTCACCCAGCGCGGCTTCGCGGCCGTGGGCGGCGTGTGCGGCGGCCTTGATCAGTTCCTGACAGCGCTCGCGCATGACGTGGTAGTCGGCGTACGCCTCGTAGGCCTCCAGCATCGTGAACTCGGGATTGTGCTTGTAGGACACGCCTTCGTTCCGGAACGTGCGGCCGAGTTCGAAGACCCGCTCGACTCCGCCGACACACAGCCGCTTCAGGTACAGCTCGGGCGCGATGCGCAGGTAGAGCCCCATGTCGTAGGCGTTGATGTGGGTCCGGAACGGACGCGCGTTGGCGCCGCCGTGCACCGGTTGCAGCATCGGGGTTTCGACTTCGAGGTAGTCGCGGCCGAGCAGCGTCGTCCGCAGCGCCTGCACCGCGGCCCCGCGTGCCCGGAGCAGTTCGCGGGCCTCGGGACGGACGACCAGGTCCACGTAGCGACGGCGGACCCTGGCCTCGGGATCGGTCAGCCCGGCGCGTTTGTCGGGCAGCGGGTGCAGGCATTTCGACGCCAGCTCCCAGTGTTCGACGAGCACGGACAACTCGCCGCGCCGGGTCGTGACGACCTCGCCCTGGACCGCGACGTGGTCGCCGATGTCGACGTCGGCCCGCCAGTCGCGGAGCGTTTCCGCGGCGGTGCCGGGTTCGGCGAGCATCACCTGAAGGTCGCCGGACCAGTCCCGCAGCGTCGCGAAGCACAGCTTGCCGTGGTCGCGCAGCAACATGACGCGGCCCGTGACGGCGACGCGTTTCCCGGTGCGGGTGTCGGGGGCGAGATCGGGGAAACGCCGGACGACCTCGGCCAGCGTGGTGTCCCGTGGCACGCCGACGGGGTACGGGTCGACGCCGCGGGTGCGTAGTTCGGTGAGTTTGTCCAGCCGGATCCGGGTTTGTTCCGGCACCGGGGCGACATGGTCGTTCACGACCTTCGCGGCGGCTTCGGCGGCCTCGATCGCGGAGAGCAGCGCCGTGTCGCCCGCGCGGGCCGGGATGTTGGTGCCGCGGCCGAGGAAGCCTTCCGCGATGGCCGAGGCGAGGCCGACCCTGGCCAGGTCGCGGCGGTCGCCGAAGATGAGGAACCGGGGTTCCCAGTGCGGCCGGTACTTGACGTTCGACCGGTACAGCGATTCGAGCTGCCACCAGCGGGAGAAGAACAGCAGGAGCCGCCGCCAGACCCGCAGGATCGGCCCGGCGCCGATCCGGGCGCCCTCCTCGAACACCGCGCGGAACACCGCGAAGTTGAGCGAGATCCGCCGCACCCCGATGGCAGGTGCGCCCGCGGCGAGCGCGGCGACCATGAACTCCATCAGGCCGTTGTCCGCGTTCCGGTCGCGGCGCATGAGGTCGAGCGACAGCCCGGCCTTTCCCCACGGCGCGAACGAAAGCAGGGCCCGGACGTGCCCGTCGGCGTCGACCGCCTCGACCAGCACGCAGCGTCCGTCGACGGGATCGTTCATCCGCCCGAGCGCCATGGAGAACCCGCGTTCGGTGTCGGTGTCGCGCCAGCGTTCGGCCAGTTCCGTCGCGGCGGTGAGCTGCTCGGCCGGGATGTCGGCGTGCCGCCGGATCCGCGCGGTGTACCCGGCGCGTTCGATCCGTGTGACGGCCTGGCGCACCGGGCGCATGTCCGGGCCGGTCAGGGTGAAGTCGGCGACGTCGAGGATCGCCTCGTCACCGAGTTCGATCGCCTTCAGTCCGGCCCGCACGTAGGCCTCGGCGGCCTCTTCGCCCGCGCCCATCACCGCCGGGCTCCAGGTGAACTCGGCACACATCGCCAGCCAGCGGGAGATGGCGCCGTCCCAGGCCTCGGGGTCACCGATCGGGTCGCCGCTGGCGAGGCAGACACCGGCCACGACCCGGTAGGTGACGGCCGCCTCGCCGGACGGCGCGAACACCGCCGCCTTGTCCCGGCGGGTGGCGAAGTAGCCCAGCGAGTCGCGTTCGCCGTGCGCGGCGAGCAGGCCGCGGATGGCGACCTCGTCGCCGGCGGTGAGCATCGACGCGGTGCGCTGCGAACGCAGTGTCCACAGCAGGGCGGCGAACATCGACACCGCTCCGAACAGCGACACGATCACGGCCACCCAGCCCGGCGCGTTGCCGACGCGGGTGATGTCCAGCCGGATCGCGCCGCCGATGACCTTCTCGACCGCCCAGCTCCACCGGTCGCTCGCCGAACGCAGCGAGCCGGGGAACACCTGGACCAGCAGGCCGCCGAGCAGGACCGAGATCCCGAGCAGTCCCGCGAAGAGCAGGATCGCCTTGCGCAGCGCGGCTTTCCGGGTCCGGCCGTAGAACTCGCGCCGCGCCGCTATCAGCACCGTGACGGCGAGGACGGCGATCACGAAGGACTGCCACAGCGACCAGGTGTCCCAGCCCGACAGCGTCAGCGGTTCCCCGTCGTCGTCGACCAGTTCCCCGTCCGGCGCCAGGGTGAACAGCAGGATCGTCAGCGCGGTGAGTGTCGCCTGGACCAGCAGCAGGCAGATCATGATGGTGCGGGCCGCGCGCTTGCGGCGGGAGATCGCGCCGGCCAGCACCGCGAGGAACAGGCCGTAGGCGATGTTCGCCGGCGCGGGGAAGACCGCCTCGTCGATGAACTCCCGCAGCGGCTGGACCCCGCGGCCGACGGCGGCGTTCAGCGCGGCGAGGACGCAGAGTGCCGCCAGCACGCCCAGCGCGACGGCGAACACCTTGGGCACGGCGCTCAGCCGTGATCTGTGCCGCGACGTGGCGGCCCGCTCGGAGATGTCAATCATGATGCCGTCAGGCTGGCCGACCCGGGTGCACAGCGCAACCGCGCGTCGCCCGCGGTTTCCACAGTGGACGCCTGCGGGCTCGGGGGCGGGCAGGTGCGGAAGGACGCTTTCAGTGCGTTGGGTGCGCTGATGGCGTCCTTCAGCACGGCCAGTGCACCGAAGGCGTCCTTCAGCACGTGCGGGCACCGCGCCGGGCGGCGGACGGGCGGGGGCTACGGTGGGGAACCGGAACCGGGGAGGGCGCGCATGAGCGAAGCTTGCGAGCGAATCATGGACATCATGCGCCAAAAAGAATTCAACACAGTCTCGCGAAGCGAGGCCATCGCATGAGCGAAGGCACGGTGTCCCCGCTCGGGCTCACCGCCGAGCTGACGAGCACGGTCGACGGCGCGGCGGGTGGCCACGACGGGGAGTTCGGCGTCATCGGCCCGGCGACGGGCAGGGTGTTCGCCATGGCGCCGGAGACGACGCCCGAGGCACTCGATGCCGCCGTCGCCGCCGCCGATCGGACGTTCCGCACGGAATGGCGCACCGACGACGACGTCCGGCGTGGTGCGCTCGGAGCGCTCGCGGAGACGCTCGCGGACTCGGCCGACGACTTGGCCGCCCTTCTCTCCGCGGAGCAAGGAAAGTCACTCCCCGACGCACTCGACGAGGTCGCCGTCGCGGCCCGATACGCGCAGTACTACGCGGAAAACCCGGCCGAGCGTGAAGCACTGGGGCCGATCGCGGTCATCACGCCGTGGAGCTTCCCGCTGAGTATCGCGTTCGCGAGTATCGCCCCCGCGCTGCGATCCGGGGGCACCGTGGTGTGGAAGCCTTCGCCGCACGCCCCGCTTTCCGCGCTGATGGCCGGTGAACTGCTGCGTCTCGTGCTCCCGCCGGGCGTCCTCAACGTCGTTTCCGGCAGCGATCCTCTCGGCGCGAGGCTCGTCGCGCATCCGCTCGTGCGCGAGGTCGGTTTCACCGGCTCGGTCGCCACCGGGAAGAAGGTCGTGGCCGCCGCGGACACGAAGCGGCTCACTCTCGACCTCAGCGGCAACGACCCCGTGCTGGTACTCGACGACGCGGACCCTGGGCGTGTCGCGGGCGAGGTGTTCGCGGCGGCGTTCCGCAACCTCGGGCAGGTGTGCGTGGGGCCCAAGCGGGTGTACGTCCCGGCGTCGCTCCAGCAGGCGTTCGTCGAGGCGCTCACCGAACTCGCCCGCACCGCGGAGCACGCCGAACTCGCGCCGGTCGGCACCCGCCAGCAGTTCGACCGCATCGTCGACCTCGTCGCGGACGCCCGCGCGCACCGCGCTGTCGTCACGGCGTGTGGAAGTCAACTGGACCGTCCAGGCTACTTCGCCGCGCCGGCGATCCTCGCCGACGTCACCGATGGCGTCCGGGTCGTGGACGAGGACCAGTTCGGGCCGGTACTGCCGGTGATCACCTACACCGACGTGGACGACGCGATCAAGGCCGCCAACGCGTCCCCGTACCGGCTGGGCGCGTCCGTGTTCGGCGCGGACCCCGGCCGCGCGGCCGCGGTGGCCGGACGGCTCGAGGCCGGGGCGGTCTGGATCGGTTCGCACGGGACGCATCCGCCGGAGGATCCCGGGCGATCGGCCGGATAACCTGCGCCGATCGGCCGCGACCATTCTCAAACGTGCGATGAGACACTTTTGGAAATGTCTTGCGTGGCCGTTCCTGCCCGCCGGGACGAAATCGGGAATGCCTGCCCGCGCCAGGGCATTGCACCAATGGGGCCGGTAGTGTGCCCCCGTGAACCATCGCCCCGGCATCGGCAAGGTTCGGCACGGCACCGTATTCCGGTACGACGGAGACAAGGATGGTTGACACGGAAACCGAGCTGCGGGTGCAGGTCCTCGGCTCGGTCCGTGCCTGGCGTGCCGGCACCGAAATCGACCTCGGCTCGGCGCACCGGCGCGCGGTGTTCGCCGTACTCGCCTTTTCCGCCGGTGACACGGTTTCCCGGCACGAACTCGTCGACGCGCTGTGGGGCGACGAGCCCCCGACCAGCGCGAGCGGCAGTATCTACACCTACGTTTCGGGCCTCCGCAGGGCCGTCGATCCCGACCAGGCTCCCCGGTCCGGCGGCGGCGTACTCGCTTCGACGGGGTCGGGCTACTCGCTGCGGATCGACCGGGACAGCGTCGACGTGCACCGGTTCGACGCGTTGCGGGCGGACGCGGTGCGGCAGCGCAACGCGGGCGAGCCCCTCGCCGCGGTGGCCGATCTCGACGCGGCGCTGGCCCTGTACGCCGGCGACGTGCTGTCCGGGGTTCCCGGGCCGTTCGCGCGGGCACAGCGGGCGAGGCTGGCGGAGCTGCGGCTGACCGTCGTGGAAAGCCGGGCGGAGATCCTGCTCGAACTCGGGCGGCACGCGGAACTCGTCGACGAACTCGGCGCGCTTTGCCGCGAATATCCGCTTCGGGAGAAACCGCCCGCTTTGCTGATGCGCGCGCTGGCCGACGCCGGCCGGACCGCCGAGGCACTCGACGTGTTCGAGGCGACCAGCGCGAACCTGGTGGAGGCGTCGGGGATCGAGCCGGGTCCGGAGCTGCGCAGGCTGCACGAGCACCTGCTCGGCGCGCACAAGGCCCCGGAGCACACGTTCCCGGTGTGGCGGCCCGAACGGCCGGACTTCCACGTCGGCCGGGACCGTGAGCTGGAACTGCTGCGCACCGCGGTCGCCGAGGTTCTCGACGGGCGCGGTGGCACGGTGTGGATCGAGGGCGAGCCGGGGATCGGGAAGTCGGCGCTGCTCGCCGAGGCGCTGGGCGGCCCGCTGCCCGGCGCACCGCGGCTGCGCTGGGCGACCGCCCACGAACTGGACAGCCACATCCCGTTGCGGCTGATCAACGACTGTCTCAGCGAGGAAGGCGGCTCGGCGGGGCTCGACGCCGAGCAGGTGCCCGAGGTCGTGACCCGGCTGTGCGGCGAAGGCCCGCTCATCCTCGTCGGCGACGACTTCCAGTGGGCGGACGAAGAGACCGTCCGGGTCTGGGAGGACCTCGCCGCGCTCACCGGGCGAATGCCGTTGCTGCTCGTCACCGCGAGCAGGCCGGTCCCGCGTTCCGAGGCACGCGAAGGACTTCGGCAGCGGACGGCCCAGGGCAGGACGCTGCGTCCCGGTCCGCTCCCCGGTGCCGACGGCTACCGGCTCGCGGCGCGGCTCGCGGGCGCCCCGCTGTCGGCGCGGCAGCGGAAGGAAGTCGACGCCGCTGCCGGAAACCCTTGCTACATCAGGGAGATCGTCGCCGGCTTCGCCGAGCCGGGAGACCATCCGGGGCGACGGCTCGTCGGCTGGGTCAACGACTACCTCACCTTCCTGTCCGCGCCCGCCCGCGCGGTCCTGCAGCGGGCGGCGGTACTCGGGAGCGGCTTCACCGTCGGGGAACTCGCCGTGACGACCGGGCAGCCGTCCGCGCAGCTGGCCGAACGGATCGGGGAGGCGCGCGACGCGGGTGTACTCGACGGGGCGGGCGACGCGCTGTGGTTCCGGCACCCACTGGTGCGGACCGCGTTGTACGAGAAGACGCCGGGAGCCATGCGAGTCGCGCTGCACCAGCAGATCGCGGAGACGCTGATCGCCTCCGGCGCGTCCGCGGTGCGGGTCGCCGAGCAGCTCGCCGCGGCGTCGCCCGCGACGATCCCCTGGGGCGAGACCTGGCTGACGGACTACGCCGGCGTGGTCGCGGAAGAGCGGCCCGAACTCGCCGTCGAGCTTTTGCGACCACTGCTCGGTCTCGGCTCGCTGACACCCGACGTCCACGAAACGCTCACCGCGATGCTCGCCCGGCTGCTGTTCTGGCTGGGCCGGGATCCCGGCCCGGAGGCCGGTTCGGTGCTGGCCAGGACGGCCGATCCCGAGCTGGCCGCCGAGATGCGCTGGATACTCGGCTATGTCGCGTACCGCCGGAACCAGATCGACGAGGCGTTGCGGCAGGTGACCGGCGCGCTCGCCGACGACCGGGGCCAGGAGCGGTGGCTCGTCCGGCACGAGCGGCTGCTCGCGAGGTTGTCCGACGAACCGCAGCCGCGGACGCCCGCACACGTCGTCAGCTGGGCGCATTCGCCCCCGGAAGCCGTGACCCCCGGGATCGCCGGGTTCCGGCTCCTCGACGACGAATCCGCCGCCGAGTTCGGTGCGCCCGGCGTCCTCGACGTGCCCGCGACCTGGCGGATGGCCCCGTACCGGGCCCTGCCCGCCGAGGTCCACCGCGTGAACGCGGGGCAGCTGTACTGGGCGGGGGACTGGACCAGGGCGGAGATCGAGGCGGAAGTACTCCTTGTCGAGGATCCGGCGAGGCCGTCCTACGTGCTGCAGTACAGCGCGGGGGTGGTGTACGCCTTCGTCGCGATCCTCGCCGCGCACCGGGACGACTGGGACGTCGCGGCGGAGTACGAGCGTCTCGCGTCCGAGGCGTACGTCAGGGACGACGACAGTTTCCTGCAGGCGCTCCTGATGGCGAGGTCGATGCTGGCCGAGCGGTCCGGGCGAGCGCGGGAGGCCACCGACGTGTTTTCGCCGGTCGCCCGCCGGTTGTTCCCGTGGTCGCGGTGGCTGCCGCGGCTGGCGGGGCTCGCCCTGCGCAGTGGTGACCGCGCGCGGCTGGACCGGGTGCGGCTGCTCGTCGGCTCCCGGCCGGGCGAACAGCTCTCCGCCGAGCAGGAGATGCTGCGCGAGTACTGCTTCGGGATCGTCGACGAGGTCCCCGAGCGGGTGCGGGACGCCGCGGCCCGGTGCGACGTGCTCGGCGGGCTCGACCTGCTGGCCGCCCACGCCACCGCGGACGCCGCCTGGCTGCTGGCCAGGCACGGCCGGTCGGAGGAGGCGGCCGCGGCCCACGACGAGGCCGTCGAGCGCTACCACGTCATCGGCGCGGAGTGGGACATCCGGCGGCTCGGTGAGACGCTACGCTCACTGAGCGGCTGTCCCGAGGCTCCCGCCGCGGCGGCCGCGCACGGCAGTGCCAGCACGGAACCAGGCCATGGGTGACAGGAACGACGATGCCGACCAGCGGTGACGGGCTGCGCGTCGGGGTGCTCGGGCCGGTGAGCGTGGCGCGCGGGGAGACCGCGCTGGCGCTCGGCCCCGCCCGGCAGCGTGCCGTGCTGGCCGTGCTCGCGCTGCGGGCGGGCCGGCTGGTGACCCGTGACGAGCTGGTGTCGGCGGTGTGGGGCGAACAACCACCCGCGAGCGTCAACGGCAGCGTGCACACGTACGTCTCCGGTCTGCGGCGTGCTCTCGAACCCGATCGTGACCGATGGGGGGCGAGCGATCTGCTGACCAGCGGGCCGAGCGGCTACACACTGCGCGTCGAGCCCGAGAGCGTCGACGCGCTGGAGTTCGAGCGGCTGATCGGAAGCATCCAGGCCGGGGCGGACGCGGGAGAAGCGGTCGCCGCGCTCGACAAGGCGCTCGGCCTGTGGCACGGCGATCCGCTGTCCGGCATCCCCGGCCCGTACGCCGAGCAGGAACGGGCCAGGCTGGGGGAACTCCGGCTCGTCGCCTACGAACTGCGTGCCGAGGCGTTGCTGGAACTCGGCGAAAGCGCCGGTCTCGGCGCGGAACTCGGCGCGCTCGTCCACGAGTACCCGCTGCGCGAGCGGCTCCGGGAACTGCAGATGCTCGCGCTCCACCACAACGGCCAGCACGCCGAGGCGCTGGAGGCGTTCCGGGCCGCGCGTGCCCGGCTGATCGAGGAGCTCGGCGCCGAACCCGGCCCCGATCTCCAGCGGCTGCACGCCAGGATTCTCGCCCAGGACCCCGAACTCACCGCCACCCCGCCGCCAGCCGCCACCCCGGCGGGTCCCGAGCGGCTGCTCGTCCTGCCCGCCCAGGTCGCGCGGCGGCTGGAGTCCGATGTGGACACCGTGTTCGTCGGCCGGGAAACGGAACTGGGCCGGCTGCGTGGCCTTGTCGACGACGTCTGCGACGGCAGGGGCGGCGCGGCGTGGATCGAGGGGCAGTTCGGGATCGGCAAGTCCGAGCTGCTGACGCGCGTGCTCGCGGACGTCCCCGCCCGGGGCTGCCAGATCGGCTGGGTGCTGGCCGACGAGCTGTCCGGGCGGATTCCGTTGCAGGTCATGCTGAGCTGTCTCGGCATCGACACCCCGTCGCCCGCGCTGTTCCAGGAGCGGCGGGGCGCGTGGGGTGAGCCCGATCCGGCGTCGGTCACGGTGGGCAGGCTGCTGTCGCTGGTCGACGAGCTGTGCGCGCGAGGCCCGCTCGTGCTGGTGGTCGACGACATGCAGTGGGCCGACGAGGCGAGTGTCCTGCTGTGGCACCGGTTGACGGCCGCGACGCGGCAGCTGCCGTTGCTGCTCGTCGCGGCGGCGCGCCCGGTGCCGCGCAGTGCCCAGATCGTGCGGCTGCGCCAGGCGATCGAAGCCAGGGGCGGGACCATCGTCGAACTCGTCCCGCTCACCGGCGAGCAGAGCATCGAACTCGAGAAACGCCTGCTGGGCGCGGAACCGGGCCCGCAGTTGCGGGATCTCGTGGAGCGCACCACCGGGAATCCGCTCTACATCACCGAACTCACCGGCACGTTGGTGCGCGAGGACGTGCTGCACACGGTGGCCGGGGTGGCGGATCTGGCGGACAGCGACAGCTACACCGCGCCGCGCGGCCTCGTCGACACGATCCGCCGGAACCTGGACGTGCTTTCCGACGAGACCAGGGAAATGCTGCGCTGGGCCGCGGTGCTGGGGACGGAGTTCACCGTCACCGACATCGCCGCGGTGGTGGGCAAACGGCCGTCGGAGCTGGTCACGGCGTTCGAGGAGTCGGTGGCCGCCAACGTCATCGTCGACTCCGACACCCATCTCGCGTTCCGGCATCCCTTGCTGCGTCAGGCTTTCTACGACGGGATCGCCGCCGGGGCCCGCGCCGCGCTGCACCGCCAGGCCGCGGAGGCACTGTCCACAGTGGGCGCTTCGGTGACGCGGGTGGCCGAGCAGGTCGTCGCCGCGCCGGTCCCGGACCCGTGGATGCTGCAGTGGCTGGTCGACCACGGCGCGGACGTCGCCACCCGGGCCCCGGTGCTGGCCGCCGAGCTGCTCTCCCGCGCGCTGGAAGCCTGCCCGCTGCGGGACCCGCGGCGCGAGATCCTGGCGACGACGCTGGTCCGGGTGTTGTTCCGGCTGGACCGGCATCCGGAGAACGAGGCGAGGGCCGCGCTGGCCATCACCACCGATCCCCACCGTGCCGCGGAAATGCACCACCTGCTCGCCGTGCTGCGCTACCGCGGCGGCGATCTCGGCAGCGCGACCGGGATCGTCGCGTCGGTGCTCGGCGATCCGGACGTCCCCGAACTCTGGCGCCGCCGCCATCGTCATCTGCTCGCGAACTTCCGGCGCGGCGGTCTCGACGATCTCGACGCCGCGGAGGAGGCCGGGCACAGGGCGCTGGCGGCAGCGGGTGGCGACCGGTACCTCACCGCGCACGCCCGGCAGACGCTGTGGCTGGTCGCGTCGGTCCGGCGCGACCACGGCGCCGCGCTGGCCCATATCGACCGGGCGATCGCGGTCGTCGAGGACGCGGATGACCTCGCCGAACTCGAACTGGATCTGCTGGACAACCGGTTGTTCACGCTGCAGAACATGGACCGGCTGGCCGAAGCGGACGAAACGCTGCGAGTGGCCCGGCGGGTCGCGCTCGGCCACGCGCTCGGCAACGAACTGCAGGTCCCGGCGGCGGTGCACAACTACTGGACGGGGCGGTGGAACGAGGCGCTCGCCGAGCTGGACTCGGTGACCGAGGACGGCCCGGCGATCACCTTCTACGGCCTGCGCGAGTCGCCGGCGGCCGCGTTGCTGATGCACGGCGTCGCGGCGTACATCGCGGGCAGGCGCGGTGACCGCATCCAGGCGTCGGGCCATCTCAACGCCGTCGAGGAGTACGCCCCGGCCACCAGCGCCGAGCGGGAGAACATCGATTTCCTGCTGGTCGCCCAGGCGGTGATGTTCGAGCAGCGCGGGGAGGGCGGACGGGCGCTGGAGACGCTGGAGCCGCTGCTGAATCCGCAGTTCTCCCCGATGATGCTGCGGCATCAGTGGCTGCCTCTCGTCGTGCGGCTCGCGCTCGACGCCGGTGCGGGCGCTCAGGTCCGCCGGGCGATGTGGATCTGCGAGGAAGAGGCGTCGAAGGAGCGTCCCGGTGCGCGGGCGGCGGCCGCGGCCCAGTGGTGCCGAGGCCTCATCGACGGCGAACCGGCGCCGGTGCTGGCCGCCGTCGGCCACTACCGCCGGGTCGGCAGGGTCGTCGAACTCGCCACCGCGCTGGAGGACGCCGCGGTGCTGCTCGCCCGGCACGGCGACCTCGACGCGGCGCGGGCCGCGTTCGACGAGAGCACCGGCCACTACGCGGACCTGTCCGCGGCCTGGGACCTCGAACGCGCCACCAAACGCCTGGCGGCCTTCGGCGTCCACCGGGATCTGACGGCGCCACAGCCCCGGTCCCGCCGCGGCTGGGAATCCCTTTCCCCGGTGGAAATCGACATCGCGCGGCTCGTCGCCGCCGGGCATTCGAACCCGGCCATCGCCATGCGGCTCGGGCTACCGCGCCGTACCGTGCAGGCCCACGTCGCCCGGCTCCTCGGCAAACTCGGCACCGCCTCGCGGGACCGGGTCGCCGAGGAGATCGGGCACCTCGGTCAGATCCCGGCGGGGACGGCGTTGCGCGCGATCACGTCGCGGTAGAAGAACGCGCTGTCCTTGAGCGTCCGCCGCTGCGTCTCGAAGTCGACGTGCACGATGCCGAACCGCTTCGAGTAGCCCATCGACCACTCGAAGTTGTCCAGCAGCGACCACACCAGATAGCCGCGCACGTCGGCGCCGCCGTCGATCGCGGCGTGCACCGCGCGGAGGTGTTCGGCGAGGTAGGTGACCCGGTCCGGATCGCGGACCCGGTCGTCCGCGTCGACGGAGTCGTCGAACGCGGCGCCGTTCTCCGCGACGATGAGCGGCAGGCCACCGGTGTGCCAGTTCAGCCAGCGCAGCAGCTCGGTCAGCGAGCTCGGCGTCTGTTCCCAGCCGAACGCGGTGAGCCGCCCGCGCGGGGGCAGCACGTCCATCCCGCGCAGCCCCGGCAGCGGGCAGTTGCTCGGCGCGTGCGGATCGTCCAGTGGCTCGACCCTGGTCGGCGCGTAGTAGTTCACCCCGAGCCAGTCGATCGGGGCGGAGATCGTCGCGAGATCTCCGTCCCGGATGGCCGATTCGAGGCCGCCGACGTGCGCGACGTCGGCGAGGACGTCCTCCGGGTATCCCTTGCCCAGCACCGGATCGAGGAAGAACCGGTTGTGGATCCCGTCGAACTTGCGCGCCGCATCGGCGTGTTCCGGTCCGTGCCCGTCCGCGAGCGCGGGTGAGAAGTTGAGCGCCAGTGAGAATTCCTGACCGGGCGCGGACTGCGCCCGCAGCGCACCCATCGCCTTGCCGTGCGCGAGCAGCAGATGGTGCGCGGCGGTGAGCGCCGCGGCCGGGTCGGTGTGCCCTGGCGCGTGAATGCCGCTGCCGTACCCGAGGAACGCGGCGCAGAACGGCTCGTTGATCGTGGTCCACTGGTTCACCCGGTCGCCGAGCGCCTGGTGCACCGTGGCCGCGTACGCCGCGAAGTGGTCGGCGGTCTCGCGGGATCGCCAGCCGCCTTCGTCCTCCAGCGCCTGGGGCAGATCCCAGTGGTACAGGGTGAGCACGGGCTCGATGTTCCGGCCGCGCAGTTCGTCCACCAGACGCCGATAGTGATCGAGCCCCTGCCGGGACACGGTTTTCCCGTCCGGCATGACGCGGGACCACGAGACCGAGAACCGGTACGCGGGCAGGCCGAGGTCCGCCATGATGGTGACGTCCTCCGGGTACCGGTGGAAGTGGTCGCAGGCGACCTCTCCGGTGGCCCCGTCCTGGATCTTCCCGGGAAGACCGGCGAACACGTCCCAGATGGACGGACCGCGCCCGCCCTCGGTGACCCCGCCCTCGACCTGGTAGGACGCCGTGGAGGCGCCCCACAGGAACCGTCGCGGGAAGTTCAGCACACCGGTCGCCTGCCCCCAGATGTCAGGCTTCCCGTCAAGCATGCAACCTTCCTCCGATCATGCCGTCGACCACCCTTCGAGATAGCAGCAAGAACAGTGTTATCACCGGAACGGCGCCCAGGGTTGCTCCGGTGAGCATGAGCGAGTAATTAGTGAAGCGACCGCTGGCTAATTGGGAAAGAACCACCTGGACGGTGGGGGTCTCGTTGGGGTTGAGCACGATCAGTGGCCAGAAGAAGTCGTTCCACGCCGTCATGAACGAGAGCATCCCGAGCACGGCGGCCTGCGGGCGCAGCGAGGGCAGCACGACGTGCCAGTAGACCCCCAGCAGCGAGCAGCCGTCGGCGCGCGCCGCGTCGACGAGTTCGGCGGGCACCGCCTCCTCGCAGGACTGCCGCATCCAGAACACGCTGAACGCGCTGACCAGGCCGGGCACGATGACCGCCTGCAGCTTGCCCGTCCAGCCGAGTTCGCCGACCAGGATGTACAGCGGGATCACCCCGAGCTGGGCCGGCACCATCATCGAGCCGATCACCACGAGGAACAGCGAGTTGCGGCCGGGGAACCGCAGGCGCGCGAAGGCGAACCCGGCGAGGCTGGCCAGCACCACGTTGGACACGGCCACGGTGCCCGCCACGATCAGCGAATTCCGGATGGCGCCCCAGAAGTCGACCGTGTCGAACACCGCGCTCAGGTTGTCCAGCAGATGACCGCCGGGCAGCAGCGCCGGGGTGCGGTCGCCGACCACCGAGTTGTCGCTTGTGGACATCACGAACGACCAGTACAGCGGGAAAACCGACGCGATCGTGACCAGGGTGAGCGCGAAGTAGGCGGGCAGGGTGCGCCAGTGGCGGGCGGTGGTGGAGTCCATGAGCCTCACGCCGCCCGGGCGAACTTGCGGACCAGCTGGACGTTGACCAGCGCGAAGACCACGCACAGCACGAACACGACCCAGGAGATCGCGGCCGAGTAGCCGGCGTCGAGATTGCCGATGCCCTTTTCGTACAGGTACATCACGATGGTCTGGAACTGGCGGTCGTCGCCGCCGGTCCCGGCCGTCCCGGAGGCGTCGAACAGCTGCGGTTCGGTGAACAGCTGGAGACCGCCGACGGTCGAGGTGAGCACGGTGAACAGGATCGTCGGCCGGATGCCGGGCACGGTGACCGACCAGAACATCCGCCAGCGGCCCGCGCCGTCCAGTGCCGCCGCCTCGTAGAGCTCCTTCGGCACCGCCTGCATCGCGGCGAGGTAGATCAGCGCGTTGTACCCCGCCCACCGCCAGATCACCATCGTCGCGATCGCCAGATGCGAGGACCAGGCCGAGGACTGCCACGAGATCGGGTCGATCCCGGCGAGGCCGAGCAGCCAGTTCACGATGCCGTAGTCGCGGCCGAACAGCTGGCCGAACACCAGCGCGACGGCGACGACCGAGACGACGTTGGGCAGCAGGATGCCGGTCCGCCAGAACCGCCCGCCACGCAGCGGGCGGTTGAGCAGCGCGGCGATGCCGAGTGCCAGCACCACCTGCGGGACGGAGGCCTCGAAGAAGATCCCGACCGTGTTGCCGAGCGCGTTGTAGAAGTTCGGATCGGACAGCAGGGTGACGTAGTTGCCGAGCCCGGCGAAGCCCTTGTCGCCGTTCACCAGATGCCAGTCGTGCAGCGAGATCCACGCCAGGAACAGCAGCGGCAGGATCCCGAAGACGACGAGGATCACCAGGAACGGCACCACGAACAACAGCGGCGCACCCCGGCGCAGCCGCACGCCCCGAGGTGCTCGGGGGCGTGCGGTCCGCGGCGCCGGGGTGCGCTGTTCGAGATCTTCGGAAGCCGGGGCCCGCATCACCGCGAGGCTACTTGAGCACGCCGCGCGCGCCCTGCACCGCTTGGCCCCAGGCCTCGTCGGCACCCTGCTTGCGGCTCTCCACCCTGCCGAGTGCCCTGCCGAACTCCGGGGCCACGTCGCGGTCGCGCAGGCCGCGGTAGTTGGGCCGGAGGTCGTCGGCCGAGCTGGCGAAGATCCGGCCGGTCGGTGCGTTGCTGAAGTACGCGTCGGTCTTGTTCAGCACTTCGGGATCGTGGTAGACGGACGGCTCGCTCGGCAGGATGCCCGCCGAGAGGAACAGCTGCTTCTGCTGCGCGGGGGCGGTGAGCCAGGCGGCGAGGTCGTACGCCTCCTTGGGGTGCTTGCCCTGCTTCGGCACGGTGAGGAACGAACCGCCGTTGTTGCCGCTGCCGCCGGGCACCGTGGCCACGTCCCATTTGCCCTTGTTCTGCTCGCCGCCCGCCTCGCTGATCTGCTTGAGCTGCCAGGCGGGGCAGGCGATCGTGGCGAACGAGCCCTGCTTGATCGCGACGTTCCACTCCTGGGTGTACGGCGTCACCCCGGCGGTCTCGCCCTTGGCGCCGATGGCGCCCGCGACGTCGAAGGCGTGCTTCAGGCTCGGGTTCTTGTCGGCGATGAACGAGTCGTCCGCGCGGGCGAAGTAGTTCTCCGGCGCCTGGTTGATCATCGCGGTGTAGATGGTGCCCGCAGAGTCGGCGAACTTGGCGCCGGTGTTCGCCGCGGTGAACCTGTCCGCGACCTCGGCGTACTTCTCCCACGTCGGCCAGAGCTTCGCGACCTGTTCGCGATCGGTCGGCAGCCCCGCCTTGGCGAGCAGATCGGGCCGGTAGCACATCGCGAGGCCGCCCATGTCGGTGCCGAGGCCGAGGACGAAACCGTTCTTGGCCACGCCCTGGTCCCATTTCCACGGGGCCCACTGCGCACTCAGCTGCTGCGCGCCGAAGCTCGCGAGGTCGACGAACTTGTCCGGGGACTGCCGGATGACCGGGATGTACTGCTCGTCGACCGCCTCGATGTCGGCCGCGCCGCGCCCGCTGGCCAGCGCGGTGACGAGCTGCTTGTTGTGCGCGTCGAAATCCGCGACCCGGCCCTGGACGTGGATGTTCGGGTGGTCCTTCTCGTACTGCTTGAACAGCGGCTCGTAGCCGAATTCGCCGAACGTGGCCACCGTGAGCGTGACCTTGTCCTCGGTGGTCGAGCTGCAGGAACTCGCGAGCACGGCCGTCGCGGCCGTGAGCGCGAGGACCGGGAAGAACACGCGTTTGCGGGTCATCGTGATCCTTACCTCGACGGGTTCAGCCGGATTATGTCGGATTATCGCCACCAACCGGTGACCGGCAGTCACCCTGCCCGAACGTCTTGGCGATCGTGCCCGAACGATCATCGCGGCACACCGCCCAGCGGTCACGCCGTGAAGTCGTGTGGAGACGCGTAGAGAGATCATGAAGCCGCGCCGCCGATGATGAAGTCCGCGGCAGGACCCCGGGACGTCATTCGGAGGGCATCATGGAGCTGATCAGGGTAAAGGTCTACGCGACGGACCCCATCACGCAGAGCGGGGTCAAGGCCGGGCTGCGGCCGAGGCCGCGGATGTCCGTGGTGGACGGCGGGGAAACCGGGCCTGTCGACGTTGTGGTCGTCGCGGTCGAGCGGCTCTCCGCCGAGGCGATGCGGCTGCTCCGGGCCGCGGCCACCGAGGACGGGGCGCCCATCGTGCTGGTCACGAACGAGATCAAGGAAGCCGATCTGCTGCCCGCCCTCGAATGCCGGGTGGTGGCGATCGTGTCCAGGGCCGCGGCCTGCGAGGAGAAGCTCGCCCGCGCCGTCGTTTCGGCCGCGAGCGGCGGTGCGGACCTCCCGGCGGACCTGCTCGGGCACCTGCTGGAGCAGACCGAACGGCTGCACCGGGAGGTGCTGGAGAGCCGGGGGATGACCGCGTCCGGCCTGTCCAGCCGCGAGATCCACGTGCTGCGGCTGATGGCCGACGGCCTCGACACCCACGAGATCGGCAAGGAGCTCGGCTATTCCGAGCGCACCGTCAAGAACATCATCTACGCGCTCACCACGCGGATCCAGCTGCGCAACCGCCCGCACGCGGTGGCGTACGCGATGCGGGCAGGCGTCATCTAGGCGGGCCCGCCCGGCCACGTCGCAGGGGACGCCTCGGCCCGTAGCGCGCCCGTCCGGATCGCGTAGGCGACCGCGTGGGTCCGGTTCTTCAGCTTGAGCCGCGTGACAAGTCCATAGAGGACGCTCTTCACCGTGCCCTCGGAGTACGCGAGTTTCGTGGCGATCTCGTCGGTGCGGAATCCTTCGGAGAGCAGGTTGAGCACGTCGAGTTCGCGGGCGTCGAAGCTGCTGAAGGTGAGGCCCTGCGGTGCCAGGTGCTCGTGGCGGAGGCGGTGCAGCTGCTCGAGGAACGCCGCCTGCAGGTGCTGGGGCAGATAGGCCCGGCCCGCGACGACCCCGGTGAGCACCGACACGAGACGGTGCGCCGAGACGTGGGCCGCCGGCAGCACACCGAGCACGCCGTACTGCACGGCGGCCAGGACGTCCCCCGGGTCGAAGTGGTGGGTGACGAGCACACCCCGCAGGACGGACCCGCCCTCCGCCTCCTGCCTGGCACGCCAGAGCGCGCCGAGCTGGGGCCTGCCGATCCTGTCCTCGGCCAGCACGATGACGTCCGCATCCGGCGAGGCGGTGAGCTCGATCTCCGGCGCGTCCCGCAGTAGATCACCCAGGCCGAGCCTGGTGATCGGGTCGGACGTCTGGACGAACACTCGGATCCGGTCCATGGCCACCTCGCAGCTGACGACGATGTTCACGCGTGTGGACAAGCTTGCGCCGCGAGGCTTCACGTCACCTTCATCAGGCTCAACCCGCCGAACGGAGAGGGCCGTGAGGGCCTCCTCACCGGCCGCCCGGTGCCGGTGAGGAGGCCCTCACGGCAGGCGCCGGGCGATGTCCGCGTTGCCAGGGAGCCGGTCCAGCTCGGGGAGGTCGGGGACGGGCGGACGTTCGCTAGCCGTGATCAGCCCCGCGATGACCGCGAAGGACCATTCCGCGAACTCGGCCGAGGCGTCGGTGTCGCAGCCGGGATTCGGTGCGAGCGGCAGTCCGCCCTCCCACGCGGACGCGGCGGCGATGCGGAGCTCTTGAAGCATCCAGACCCACTCCATGCGGTGCGTCGAATCGTGCAGTTCGACCACACCGCCGTGTTCGGGCAGATCGGTGAGGAAGAAGATGATGCGGGCCCGGGTCAGTTCGAGCTTGACCCGGAACCGGTCCGCTTCGGTCGCCAGCAGCGTCGCGATCACCGTGTCGTCGCCCAGGCTGTCGAGCGCGCGTTCCACCCGGGCCTGGTAGTCCGCGAGGCGCTCGCGCAGCATCTGGACCTGCCGTGGGCTGAAGATGCCGATGAGGCTTTCCCCGCACCGATCCCAGAGCACTTCCCGCCGAGCCGCGTAGTCGCCGTCCATGGCTTCCGATGATGCCGGTCCGGCCGCCGACCGGTGAGGATCTTGCCCGTTCGTGGTGCGGGCGTACCCGGAAAACCCACCCGAGCGGCGGATTCGCGACTTCTCCGTCGTCCGAAGTGGAATCCGAAGTGGACTGCGGAAAAGACGCGACCCGCCGCACGTGCTGGGGGTCACCGCGGCGGGTCGCTGCCCGGATGCCAGTAGGCCCCAGACAAGGGACACGGTACGGGAATCCGGCGTGATCGACCAGGCAGATCTTTGTGTCCGGACGGTCCTTGACAACCACGGCGAACCGCTCGTTTGAGCGCGTTTCGTGACCGGAACGAGTGCTGTGGAGGTTCGTTAGAGATGACGTGAAGTCTGCCACCCCATACTGACACTCATCGCGAGCCGGAGACGGAGGAACGCATGGAACGAGTTCGGGTGAGTGTCTGCGCCCTGGACCCCATCACGGCGGCCGGGATGGTCAACTGCCTCGAGTCGCATGCGGACGTGAGCGTGGTCGGGAACCAGCGCCGCGACGAAGCCGACGTTGTCGTAGCGGCGTTCGAACGGCTCTCGGCCGACGCGGTGGCCGCACTGCGCGACGTCGCGACCGGGGTGGGCAAGCCGGTGGTGCTGGTGGTCAACCAGATCAAGGAGGACGAGCTGCCGATCGCCGTGGAATGCCGTGTGGTCGCCGTGCTCCCGCGTGCCGCGGTGACCGACGAACGGCTGCCCGACAGCGTCCGCGCCGCGGCGGCCGGTGGCGCGAACCTGCCGTCGAATCTGCTCGGCAGGCTGGTCGAGCACACCGAGCGGCTCTACCGGGAAGTGCTCGCGCCGGGCGGGCTGACCGGTGCCAGCCTCTCCCCTCGGGAGATCGACGTGCTGCGTCTGATGGCGGATGGCTTGGACACCAACGAGATCGCGGCCGAACTGTCCTATTCGGAACGAACGGTGAAGAACATCATCTACGCCATCACCGATCGGCTGCGCTTGCGGAACCGGCCCCACGCGGTGGCCTACGCGATGCGTGCCGGGGTCATCTGACCCCGGCGGGACTGCTCAAATGAGCGTTCGACTGAGCTTTCAGATGAGGCCTTCGCGGAGTGCGTGGGCGACGATATGCGTGCGATTACGCAGGCCGAAGCGGGTGAGCAGGCCGTGCAGGATGTTCTTCACGGTCCGCTCGGAATAGGCGACCTGGCGCGCGATTTCGGTCGTGTCCAGCCCCTCGGCGAGCAACCGCAGCACATCGGTCTCGCGGGGCGAAAGCCCGCTGAGCGTGAGTTCGCGCGGCGCGAGGATCTCTTCGTGAAGCCGCGAGAGTCCGCGAAGCAGGCTGCCGAGCTGGTCGGCGGGGAGGTCGCCCCGGCCGGCGTGGGCGTCGGCGACCGCCCGCAGCAACCGCTCGGGCGTCGCTTCGGAACGGGGGACGAGGACCGCGAGCCCGCGTTCGACCGCGGTCCACAGCTCCGGTTGTTTCGGCTGGTCCGCGATGAGAACCAGCCGGGCCCGCGACGCCGGGAGCCGCCGCAGTTCCGTTCCGGCGACGGCGATCACGACGTCGGCCGCGGCCGGTTCGTCCCGCAGTTCGATGCCCGGCCTGCCGCCGAGCACGCTGTGCAGACCGGCCCGGACGAGGTGGTCCGCGGCGCACACGGCGACCCGGACGACCCGGCGCTCCTGCGCCGGGATGGCGGTCCGAGCCACCGGTGTCATCGTTGTCGGCATGGGCTCAGGTAACCCGTTCGGGTGACGGGCGGACAAGCGCGCGGAGGGGGCAGCTTTCCGGAACCGGAAGCCTGCCGGTTGAATGGACCACGGTGAACCCGGTGGACGAACCAGACGAAACGCGGTCGGTGTTCGGCAAGCTCCTGCTCGAACACCGCCGGGCCGCGGGCTGGACGCAGGAACGGCTGGCCGGTGCCTCCGGGCTCAGCGTCCGTGCCCTGCGCGAGCTGGAGCGGGGCCGCGCGCGGGCCGCTCAGCAGCGTTCCGCCGAGGTGCTCGCGGACGCGCTCGGCCTGGCGGGCGGCGATCGCGAGTTCTTCCTGACCGTCGCGAAGAAGGGGCGGCGCCGGAACGCGTCGCGGGCCGCGCAGGTCGCGGCGACCTGCGCGCTGCCCACGCCCATCGCGGATCTGTGCGGCCGGGAACACGAACTGGACCTGCTGTCCGCCGAGGTGGCGGGTGGTGGCGGCGTGGTCGCGGTCGTCGGCCAGGCCGGCGTCGGGAAGACCGCGCTCGCGGTGGCGGCCGCGGACCGGCTCCGCCCGGACTTCCCGGACGGCTGCTTCGCGGTGGACCTGCGCGGAATGGACGAGCGGCCGGTGAGCGCACGGGCCGCGCTGGACCGGCTGCTGCGCGCGCTCGACGTCAGCCCGGGGCAGGTGCCCAATTCCGAAGCCGAACAGTCCGCGTTGCTGCGCATGCTGCTCGACGGCCGGAAAGTGCTGCTGCTGCTCGACAACGCGTCCGACGAGGCGCAGGTGCGGCCCCTGCTGGCCACCGGGCCCGGCTGCCTCACCCTGATCACCTGCCGCCGCACGCTCGCCGGGCTCGAAGGGGCCCGCTGGGTGTCGCTGGAACCGCTTTCCGACGGCGCCGCGACCGGTCTGCTCGCCGCGATCCTCGGCGTGGAGCGGGTCCGCGCGGAGCCGGGAGCGGCACGGGAACTCGTCGAGCTGTGCGGAAACCTGCCACTCGCCGTCCGGATCGCGGGCAACCGGCTCGCCACCCGGCCGCGGTGGTCCCTGGCCCACCTGGTGGAGCAGCTGCGTGACGAACGCACCCGGCTGTACGCGCTCTCGGCGGGCGATCTGCAGCTGCGCTCGGCGTTCGACCTGTCCTACCGCGGGGTTTCGGCCGGGGCACGGCTGCTGTTCCGGCGGCTGGCGGCTGTGCCGGGCGCCGGTTTCGGTGCCGAACTCGCCGGCGTCGTGACCGGCGCGGCGGACGCCGACGTCCGCGAACACCTCGACGAACTCGTCGACGCGAGCCTGCTGCAGACCGCGATCGAACCCGGGCGCTACCAGTTCCACGACCTGATCCGGCTCTTCGCCGGGGAACGGTTCGACGCGGAGGAGGACCCCGCCGAGGCGGACACCGTGCTCGCCCACCTGCTCGCCAAGACGGCCGAGGCGGCGCGGCTGTTCTTCCCCGAGGTTCTGGAAACCGGGCGGTTCGGCTCGCGGGCCGAGGCCGCCAGGTGGCTCGAGGTGGAAGGCAGCAACTGGGTGGCCGCCCAGCGGGTGGCGGCGCGGAAGGGCTGGCACCGGGAGGTCAGCGATTTCGCCGCCGCACTGCACTGGTATTCCGACGGGCGGAGCCAGCAGCGGCCGTGGCGCGAGATCTTCACCCTCGGCGCGGACGCGGCGAAAGCCCTCGGCAACGCCGCCGACGAGGCGAAGCTGCTCAACTTCGTCGGCTGGGCCCATGAAGTCTGCTTCGGCGACCATGAAGCCTCGGTGTCGGCTCACCGCCGCGCGCTGGAGATCGCCGACCGGATCGGCGAACACACCGAGCGCACCTGGGCCCACACCTACCTCGCCGAAACCCTGCTGTACCTCGGCCGCGCCGCCGAGGCGTTCGAACACGCCGAGCGTGCTCGCGAATCGGCAGGCGAGCTGCCGTTCTGGTCCGTGCGATCCACGGTCCGGAACGTCTACGGACATGTGCTGCGCGCGGTCGGCCGGTACTCGGACGCGCTCGCCGTCCACCGTGCCGTACTCGCCGACAGTGAACGGTACGCGGAGCTGGCGAACCCCGAGATCCGCCGGATGCTGCGGGCGCAGACCCTGCGCGGGATCGGTGATGTGCTCGGCGAACTCCGCGAATGGCGCGAAGCCGCCGAGTCCTACCGCGTCGCCCGGTGGAATGCCTGGGAAGGCGGATTCGAATCGGTCGAGGCGATCTGCGCGCTGGGCGAGGGCCGCGCCTGGCGGGAGGCCGGTGCCGTCGAGGAGGCCAGGGAGTGCCTCATCCTGGCCGTCGAACTCTCCCAGGCACCGGCGACCCGCGACCGGCGGGAGCGGGCGCTGGCCGAACTGGCGCTCCTGCCGGACTGATTTCGCCTGCCAGCGTGTGTCCTTTCGGGTCAGATGCTCATTTGAGCGGTAAAGAAGAAGTGGCTCCTGCAGAACCTTCATGGCGTGGCGGGCGTCTATAGGAGGAATGAAGACCACTCCGTCAGGATGTGGTGCACACGAGGGATTCATCGAGTGTGAGGGACTGCCGTGAAGCCGATCCGAGTTCTGATCCAGGCGTCCGACCCCGTCGACCGCGCGGGCATTGTCGCGATGCTGCGCTCAACCGAGCAGATAGACATTCTGACCGACGGGGAATGGGCCGACGCCGACGTTCTCGTCCTCGCCGAACACACCGTCGGCGCCGCGCAGCTCGACGCCGTCCGCCGGATGCGCGCGGACTCGGCGGCCGCCCCCGGCCCGCGCTGCGTCGTCGTCGCCGACCGGTTCGACGAGCAGGACACCCTGTTCGCCGTGCAGTGCGGGGTGGTGAGCATCCTGCCCGGCGCGCACTGCACCGCGGCACGGCTCGTCGTCACGATCGCCGGTGCCATGAAAGGACATTCGATGCTCCCGCGCGGCCTGCAGTCGGCGTTGCTGCGGCAGCTGCACGAGCTTCGCCAGGACGTCCTCGAGCCGAACGGGCTGACGCTGTCCGGGCTCGCCATGCGCGAACTCGACACGATCCGCCTGGTGGCGGACGGTTTCCGGACCGACGAGATCGCGTCGAAGCTGTCCTGTTCGGAAGGGACGGTCAAGAACGTGCTGCGTGGTGCCATGCAACGCCTCGGGCTCGTCAACCGCACGCATGTCGTGGCCTACGCGATCCGCTCGGGCGCACTGGCCTGACCGAGGGACGCCCTGGGTGCCTCCGCCGCATCGAGAGGCGCCCCGGCCGCGGCGAGACCTTTGTGGACAGACGTCCACAAAGGATGGCCGCGGCCTCAGCCGGAGAGTACGTGCCGGCTGCTCCGCCCGATTCCGTTGAGCGCCCCGATTTCCTCGGCGATCCGGTCCCGTGACGTGGTGCCGAGCTTGCCGAGCAGCCGGGCGACGTGCGCCTGCACGGTGCGGCGCGGCAGGTCGAGATGCTCGGCGATGGCGGGGTTGGAGTGTCCGGCGGCGACGAGCCGCGCGATCTTGATTTCCACCGGGGAAAGGGATTCCCACCCGCTCCGTGTCCGGGGTCGCGGCACCGTGGCGTCCCGGCGGATGCCGAAGGCGGCCAACCGGGTGGTGGCGCGTTCGAGATCCCAGCTCGCGGAAAGGTCCGCGTAGCGCGTGGCGCTTTCCGTGAACGCCGTCCGCGCCGCTTCGGTTTCGCCTCGCCGGGCGAGCAGCACCGCGGCGTCCTCCAGCGCCGTGCCCAGTTCGACGACCCGGCCGACCCGGCGGTAGTGGTCGACGGCGGCCAGGATCGGTGCGGGGTCTTCGTCGACGAGTCCGCGGCACCACTGGGCCGCGGCGGCCGCTCGCGCGGCGGGCCGTTCCTTCGCCGCTTCCTCCGCGCAGATCCGCATGGCGCGGTGCGCCTGCTCGGTCGCGCCGACGCTCACCGCGAGCCGGACGATCATCGGCAGCCATTGGTGCCGGAGCATCATCGGCGAGAATTCCGGGGTGAGCAACGGTTCGAGGATCTCGAGCGCTTCCTCCGGCCTGCCGCGCTGTTCGAGCGTCAGCGACTGCGCGACGAGCAGGAAATCGATGCTCTCCCGTTCCGAACTGGTCGCCGGCGCGTATTCCTCGACGGCTTCGAGATGTGCCGACGCTTGGACCCGATCACCGCGTCGTGCCGCGATGTACGCCGCGACGCCGTGCAGCAGCAACGCGGCCGCCGGGGGTTCGCGCAGGCCGAGAAAGGTGATCGCGGGGCCGTCTTCGGTGACCGAGTCGAGTTCGACGAGGGCTTCGTTCCACTGCCCGGTCCAGTAGTTGTGCACCGCGGCGGGAACCTGCAGCTCGTTGCCGAAGGCGTGGCTGATCGCGATCCGCCGCGCGGTGCGCAGGGTTTCGTCGGCTTCGGCCAGCCGGTCCATGTTCTGCAGCGTGAACAGCCGGTTGTCCAGCAGATCGAGTTCGAGTTCGGCGAGGTCCCCGCCGCGCCCGGCGACTTCGAGCGCGCTGTCGATGTGGGCGAGTGCGGTGTCGTGGTGACGTCGCACCGAGGAGGTCAGCCACAGGGTCTGCAGCGCGTGCGCGGTGAGGTAGGCGTCGCCGTTCGCCGCGGCCAGTGCCTGACGCGCGGCGTCCTCGGCGGCGTCGAGATCGTCGAGGCCACCGCGCCGGAAGTTGGCGAGCAGATGACGGTGACGCTGACGCCAGATCTCGGGCACCTCGGGATCGTCGACGGCGTTCTCGACGGTGCGGACCGCGCCTTCGACGTCGCCACGCCGGTACCGCATCGCCGCGAGCAGCTGCCGCATTTCCGCGGCACGGTAGGGATCCGTGGCGATCGCGAGCGCGGCGCGCGCCTCGTCCTCCGGTTGCCGCTCCAGGCGGAACGACACCTTGACGAGAGCGGCGGCGAGTACCTCCCGCCGGGAATCGCGCAGCGGGCACGCTTCGAGCGCGCGGGCGAGGAGTTCCGCGGCGAGCAACGGCGCCCGGTTGGCCACCGTCTCGCCGTTGTCGACCAGCCACTGCAGGACCCACGGATCGGCGGCGGGCGTCGCGACGACCTGTTCGGCGATGCGGGTCACCGAGGACCCGACTCCGGCCAGTGCCTCCGCGGCCTGGCGGTGCAGCGCGGCGCGCGCACCGGCCGGGATCCCGTCGTAGAAAGCCTGACGCAGCAAGGGATGCCGGAACGCGAGGTGGGTGTCGATGTCGACGATCACGGTGGCGGCCACGGCTTCTTCGAACGCCGCGACCAGCTCCGACGGCCGTTTTCCCGCCACCGCGGCGATGTCCGTGACCGTGAACTCCGTGCCGAGCAGTGCGGCCCAGCGCAGGGTCTCGCGGGTTTCGGCGGAAAGCCCGTCCAGATTTCGCCGGATGGTGTCGATGAGACCGCGCGGTGCGGTGTAGGTGCTGCTGTCGGCGAGATCGGTGATACCGGACACCGTGCGCAGCGCCTGCTCGCGGATCAGGGTACCGGTGAGTTCGGTGATGTAGAGCGGATTCCCGGTGGTGCGCTCGACCAGATCCCGTAGCTCGGGCCCGGGTTCCGCGCCGAGCAGGCGTTTCTCGAGTTCGAGGGTCTGCTCGTCGGTGAGCGGGGTCAGATCGACGATTTCGCCGCCGCGGCTTTCGACCGCCTGGCGCAGCCGGACGAGCTGGGCCGTGCGTGGCACCGGGCGTGCGGCCGTGATGAGCAGCAACGGCAACTGGCGTGTCGCGGCGGTCAACCGGTGCCACAACAGGACGCTGGCCTCGTCGGCCCACTGCATGTCGTCGACCACCAGGACCAGCGGACCCCGCGCGCAGAGTTCGTCGATCAGCGCCAGCAAGCGACCCACGGTGGCGAGGGCCGGGTCGCGATCCTGCCCGGTGTCGCGCTGTTCGAAGAGATCGAACGTGAGCGCGGACCGGGTGGGATCGCCGGTCGCTTTGTCGATACCGAGACACGCCAGCATGACCTGCAGGGGGATTCGCCCGGAGAGTTCGTCGGCGATCGCCCAGCCGAGCTGACAGCCCTGATCCGGGGCGGTGGAAAGGGCGGTGGCGAGCAGTTCGGACTTGCCGATGCCGAACTCGCCCTCGACCCACGCCATCCCGCCGCGGCCGTCGCGGACGTCCTCGACGAGCCCGCGCAGCAGGGCGAGTTCGTTCTCCCGGCCGACGAACGTCGTGTTCTCGCCGGTTTGCCGCCGTCGCGCGATCTGGGCAGGCACGGTGAGCAAGGGCTCGTGTTTCGGGGCGCGGACGGGGGTCGCCGCGACGCGGTGTGGTTCGAGATCGGGATCCTGGGCCAGGATCCGGGCGTGCAGCCGTCGCAGCTCGGCACCGGGCTCGACGTCGAGGTCCTCACGCAGCCGTGCACGGGTTTCCCGGAACACCTCGAGGGCCTTGGCGTGTTGGCCGTCGCGGTAGAGCGCGAGCATCAGCAGTTCGCTGAGCCGTTCGCGCAGCGGGTTTTCGTGGACGAGGGCGAGCAGTCCGGCGGTGAGTTCGCCGTGCCCGCCGAGTTCCAGCAGCGCCTCGGCACGCAGCTCGTGCGCGGTGACGTGCAGTTCGACGAGCCGGGCGCGTTCCTGCTCGGCGAAGGGGCCCGGCAGTCCGGACAGCGGCTCGCCGCGCCACAGGGCCAGCGCTTCGTCGAGCAGTCCGGCCGTGGCCGCCGCGGTGGTTTCGCCGCGTGCCTGCCCGATCAGCCGCTCGAAGCGGATCGCGTCCACGTTCTCCGGGGCGATCCGCAGGGTGTACCCGGCCGAAGTACTGGTCAGCAGCTCGCCGGCGGCCCACCGGCCGCGCTGCGGTTCGAGGGCGCGCCGCAGACCGGAGACATAGGTGTGGATGTTCCCGTTCACGCTGGCGGGCGGCCGCTCGCCCCAGACCGAGGACACCAGGTCGGCGCGCGGCACCGCTTTGCCTGCCCGCTGGGCGAGCACGGCGAACACGGCGCGCTGGCGGGTCGGGCCGAGCGGGAGCTCGGTACCCGCCCGGTGGGCGGTCACCGGGCCGAGGAGGTCGACCCGGAGTTCGTCATCCTCGTCGGGCATCGCCGGTCCCCGGTGTCAGCGTTGGGCTCAAGGTGTCTCCGTTCTGCAGGCCGGCCGCCGGGACGCGGGCTGCGCGGTGTCTCCGGAGAGAGGTGCGACGCAGTCTATCTCGACAAGAAGCCACACAACCGGACAAGATCACACAGAGTGGTCGGGGCAAGGGTTGCCGCTCACCGAAACCGCTGGTCACGGGTCGAATCGCGGAAGGTTGCTGCCCGTTCGGCTCCGGATCGGGAATCGAAGGGGCAAGGAAGCGCGGCACGGACGCAGGTTAGCGAGGACGCCGTTGGCGGGACATGCGCGGGATTGCGGTCCGCCGGTCGGAAATTGCGGTAAGCGGAGGGCCGGACACCGACGTGGTTCGGAAACGCCGTCGGCAGTGCGCCCGGACTGCCGAAGCCGGTGCTGAGGTAGACCTCGCTGATGTCGGCGCGGTCCGGGCGCTGGCGGCCGAGGGAATGCGCACCGGGATGGTGGACAGGGCGGGCGTCGTCCGCCATAGCGTGTCCGCATGGTCGTGTCTCCGGCCATGTGGAGCACGAGGTGCGGATCGGCGACGCTGGGGGAGCGGAAAGTCTTCCCTCCCGCGTCGGCTCGCATTTCGTGGCGATGGGGAGCCGGTGTCGCAGACTGGCTCTTGCGACGGCCGCACCGCTGACGCAGACTAGCTCTTGCGACGGCAACAAGGCAGGAACGGAGAAACACTCCTGGTCTGCCCTTTCGGTGCCCGCGCGGAGTCGCTCGTGGATCGTGGTGACTCCTTTGTGGACTGTCGAAATCGCGTCGTCGTGCCGCGCCACGGAGGCGGTTACCCAGAATTGGCCCGCGAGGATTCCGTCCGGTTTTCGGACGGTGCTCAGCGCTACGGTAAAGGACAGCGGATGGGGACTGCGAGGAGGAATACCCGGCAGCTCCCGGCCAGTTCCGCCGACACCGGGATCGTAGCGGTCGCCGTATGCGCGCGGGATCCGGTGGCAGGGCTCGGCGCGGTGAGCATCCTGCGCGCCGATGGACGGCTCAAGGTACTCGACGAGTCCGAACTCGCGGCGGCAGACGTGCTCGTGGTGGTCGAGGATCTCCTCACTGAAGAAGTTTTCACATTTCTGCGTGCGGCTCGTGCCGCGTCGAGTCTCGATTCACCGCCGCCCTGTGTGATCGTCACCGATCATTTCCGGCGCGAGATAGTGACGACTGCGATCGAATGCGGCATGGCCGCGCTGGTGCGGCGGTATGCGCTCGGGGCCGAGGAGCTGGTGCGGACGATTCTTTCGGTCAGCCAGGGCCCGGCCGTCCCGGCATCGGACGTGCTGGGCGATCTGCGGGTCCGGCTCGGGCAGACGCGGCGGGCGGAACCTCACGGACTCGCCCTGTGCGGTCTGTCCACACGCGAACGCGAGGTTCTCCGGCTGCTGGCCGAGGGGCGCGACACGGAGGAAATCGCCGCCGTGCTCGCGTATTCGGAGAGTGCGGTGAAGTACGTCCTCTACGGCATATTGTCTCGCTACAACCTCAACAGCCGCGCGCACGCGGTCGCGTTCGCACTGCGAGCCGGACTGATTTAGGGCGCGCTCGCGTAGGGCACTCCTGTAACAGTGACCACGCCAGCCGCTCTCACCTCACAAGTCGCACGTCGCGAGGAATATCGAGGACTCCGAAGGGGACCTTCATAGCGTCCAGCGCGCTGAAGGGCACCTTCATGGCGCGTTCGTCCACAAAGGACATAACCATGCGAGTCATGATCCTTTCACGTAAGAGATCTTGCCGTGAACCGGCCGTGTACGCGAGTTGATGGTAAGAGCGAACGACGCGTTTGAGAACCTCGTTCTTCGGCTCATGTCGCGACGTGCCTCTTTGGGCAGGCATGGTTTCTGAAATCTCTAGACGCTCGCCGGGGCACTCCCGCCCGAGGTGTGTCGCGGGTCATACTCGCCGGGCCAAGACGAGGGCACAGCACGTCAATCGCCCGAGCGAAAAATGGAGACAAGCGCATGTCGGGTCTCTCACGCATCATCGGAGCATTCCTGATCGCCGTGGCGATGACCTGTGGCGGTGCCGCGACCGCGGACGCGAAGACTTCGCTCGTGCCGGTACATCTCGCGCCGCTGGATCCCCGTGACGTGGGTTTCCTGGTGGCGCTGGACCAAGCGGGACTGTGGGAAGGGCCGACGAGCGGGGCGATCGCGGAGCGGAGCAGGACGCCGGTGGTGCGTTCCGTTGCGGCGCAACTGATGCGGGAACACCACAAGCTCGCCGAGTACGCGGACGCGGCGGCCGCCCGCCTGCACGTCGCCCTGCCGGACGCGCCCTCACCGATGCAGCGTTCCTGGCAAGTCCGGATACTCGCGGCCAAGGACGCGGAACAGGACCGGCTGTACGTCAATCTGACCAGGGCGGCGCACGGAACCGTCCTCATGACCATCGCGTCAGTGCGGTCGACCACGGCGAACGACGTGATTCGTTCCCTCGCGCAGGTCGCGGAGGAATACGTCAAACGGCACATGACACTGCTGGAAAGCACCGGGCTGGTCGAATCGGACTCGCTCGCGGTGCGTACGGGAGCGGCCGCGCCGTATCAGCCTCTGCCGACGTTGCCGGAGGCGCTGTTCGGCGTCGCACTCGCGCTTCTCGCCGGTGCCACGACATTGGTGATCGTGCGCCGCGGCGCACGACCGGAGAGCGTGGCGGCGGAAGGGCTGGGTGTCGAATGAGCGGTGCCTTCCCGGCCGTATCGGCCATGGTGCTCGCCGCGGGATACACCTCGCACGACGAGGGCGTCCGCCAGGCGGCGGCGCTGTCCGGCCGGTTGGCGTACCTTTTCATGTGCCTGACGCTCTGCTGGGGTGTTCTCACCGCTACGGGCTGGATCCGGCGGGTGACCGGCCACCAGGCCCTTCGCGGCGGTCACATGCTTCTGGGCGCGTTCACGGTGGCGACAGCGGGAACGCACGCACTTTCCCTCCTGTTCCTCGACGAGCAGATCGTGGTCGGCACCCAGGTCCTCGTCCCGTTCCTCAACGGCACCGTGCGCCACGCCCTCGGCATCATCGCGTTCGATCTCATGGTCGCGATCGCCGTGACAGCGGGGATGCAACGATTCTTCCGGTACCGCAACTGGTTGCGCTTCCATCAGACCGCGTATGCCGCGATCGCGCTCGGCGTCGCGCATTCCTGGTGGGGAGCGTGGACCGCAGCCGACCTCGAACTGGTGTGGCTGGGTGGTATCACCGCCATCGCCCCGGCGATCACGCTGACCGTCGCGCGGTTCGCCCCCGCGTCGCTGCTCGTGAAGATCGGCCTTGTCGACGATGTTTCCGCGCCCCAGAAACGGATCGACAAAGCCAAGCCGCTACGCATCAGCGTCGACAACCAGCGCTGCCACCGCTACGGCTTCTGCCAGACGGAAGCTCCGAACGTCTTCCAGCTCCGCGAGGACGGCAGGCTCGCCTACCGGCAGAGCCCGGACGTCGCGGGAAACCTGGACGTCCTGTCGGCGGCCCGGTCCTGCCCGATGCGGGCGATACACCTGGAGGGAACGAATCATGAGTGAGTTACCGCGAATCGTGATCGTCGGCGCCGGTCCGGCCGGGATGTGCTCGGCGGAGCGGTTGCGCGAACTCGGCTTCGACGGCGAGCTCGTCATCGTCGGCGCGGAACCCACCATGCCCGTCTACCGCCCCGCGCTTTCGAAACAGTTCGTCACCGGTGCCCTCGGGTCGCACGATCTCGCCCTCCACCCCGCCGACGACCTCGACGCGACGTGGAGACTGAACACCCCGGTCTCGCAGCTGGATTCGCGCCGGCGCGTGGTGCACCTGCCGGGCGGCGAGGAACTCGGGTACGACGGGCTCGTCATCGCGACCGGTGCCGAGGCACGCCGGATGCCGGGGCGGATCAACGCGCACCGGCGGGTCACCGTCCTGCGCACGGTTGCCGACACCAAACGCCTTCACCGCACGATGTCCGGAACCCGGGCACCGGTCGTGGTGCTCGGCTGCGGCTTCCTCGGTTGTGAGGTGGCGGCGAGCCTGAGAGCGGTCGGCCGGGAGGTGACGATCGTCGGCCGGTCCTCGCTGTTGATGAGCAACCTGCTCGACGAGGACCTGGCAAGGCGGTTGACGGATCTGCACCGGCGCAACGAGGTGGGGCTCGAACTCGGGGTGAAGGTCGACGGATGGGACCCGGGGCCGGACGGTATCGGAGTGCTGCTGTCCACCGGAAAACGCCTCGAGGCCGCCGGAATAGTCGTGGCCGTCGGCTCGGTGCCCGCGGTTTCCTGGCTCCGTGACTCCGGGGCACAGGTGGAGGACGGCCTGCTCTGCGAGCCGACCTGTCACGTCGCCGGGCTCGACGACGTGGTGGCCGCGGGAGACGTCGCGAAATGGCCGAACCTGCGGTTCGGTACCGAGCCGCATCGCGTCGAGCACTGGGTGAACGCGATCGAAATGGGCAGGGCCGCCGCCGAGAACCTGTTGAGCGGGCGGGAGACGGCCACGCCGTTCATGCCGGTGCCCCGGTTCTGGTCCGAGCAACACGGCTTGCGCATCCAGGCGGCCGGGATGCCGGTGCTCGCGACGGAGCGCGTGCGGATGGACTCCGACTCGGCGCGGGGACGTTCGCTGACCGGGTTCGTGCGGGACGGCAAGCTTGTCGGGGTGATCGGGTTCGACCGGTCGGCCGCGGTGCTCGCCTACGCGAACCACCTTCCGGACGAGCACCCGATCCTCGCTCGCTCGAACAGCACCACGATGCCCGATCAGGCGCCCCGAAGACAGGCGCCTGCCACCGGGCATTCGAAACGCGTCTCGTTCGTCCGGGCACTGAGGGGGCGATAGCGAATGCGCAAGGAAGGGTTCATGAGAACGATCTTCTGGGGTATCGCGTTCGTCGCGGCCACGCTCTTCGCTGTCGAACAATCGCCGAATTTTTCCTCGTATTCGGCGGAGGTCCCCGTACTGACTACGGATTCGTACGGTTACCAGTACATCGACGTCGTCGTGCCGTACCAAGACGACACCCACGTTGTACGTCCGCCGCTGCGCGAAGACGAGATTCGCACGGCGTGGCCGGATTCCGTTGGTTCCTCAGCACACGAATGACAGACGGGAGCTGGCGTGACCTCTTCCATGAAGCAACCAGACGCGCCCCGGCGTTTCGGTGGCTGGTCCGACTACCGGGAATGGGCGGAGCACGACTTCCGGCAGCGGACCTCCGCCGAGGAGCCGATGGCAGGCGGCAGGCGGACCTTCGTAGTGGAGGCGTTGAGCGAGTTGCTTCCCATCACCTTGCCCGCGGAAGCAGAAGCGGACTCCGAACACCGGACGGCGTGCAGTGTCCACGGCGGTCACGACGATCATTACGAGGCCGACGCCGTCCTGACACTTGACGAAGAATCGGCGCTGGTCCGACCCTACGTCCGTGCGGACGGCCGGTCCGAGGTGGTGTACGAACTGGGATTCGAAACAATGGTTTCCGCGGCACGCCCGTATGCGAGCCTGCCGCTGCGTGAACTGAGCGAAGACCAGCGATGGATCTGCCGTCTCTGCGAGGTACCGCAGTCGGTCGCCGAAGTCGCCGTCGCGATCGCCGCGCCGATCGGTGTCACGCGCACACTCATCAGCCACAGCATCGATCAGGGGTACTTGCAGGTGCACGAAACGGTGTCGATGGTGAACGGCCTGCCCTCGATGGAACTGCTGAAACGTGTCCGTGAAGGGCTTCTGCAGCACGTGTAGCGAGCGGCGGAAAGGACGATATTCGCATGGCGAACACAGCGAAATCCCAGGATCCGGAAGAACGGGGTGGTGACACTCCGAGGCTTTCGCCGTGCCTTTTCGTCCTGATCGCGGCCCAGCTGGCCACGCTCGTCCTGGTGGCGGCAGTCGTGCTGTGGCCGAGCACCTGGCTGCGTGTTCTCACGGTCACCAGCGGGATCGGGGCCGTGGTCGCCGCCGCCGTGGTGTTCGCCTCGGCGTGGCGGCAACGGGTGTCGGCGGACGGGCTGCGCCAGGAGATCGTGGACCTGGCCTACCGCCGGCTGCCGGAAGCCCTGCGAGGGGTGCGTGACGGCCACGAGGCCGCCGCGCTGGCCCGGCAGCTGCGGGTGCCCTCGGACGAGCAGGTGAAGCCCCTCGCGGACGCCTTCGAGTCCATCAGCGGACAGGTCCTGCGGCTGGCGGCGGAGCAGGAACAGATCCGTTCGGGATACTCCGAGGTCTTCGTCAACATGTTCCGCAGGAGCCAGTCGCTGATGCAGCGCCAGTTGCAGATCATCGAACAGCTCGAGCAAGGTGACCGCTCGCCGGAAGACCTGAACCGGCTTTTCCAGCTCGACCACCTCGTGACGCGGATGCGGCGCAACAACGAGAACATCCTGGTGCTCTCGGGAACCGAGCTCATCCGCAAGTCCAGGAAGCCGGTGTCGATCTCCGACGTGATCCGGGCCGCGATCTCGGAAATCGACAGCTACCAGCGGGTCAAGGTGCTCGAGACGCCAGCGGTCAAGATCTCGAACTCCGCGGCGGGTGATCTCATCCGGATCGTCGCGGAACTGCTCGACAACGCGACCTCTTTTTCCGCCCCCGGCGAGCTGGTGACCGTACAGGCCGAACTCGGCAGGCACCGGGGGCTGAGCATCAGCGTCGTCGACAACGGCATCGGCATGTCCGACGACGACATCCGCAAGGTGAACGAGCAGCTGACCCGGCTGGGGTCGGCCGAAATCGCCAGGTCCCGGCGGGTGGGGTTGCTCGTCGCAGGCAGGCTCGCGGGCAGGCACGGGTTCAAGATCGAGCTGTTCGGCGGGGGCGCGGTGGACGGAGTGTCGGCGCTGATCTCCGTGCCGAGCGAGGCGCTCGTCGAGGAGCATCAGGTCCGCAGCGCGCTGCACCGGGATCCGACGCGGGGGGCCAGCGCCGGACCGGCGCAGCAGCTGGTCGCCGTCCCGGAACCGGCACCCGCCTCGTCGAGACCGCGTACCGACACCATGACCGTGCGACGGCCGGACTTCGCCGCCGAACTGCCCGATCTGCGGAAACCGCGGCAGATCTCCTCCTGGCACACCAGGCCGAAAACGAACAGGCCGGCTACGCGAAATCCGGCACGGAACCGTGCGGATCTGGTGAAACAGGCACATGCCGACGTCCCCGCGGAGTTGCCGATCCGCGTACCGAATCGGCCCGCCCGGACGCGGGATCCGGCGCAGCGGTCTTCCTCGCAGTGGTTCACGGCACGGCAGACGGCGAGTGAGCCACGGGAGGCTTCGCCACCCCCTGGTGCGAGCGGGGAACGACGGGAAACCCCGGCGGAGAACTGGCAGTCCACAGCGGATCCCGGGTGGCACATCGTGGCGACGGTGACCAGTTCGGACGGGTACACCTACACCGAGGACGGGCTGCCGTTGCGAAAGCAGGGCGCCCATCTCCTCCCCGGCAGTGCCGGAAGGCCCGCCGATCCCGCCTCGACGGACGTGGCGAACCCGAGCGAACGCGATCCGGTACGCACACGCAGCCGGCTTTCCAGCTACCAGCAGGGTGTGCAGAAGGCGAAGCAGCAGGAAGCGACCATGCGGGGTACCAAGCACTCGGGCGGCTGGACGGTACTGGAACGGCACGCCGAGTGAACAGCGAAACGAAACCGGTCCATTTCGGTGCTCAACAAGGAGGAACTGTGGATTCCCAAGACGACAGCCATAACGATTACGGTTGGCTCATCAACGATTTCGTCGAGCGGGTCCCCGGAGTCGCGCACGGGGTCGCGGTGTCCGCGGACGGGCTGCTGCTCGCCGCCTCGGACACGCTTCCGGACGACCGGGCCGACCAGCTGGCCGCGGTGTCGTGCGGTCTCGTGAGCCTGACCGACGGCGCCGCACGGTGCTTCGAGGCAGGCAATGTCAACGAGACCATCGTCGAAATGGACGCGGGCACGATGTTGCTGATGGCGATCAGCGATGGCTCCTGCCTGTGCGTCCTCGCCGATCCCCGGCACGACATCGGGCAGATCGCTTACGAGATGGCCCTCCTCGTCGACCGTGTCGGTCAGATGCTGACACCCGAAGCGCGGGCCGACGACGAGAACCCGGCGACCATGGCAGCCAGTGGCCAGGCGAACTGAGGATCGGCTCGGGAAGGGAGTTCGGATGAGCACGCCTCGCAGCGGTTCCTTCACCAAGGTGCCGAACAGGTCCGTCACGTCGGCGAAGATCGTCGTGGCCGGCGGGTTCGGGGTGGGGAAGACGACGTTCGTCGGAGCGGTTTCCGACATCCAGCCACTCACCACGGAAGCGGTGATGACCGTGATGAGCGACAAGTTCGACGACACCGGACGGATTCCGTACAAGGGATCGACAACGGTGGCCATGGATTTCGGCCGCGTCGCGCTGGGTGACGATCTGCTGCTCTACCTTTTCGGCACACCCGGCCAGGAGCGGTTCTGGTTCATGTGGGACAACCTGGTGCGCGGGACCATCGGTGCGGTGGTGCTCGCGGACACCAGGCGGCTCGCGGATTCGTTCACTTCGGTCGATTTCTTCGAGAACCGGAACATTCCGTACGTCATCGGGGTGAACACCTTCGACGGGATTCTCCACCATCCTCTCGAACACGTCCGCCGTGCTATGGCCATCGACCCGGCGATCCCGATCTTCCGTTGTGACGCCAGAACACGTGACGAAGTCAAGGACACGCTGCTCGGACTGATCGAATACGTGATGGCCAAGGTCGATCACGCCGCCGAACCGTCGATAGCGTGATGGCCGGCGGTGCTCGCGCCGGCGGAGAGGAGCAGGGCAGATGAAGGGCACTGATCGCGAGGTTTTCATTGTCGACCCGGAATCGTTCGACAAGCTGCTGGAGTCGAACGACACGGTGGTCCTCGACCTCCGGACAGGCTGGTGCGGGCCGTGTCGCAATTTCGACCCCATTTTCGCCGAGACGGCGGCGAAGAACGCGGACGCGGCGTTCGCCGCCGTGGACATCGACGTCCATCCGGAACTCGGCGCCGCCTTCGATGTGCAGTCGGTGCCGAAGATCGCCGTGCTGCGGGCGGGGGCGCTGGTGTTCGCCTACGAGGGAGCATTGAGCGCGGCGGCGCTCGATGACGTGATCCAGCAGGTGAGGGCGCTCGATGTCGAAGAGATCCGCAGGGTGATCGCCGCCGGGTCGGATCAGGAATGACCGTTCCGGCGACCGCTGGAAAATCGTGTTTGGACACCATCATGACTCAAGCAACACGGAACATTCCGGTCTTTCGATCAGGGGTCGCCGTCAAGAGCGCGTTGCTCACCTCGCCGACGAACTGCGCTCCGCCCGCACCTGATCCTCAGGCTCCGGTGCGCCGGTTCCCGCTCGCGATCGCCGGCGGGATCGGATTGGCGGGAACCGGTTTCGTCTGGCTGGAATACGGTACGAAGTTCGGCGTCTACCTCCTCATCGGGATACTCCTGGGGGTAGCTCTGTTCCACTCCCGATTCGGGTTCGCGGCGGGTTTTCAGCAACTGATGGCGGTGGGGAACGGCCAGGGCGTCCGCGCGCAAGCGCTCCTCTTGGGAACGGCGGCCTCGGCGGTCATGCTGATCGCCGCTTCGGGTGCCGGGCTGTTCGGGGCGAAACCCACGCCGGCCACCTACCCGCTCGGCGTTTCGCTGGTACTCGGCGCCATGCTGTTCGGGGTCGGCATGCAGCTCGCCGGCTCGTGTGCGTCAGGAACATTGTTCGCGGTGGGCTCCGGACAGGCGACGGTCGCGCTGACGCTCGCGGGATTCCTCACCGGTGCCACCGCGGGATCCTGGTTGGATCCGTTCGCGCGGCGGTTGCCGAGTTTTCCCGGAGTACTGCTGGCCGAACACACCGGGTGGCTCGGGGCCTGGCTGATCACGATGGCGATCCTGCTGGCCGGGGTGCTCGTCACCCGGATCGTGCAGCGACGTCGCAACCCGCCGCCGGTCCAACCGGTCGCCACCGCACACGGCCTCGCGCGGATCTACCGAGGGGCGTGGCCGATGCAGGCTGGCGCGATCGTCCTCGGCCTGCTCGCGGGCGCCGTCTTCCTGGTGTCGGGCGGAACCTGGGGGCTGACGGGCGCTTTTCCGTTGTGGGGAGCCAAAATACTGCAGACGTTCGGGAACCACCCCGAGCAGTGGGAGTACTGGTCACCGGCGAACAAAGGACGATCGCTGGCAGCGCCGTTGCTGACGGACAAGACCAGCCTGACGAACTTCGGCATCATGATCGGCGCCGCGCTCGCGTCGGCGATGGCAGGCGCCTGGAAGCTCTACACGGCAGTCCCGTGGCGGCTGGTGGCGGCCTCGTTGCTGGGCGGACTGTTGATGGGAGTGGGCGCGCAGCTCGCGGGCGGGTGCAACATCGGCGCCTACCTCGCCGGGATCTCCGTCGGCAGCCTGCACGGCTGGGTGTGGGCTGTCTGCGCTCTCGCCGGTACCTGGTTCGGCGTGCGGCTGCGCCCGCTGTTCGGGCTGCACACCCCCCGATCGAGCGACGGCATCTGCTGAAGCAACGACCCACGCCCGCCCTTCCGCGTAACTCGCGTGATTGGAGAGCGCACTCGCGTGATTGGAGAGCGCACTCGTGAGTTGCGCCGCTGATCACGGGAGATCGGGGACGGGACGGCGGTCTGGGCTGGGTCAGGAGGCCACGCGGTAGCGGTGGTTGGCCCACTGGCCGACGGTCTTCGCGATGTCCGCGACGTCGGGCTCGGGCCAGGCGCGGGCGACGTAGCCGTCGGGCCGGATCAGTGCGGCGGCCACCCCGGGGCGGCGCTCGGCCCGCGCCACCGTGACTCGTGGCGACGCCAAGGCGGCGAGCTGGCCGTCCGGGGTGAAATCGGCGAGCAGGTACCGGCCGATCTCCAGGCGGTGCAGCAGGTTTTCCCCGTCCACCAGCAGAGCCGGCGCGGGCAGGCCGTCGAGGGGATGCGCGTCCCCGGCGACGGCGTACCGCACCTTGAGGCCGCTTACCCAGCCCGCCAGTTCGGCCGACAGGCCGGGCGCCTTCGCGATCAGTTCGGTGGTCATCGCCCGCAGCGCGGCCCCGGCGGGGGTGAACGTCGTCATGATCGCCGACTGCGCCAGCGTGTTCTCGCCCAGTTTCTCCGCGATGGGCAGGCGTTCGGCCGGATAGCTCGCCGGGCCGTCGACGATCAGCGACGGCGCCCAGCCGTCGATTTCGGCGGCGAGCTTCCAGCTCAGATTGGCCGCGTCCTGGAATCCCACGTTCAGGCCCTGCCCGCCCGCGGGCAGATGCACGTGTGCGGCGTCACCCGCCAGGAACACCCGGCCGGCGCGGAAGCGGTCGGCGTGCCGGGTCGAGTCCGTGCTCCGCGACAGCCAGGACGACGAGCGCAGCCCGAAATCGGTTCCGGCGATGCGGATGAGCGTCGCCCGGAGTTCTTCTGTCCCGAGTGGACGGTCTCGTCGTGCGCGCACCTCCTGCCCGGTGAGCCCGGCGTCGCCCGGTTCCATGCCGAAGAGGCGATGTCCGGACGGCGTGCGGATGATGCTGACCGAGCCGGTTTCGTGGCTCCACAGATGGAAATCGTGCTCCGGGGGTGCCGCCAGTTCGACGTCGCCGACGAATCCCGCCGACGTCGGCTCGGTGCCGGGAAAGCCGATGCCTGCCACTTTCCGGACGGTGCTGTGCGCCCCGTCCGCGCCGACGAGGTATCGCGTTTCGACGGTTTCCCCGCCGACGGTCACCAGCACGCGCTCGGCGTCCTGGGTGAACGAGGTGACCTCGCGGCCGTATTCCACCGGAACGCCTTGCGCGGCGAGGTGCCGGGCGAGCACGCGTTCGGTGTCGGCCTGGGGAATGAACAGCACGAAGGGGTAAGCGGTTTCGAAAGCCCCGAGTTCAAGGAGATTCGGCAGCGTGGCGAAATGCGTCCGCGGCACCTGCCTGCCCAGTGGCAGCACGAGATCCACGAGCCGTTTCCCGCCATCGGACCGCACCGAGGCGAACGTCTCCAGCGTGCGCGGCTGCATGGTGATGGCCTTCGAGTACTCGCTCGGCCCGGCATCGCGCTCTAACACGCGCACCGGGATCCCGGCGGAGTGCAGGAGTGCCGCGGTGAGCAGGCCGACCGGCCCGCCGCCCACCACGACGACGTCGGCCTTCACGAGTTCTCCTTGCGCGGGCGGAGAAGCCACGTGCCGAGTGCGAGGCCGGTGGTGGAACCGACGTGGATGAGCAGTGCCTTGCGGTTCGGTGCCCAGACGCCGGTGACCGGGCCGCCGGACCACATCGCGGTGGTGAAGCCCGCGGTGGACAACGCCAGGCAGCGCCACAGCGCTCGCCCTCGCCGGGCGCCCGCCGCCGTCGCGACGACGACGGTCCCGAGGGCTCCGGCGGTGATCAGCGCTTCGCGCGCCATGTGGTACTGGACGTGGCCTTCGCCGTGCCGTGCTTCGGGTGCCCGGTAGGTCTCGTCGGTGACGTGGGTGACGGTCTGCCAGACCGACGGAAGTGCGGCCGTCAGGCCGGCGAAGATCGCGGCCTTCCCCCAGCGCTCCCGGCGCGCCTTCGGCTGCGAGGATCCGGAATGCATGAACGTTAAGATAATGAACGTTCATGGGTCACGTCAAGACGGCGGGACGTGTCGTCAAGGCCACCTTATGGGCGTCTGACGCCCGCAAGGTGGCCTTGACGGCATCGCGGTCGCGGTCAGGGCTGGGGGCGCCGGGTGGTTTTACTGGTGCCGTCGGGGTCTTCGAGGGAGATGAGCAGGGTGCGCAGATCGTCGTTGAGCCTGCGCCGCCGGGCGGGGGAGAGCGCCGCGAGCAACGCGCCCTCGGCCTCGGTCTTGGTGCCGAACACGTGAGCCGCCCGTTTCGCGCCGTCGGCGGTCAGCGTCACGACCACCGAGCGGCGATCGCCGGGATCGGGCTCCCTGGTCACCCAGCCCTTGCGCTCCAGGCGGTTCACCCGGTTCGTCACCGCGCCCGACGTCAGCTGCAGCTGGGTCATCAGCTGCCCCGCGGACAGCCGCTGGGCTGGCCGCGCCCTGCTGAGGCAGGCGAGCAGCTCCAGCTCCCACAGCTCGATGTCGTGGGGTGACAGCTCGCGCTTGATCTCGATCTCCAGCCGGTGGGCCACCCGGCGCAGCCGGTAGGCCAGTGCCTTGGACTCCAGTGTGGACGGAGCGTGGAAACCGGTCAGCGCGGCGACCATCTCGTCGACGTAGTCGTGGCCGGGGGCGGGGGAAGTCACGTCCGGATGCTAGCAGCGCGGTGGTGCCGGGACCGGATTCCGAGGCTTTCGCCGGGCGAGGCGGAGGTGCGGGTGGCTACTGTCCTTTGTGGATCATCCGTCAGGACAGCAGGTGTGTCAGGAGCGCCCTGGCGGCCGGGTTGGTGAGTTCCGGCCCCCGGCCGGTCAGGTGGATGGCCCTGTCGAGAACCGGATCGAAGCGGGCGAACGGCAGGCCGGACCTTTCGGCGACCGGTTCGGGCACGATGGTGCTGCCGAGGCCCGCCGCCACGAGGTCGACCAGCAGCGGCATATGGGTGGCCTCGCAGACCCGGTTGTGCCGGACGCCCGCTTCGGTGAGCTTGCGGGCGATCATGGTCTGCAGCCCACTGCCGCTGAAATCGACGAACGGCTCGCCGTCCAGCTCGGTGAGCCGGACGCGGCGACGGCGCGCCAGCCGGTGTCCCGGGTGACACAGCAGGACCAGGTTCTGGTTCCACCGCGCGAATCCGTGCAGTCCGTCCGGCAGCGGTCCGTCACCGGCCACATAGGACAGATCGAGTTCGCCGCTGGCGACCGCGGTGGCCAGTTCGGGGACGAGGCTTTCCCGGACGTGGATGCGGACGCCGGGATAGCGCGACCGGAACTCGCCGAGTTTGGCGGGCAGGTCCACGACGGTCAGCGTCTGGATGGTGCCGATCGACACCCGGCCCTGGGACAGCCCGGTGACGGCAGCGACCTCGCCCCGCGCCGCGACGACGTCGGCGATGATCCGGTGCGCGACCGGCAGCAGTGCCCTGCCCGCTTCGGTCAGTGTCACCCGGCGCGTGGTGCGTTCGAACAGCGGTGTGCCCAGTTCCGCTTCGAGCTTGCGGATCGACGCGCTCAGTGCCGACTGGACGACGTGGACCTCCTGCGCGGCGGCGGTGAAGCTTCCGTTCCGCACGACGGCGAGGAAGTGCTCGACCTGCCTCAGCTCCATCGAGCGATGCTATCGCTCGATGGGCGCGTCCTGGCGAACCACACAGCTCGCCGAAGGCCCGCCAGGCGCGGCGATCATAGCGGTAAGTCGTTTGGGCATTACTCACCCTCCGAAAGTCCCCGATCCCGGTCAGCGAGCACTCCGGCCGTCGCCGGCACCGCATGATACGGGCGTGGACGCCGTACTCACCGCTCTCGCCGCGGGCCGGCCGTTCGTCCCGATCACGGGACCGACCGGCATCGGCCGGACGACGGTGCTGGGTGAGCTCGGCGAGGAGCTGTCCCGGCGAGGGACACGGGTGTCGGCGATCCGCTTCACCCGCGACGGCGACGCGGTGCCGGTACGCCTGCCCGGCTCCGACGCGGGCTTCATGCCGCTCGGGCCCGTCGCGGGCGCACACCGGTCCCCGGAGATCGCGCGCCGGGCCGCCGCCGCGGCCGCCACCGTGTTGCTGCGCGGTGGTGGCGAGGCCGCGTTGCTGATCGACGACGCGCAATGGATCGACCGGGATTCCCGCGCCGTCCTCGGCGCGCTGGTGCGCAGGCTGGCCGGGTCCGCCGTGACCTGCGTGGGCGCGATCCGCACGCCGATGCCCGCCGAGCATCGGGACTGGCTGCGGGAGCTGCGCGGCGACGCACTCGCGTGCCCGGTCCGTCTCCGGCCGATGACGCCGGAGGAGATCGCCAGGAAACTCGCGGTGGCCACGCGGGCGAAGCCGGACGACGAGCTGGTCGCGAGGATCGGTGAGCTTTCCCGGGGGATCCCGGCGGCGGTCCGCGACGCGATCGAGATGCTGCGGCGTAGCGGTGCCGTTCGCCTGATCGGCGACACGGCCTACCTCGCACCGGCTTCCCGGCCGGTGGAATGCCCGCCGGACAACGAATTCCTCCGGCTGCTGCGCGGTCTGCACCCGAAGGCCGTGGCCACCGCGACCGCGGTGTCCGTGCTCGCGCCGCTCGGCGAGGCCGTCCCGCGACTGGTCGCCGAGGTTCTCGAGACGGACGAGGCCGAGGTCGTGGCACTGCTGGACGACCTGCGGCGCGAGGGCGTCCTGCACCGAGGCCGGAACGGACGTTCGTGGCGGATTCCGGTGCCGGTCCTCGCCACCGCGCTCACCGCCGCCATGGGCCCTTTCGAACGCCGCCGCCTCTCGGCCAAGGCCGTCACCGCGGTGTGGACGGGGGCGGCGCGGTGCGATGATCCGGACTACCTCGCCGACCTGGTCGCGGACGCCGGACGGCTGATCGACCCCGGCCTCGCCTTCGACGCGCTGCTGGAGCGGTCGGCCGAGGTCGGCGACCGCCTGCCGTCGCGGGCGTCGCGCTGGCTCGGCGCGGCGATCGAACTCGCGGAGAACCCGGCGCAACGGGTGACGGCCCTGCTCGCGCACACCGAGATCTGCCATTCCCGCGGCCGGCACGAGCGCAGCCTCCGTGGCGCGCAGCTCCTGCTGACCAATTTCGCCGATCAGCTCGCGCCGGACGTGGCACAGGCGGTCCAGGTGATGGCGGTGCGCGCGCTGAAGAGCGTCGGGGACGACGAAACGCTGCGCAAGATCGCCGAATCCTGGCGCGGCTGGCAGGACGATCCCTCCCAGCGCCCGGTGACCAGGGCGCTGGCGCTGGGCATGCTGGACCGCTGGGGCGAAGTGCGCGACGTGCTCGCGGAAGCCGGGGAACGCTGGCGCGGCGGAAGCGCCACGACCGTTCTCCACGGGTCGCTGCTCGAGGCGTTCGCGGCGCTGTGGACCGGCCACAGTGACCTGTTCGAGAAACTGTCCGAACGCGACCTCCCCGCTCCCGAAGGCGTTGCGCCGCGCGCCGTGCGCCGCCACCGGGCCGAGCGGGTGACGGCACAGGCGTCGGCCCTGCTGGTCATCGGTGACTCCGCCGGCGCCGAGAAGCTGCTCGCCGGCGAGGATCTCGAAAACCTGCCGCTGGGCGATCGCGCCGCGCTCGCCGCGATGCGTGGCGAGGTCGAGCGGGCCGTCGACCTGGCCCGCCGGGATCGGACGCGCAGCGCCGGCCGCGGCTACCACATCGGGTACTCCGCGACGCAGCTGACGATCATCACCGTGCTGGTGGCACAGGGAAAGCTGACCGCGGCGCGGGAAACGCTGACGGCCGCGCGGGAGTCGGGTCCGCGGCTGGGACATCTGCTCGACATCGCCGAGGCGCGGATCCAGTGGGCGCTCGGCGAGAGCGAGGGCGCCATGGCCAAGCTCCACGAGTGCGAGCGGACCGCCGCCGGGCGGGGGCTTGCCGTCGGCCTCGATCTCTGCTGGTCCGAACTGGCCGACCTCGCGCTCCAGGCCGGCGACCCGGACGAGGCCAAGCGGTGCCTTGCCGCGATCGAAGAACTCGCCGGGACCATGCCGACGTCCCGCGTGCTGACGCACGCCGCGCTCATTCGCTCCCTTGTGGACGGTGACGGCGCGAACGCGGAGGAATGTCTCGCCATGGTGCGCCGTCGCGACCAGCCGTTCGAAACGGCCACGGTGTACGAAAAGCTGGTCCGGCACGGTGCCGGTGATCCGGCGCTGCTGAGCTCGGCCTACGAGATCTTCGGCGGGTTCGGCGCCCTGCTGCACCGGTCGTGGTCGCGCAACCTCATGCGGGAGCACGGGATCGTCGTGCCGGGGCGCACGCGCACGGCGGCCGAGAGCGAGCACCTGCTGGCCGTCCTCGTCGCCGACGGGCTGACCAACAGGCAACTTTCGATGGCGCTGCGCGTCAGTGAGAAGAGCGTGGAGAACCGGCTCAGCCGCTTGTTCGCGCGTACCGGGTACCGGTCCCGGATCGAGTTGTCGGCGGCGATGCGCGACGGCGGTTCCCCGCTGGTCGTGAGAGGTGGCGCCGGATAGAGACCGGATAGAGAAGTCGTGAAGTGAGCGTCGGGATGCTCGGTTCCCGGCACCGGCCGGTCCACGCCGGTGCGGAACCACTGGCCTTGGGGTACCGGGGAGGAACATCGGGATGGGACGGCAGCGCACGGGACTCGTGGGCAGGCGGGACGAGCTGGCCGCGCTCCGGTCGGCGGCAGACGGCCGGGCGCTGGCCGTGCTGCGCGGTGAGCCGGGCAGCGGGCGGAGTGCCGTGCTGGCGCAGGCGTCCATCGAGCTGATCCACCGCGGGATCTTCGTCCTCGAGATGTCCGGCGCGGCGCATCACCCGGCATGGGACCGCTACGGCGTCCGCGTCGTCCTCGACGCGATCCGCGAGCGCTTCGAGGACCTCGGTGGTCGTTCGCGGCTCGCCGACGCGATCGAGGCGCTGAGCCGCCTGTGCACCGAACAGGCCTACGAGTCCGCCTGGGAGAGGTCGCGGCTGGCCACCACGCTCGGCACGGTGTTCCGCAGGCTGGGCGCGGTCGCCGTGGTCGTCGACGACGCGGACCGCCTCGCCCAGCCCGCCATCGCCCTGGCCGCGGCCCGCCACGCGGGAAGCCTGGTGATCGCGGCGTGTGCCGACGACACCGAGCTCGGCGAGGCGGCCGACCTGGTGCTCGAACTGGGCGCACTGTCCGAAGAGGACTCCGACGCCGTGCTCCGGCAGGCGGCCGGACTGCCGGTCGACGACACCCTCCGCCAAGCCGTTCGCGACGGTCTCGGTGCGCTGTATGGCAATCCCGGCACCATCGTGTCCACAGTGGCCGATCTGCGGCTGCGCGATCGGCTGGCCACGGTGCACGGTCACGTGTGCCTGCGTGATCCGGAGGAGCCCGTCGCGTTGCCGCCGGGGCACCGGCTGCTCGTCGAGCTGGCGGACTGCGGCCCCCTCGGTCGCGAGCTGGTGCGCCTCGCCGGGGACACCGACTTCGGCGTCGACGAGATCCCGTTGCTGGCAGCTGCGACGGGACGTTCGACACTGGACTACGGGCGTGCGGCCGACCGGCTGGTCCGGGCCGGGGTGCTCGGCGCCGACGCCGAGGGGCGGCTGAGCGTCCGCTGCCCGGCGCTGCGCGCCGCCGTGCCGGGCCCGGCGAGCGAAACACTGCACCAGGCGATCGTCGGCCACCTGCTCGAAGCCGACGGCGAGCGCCCGTTCGTCCTCGCCCGGCATCTCGCCGCGGCGGGCACGACGTTCCCGCGGCGGCCGGATCTGGCCGGGAACCTCCGCGACGGGACATCGGACACCGGACGGCGGTACGCGGCCTGGTGGCACGCCGAGGATGGTGAACACCGCTCCCGCGCGGCGGTCGAACTCATCCGCCACTTCGTCCGCACGGCGGACTACGCGGGGCTGGCGCGTTTCGTCGGCCAGGTGCCCGCGGGCGAACTGGACTCGGCGGACCTCGCGGCGGCGGCCGCGCTGGCGGCGCTCCATTCCGGACGCCCGATCCCCGCGTCCGTCCGGGCCGCGGTGACCGCCGACGGGGAGGTCCCCGCCGCGATCGGGTTCTGCGACCGGTGGTTCGCGGGCGCGCAGGCGGAGTTGACCATCGGCGACGTCGAGACCGCCTTCGCACCGTTGCGGCATTCGCCGGTCCTGCCGACGATCGAACGCCGGACCCGCGGTCTCGAACACGCCTTCGCCCTGCGCGATCTGGTCCCGGTGCTCGCTTCGGTGCTCGGCGCGGACTTCGGTACCCCGGCCGACGGCCCGCTCGCCGCGTACCACCGGGTGCTCACCGGGTACGCCGACGGCGACTGGACGGCGGCACTGAGCGCGGCGCGGGAACTCGAACTCGATCCGCATGCCGACGCGCTCGCCCGTCAGAGCGCCCGCCTGCACGCCGCGGAGATGTGCGCGTGGCGTGGCGAGGACCAGCGCGCGGCGGCCTGGCTGGAGTCCGTGCCCGCCGGAGAGTGTGCCTTCCCGGTGCTGCGTTCCTGGGTGGACGCGGGGGCCCGGCACAACGCGGGCGACAGCGCGGGGGCACTGCGGGCAGGCCTGCGCGCTCGCCGGGGCGGCCCCGGTACCGGACTGCTCCTGCGCAGGATGGCGACGATCGCGGTGGAGGCGGGCAAACCGTTGCAGGCCCGCCGGGTCCTCACCGAGGTCGAGCGGACGTACTCGCGCGATACCGGCCCCGAAGCGCTGGAAACCGTGTCCTACGTGCGAGGACTGGTCGACGGCGACGGCGCCAGGGCGCGGGCGGCCGAACGTTTCGCGCGCGGCGGCGGCAACCGGTTCGAGCTGGCGCTGGCCTGCCAGCTGGTCGGCAGCACGGCCGCCGAACCGGCGCCGTGGCTGACCGAGGCCTTCGAGATCGCGCAGTCGATCGGCGCGGCGAGGCTGACCGCGCGGGCCAAGCGATCGCTCCAGGGCAGCGGGGGCGTGGTGGCCGAACAGCGTGACCGCCGCGAGGACCTGTCGGAGACGGAACTGCGGATCATCGAGCTGATCCGCCTCGGCCGGACGAACCGCCAGATCGCGATCGCGGTGCGGATGAGTGAGAAAACCGTGGCGAAACACCTCACCAGGCTGTTCGCCAAGGCGGGTTGCCGGACGCGGCACGGGCTGGCCACGTCCGATCTCGGCGGGCGGCCGCAACCGCTCGGCGCGTGAAGCTCGGGACGATGGAGGAGTTGTGAGCAGTAACGTCATCGCGGTCACCCAGACGCCGGGGCAGGGGTACCGCACGATCGCCGAGGCGATCGACCACGCGCACGACGGCGCGGTGATCGTGGTGGGTCCCGGCCGCTACACCGAGAACCTCGTGCTGACCAAACCCGTCACCATCACCGCGGAGAACGGGCCGGGCACGGTCTGGATCGTCGCGGCCACCGGCGTCACCGTGTCGCTCCAGGCGGATTCGGCGGCGCTGTCCGGTGTCACCGTGGTCGCCGCCGACGCGGACAGCCCGGCGGTGCTCGTGATGAGCGGTCAGCTCAGCGTCACCGAGTGCACGGTCGAGGCGTCGAGCTGGGCGTCGATTTTCGTACGGGACCAGGGAACCCTGCTCATGCGGTCCAGCGAGGTACGCAACGCCGCCGGCGCCGGGGTCGTGGTCACCTCGCCCGAAGGCGGGGTCCTCGACGACTGCCGGCTGACCGATCTCGGCACCTCCGCGGTCGTGGTGGCCGAACAGGGCGGGCTGCACGTCCGGTCCTGCGTGGTGGGGCCGGCGGCGGCCAACGGGATCTGCCTCAACGGCCAGGGCAGGCTCACCGTGGAGGACACCACGGTGTCGGGGGCAGGCAAGCCCGCGATCGCGGTGGAGCAGCAGGCCGGGCTGACCGCGACCCGGCTGAACGTGCGCGACACCACCGCGATCGGCTTCTACCTCGCCACGTCGGAGCAGGTGGTGCTGGAGGACTGCGCGGTTGACGGCGCGGGTGCCGAAGGGATCTTCGTCGCCGAGGGCTGCGCCCCGGCACTGCGCGGCTGCCGGGTGCGCGGGACCCGGGGGCGCGGGCTGCACTTCATGGGCAGGGCGTCCGGCTCCGTCACCGGCTGCGAAGTGTCCGATGTGGACGGTATCGGGATCGGCGTGACGGAACGGAGCCTGCCCGAGTTCGCCCAGGTCTCCGTCGCCGGATGCACCGCGGCCGGGGTGCGGATCGACGACGGCTCCGATCCGTTCTTCCGCAGGCTGCACGTGCGGGGCTGCGACGGCGCGGCCATCGAGGTGGACGGCGGTGCGCGCGGCAGGCTGGAGAACATCGAGGTCGAAGGCGGCGGGGCGGGGCTGTCCGTGTCGGGCGCGGCGCGGCCCTCGGTCAGCGGGCTGAACACGCGCGACGTCGCCGACGCCGCTGTCCGGGTGGCGGACGCGGCGCTGTCGCTGTCCGACAGCCAGCTCTTCCGGTCGGGCAAGGAGGGGGTGCACGCGGGCTCGGGCGCGGACCTGTCGATGACGCGCTGCCGGGTCCAGGAAAGCAAAGGGGCGGGCTGCACGTTCGCCGAGGGCGCGTCCGGCAGCGTGCTCGATTCCGAGTTCTCCGGCGGCTCCGCCGACGGGATCCTGCTGGAGACCGGGGAAGCCGTCACGGTGAAGGGATGCACGGTCCGGGACAACCACGGCAGCGGTATCCGGCAGCTCCGGCCGAGCAAGGCGATCGAGGTGCTGGACCTGATCAGCGGCGGCAACCTCGCCAACGACGCGTACGGCACCGCGGCCTCCGCCGGTGCCACGCCGCGGGCCGCCCCCGCCGACGACACGCAAAAGCGGCCGGCACTCGGATCCGACCCGCTGGAAGAGCTTCAGGGGCTGGTCGGGCTGGCCGGGGTGAAGAGCGAAGTGACTTCGCTGGTCAACCTGAACAAGATGGCGAAGCGGCGGATGGACGCCGGGCTGTCCGCCCCGCCGATGGCGCGGCACCTCGTGTTCGCCGGGGCGCCCGGTACCGGCAAGACCACCATCGCCCGGCTCTACGGCCAGATCCTCGCGCAGCTCGGCGTGCTGCGCGTGGGGCATCTCGTGGAGGTGGCGCGGGCCGATCTGGTCGCCCAGATCATCGGCGGCACCGCGATCAAGACCACCGAGGCGTTCAACACCGCCCTCGGCGGGGTGTTCTTCATCGACGAGGCGTACGCGCTCAGCTCCGGTGGCGGCGGTACCGGCCCCGACTTCGGCCGCGAGGCGATCGACACGCTCGTGAAGCTGATGGAGGACCACCGCGACGACGTCGTCGTGATCGCTGCGGGCTACTCCAAGGAAATGACCGAGTTCCTCTCCGCCAACCCCGGGATGGAATCGCGCTTCAGCCGCACCATCGAGTTCGCCAACTACACCCCGGATGAGCTGGTGACGATCGTGCGCGCGCAGTGCGGCAAGCACGACTACCGGCTCACCGAGGGGGCGAGCGCGGCGCTGCTGAAGTACTTCGACGAGATCCCGAAGGACGGCACGTTCGGCAATGGGCGTACCGCGCGGCGGGTGTTCGAGCGGATGACCGACCGGCAGGCCTCCCGCCTGGCCGCCACGAACGCCGACGCCGCGGACCTCACCCTGCTGACCGAGGACGACCTGTTGTCGATGAGGTGAGCCGTGCCGACTGGAGAGACGATGCATCAGCAACACCCCGGCCTCTTGGTCGTCGAAGAGCACGAGGCGCACCAGCGCCACGTGCTCGTCCGGCGTCGTGACGAAGCGGGCCTGGATCGGCTGCGGATCGGCGCGGCACCGCTGTCCGAGGGTGAGTTGCTCGTACTGGCGACGCCCGGTGCGCTCCAGGTGCCGTCGCTGGCGTCCGCCCTGCCCGAGCTGTTGCGCGAGCACCTCGCCGGGATCGAGCTGCTCTGGCTCGGTGTCGGCGGTCTCGCGGCCGACACCGAGGCGGCCCAGCGCCTCGCCGAGGATCTCGGCGTCGAGATCGCCGCGCCCGACGGCGGGCTCGTGGCGATGCCGGGCGCGGCCCTGTACGCGGGACACGGTGCGGGCGGCACCGGCTGGCACCGGTTCAGTCCCGATCAGCTGGTGCGCTTCCACGGGGCCCGTTTTCCCTTGCCGGAGTGGGAATCCTGGCTGCCGGCCGGGCCGGTCCCGCTGGGCGCCGTCGTGGCCGCGCCGGTGCCGTGCGGCCTGCTGGTCCGCTCGGTGTCCGACGCCTCGACCGCCGTCGACACCGCCTTCGACGTCGCGGTGAACCAGCGGTTCCCCAAGATCGTCGTGATGACGCCGTCGGCGGCCGAGGTCGCCGAGCTGCTCGGCGGTTTTCCGCCGCAGCCGGTCATGGTCGTCCCCGCGACGCCGGAGGCCGCGGCGCACACCTGGCAGATCGAACTGGCCCTGCGCCTTTCCCGGGACGTCGTGTTCAGCGCCGGGCCGCAGCTCGACGGGACGACCGTCGTGCCGGGCGGCGCGTTCCGGCCCTTCCCGATCGTGCTGCGGCAGGCCGCCGACGGCGGGGACCAGGAGGTGCTCGCCGTCGCACCGCCCCCGCCCGGCTGGGAGCGGGAGGGGCAGCGGTCCTATCGGCTGGCCGGGAGCGACGGCGATCCGGTGCTCGCCGACGTCGTGCCGTCCGGGCTGGTGCTTCGCGCTGCGGACGGGGACGCCGATCCGGACGCTGCCGCCGCGCCGTTCGATCCCGCGCGCTGGACGCTGACGGTGGGGGCGGCAGGGCAGCCGGTCGGCCTGCCGGTGCTGGCCGCGGCGGAGCGTCTGCTCGAGGCCCTCCCGGACGGGGAACGCGCGGCGGTCCGGGTGCGGATCGCGGGTGCCCCCGATCGCGAGGCCGCGCACGCGCTCGACCATCGTGCGGCGAACCGGAAACCGACACCGCCGCCTGCGCCGTCGAGGCCAGGTCCTCCGTCGTCCCGTCCGCTCGTCCCGAGCCGTCCCGCGCCGCGACCGTCCACAGCGGACAGTGCGGTGCCGCGGCGTGCTTTCCGGTCCGAGCCCGCGGATTCCGTGCCCGCGCGGCCTGCCGGGAGTTGGGCGCCGAGTGGTGCTCAGCCGATGACGCCCGCGGTTCCGGCTGTTCCCGCCGGGCCGGTGCCTCCGCGTGTTCCGCCGGGGCCGGATGGCGCGGTGCCGCGGCGTGGTTCCGGGGCCGAACCGCCGGACTCCGGGTCCGGCCGCCCGGCCGGGGGGTGGGCACCGGCGGGTTCTCGGTCGGCGTTGCCCGCCGATCCGGCGGCCCCGGCCGCGCCGTCCGGACCGGGCGGCGTGGCGTCCCAGCGTGCTTTTGGCTCCGGACTGCCGGATTCCGTGCCTGCCCGGCCTGCCGAGGGGCGGGCGCCGGGAGGCGCTCGGCCGGTGCCGCCCACCGGGCCGGGCCCCGTTCCGCCGGTTGTTCCGTCCGAATTGGACGGTGTGGCGCCGCGGCGTGCTTCCCGGCCCGAGCCTGCGGATTCCGTGCCCGCGCGGCCTGTCGGGGGGTGGGCGCCGAGTGCTGCTCGGCCGATGACGCCCGCGGTTCCGGCCGTTCCCGCCGGACCGGGTCCCGGTCCCGTGCCGCCGGTCGCGCCGTCCGGACCGGGCAGCGTGAGCCCACCGCCCGCGGGGTCGCAGACGGCACCGCCTGTGGTGCCACCCGCCGCGGCCGCGCCACCCTCGATCATGACGACCTCGGGCGCGCCGGTGTCCACTGTGTCCAGTGGCATAACACCGTCCACTGTGTCCGGTCCGTCGAAAGGCTCGCCACCGCGCGAGGAACCGGCCGCCGAGACGGTCCGCATGGAAACGGTCGAGGTCGAGCCCGAGGCGGAAGTGGAGGCCGAGACGGCACCAGCTGCCGGGCCGTCACCACAGCCCGCCCCGCCCGCGGAGACGGAGCCACCCGCACCGTCGGCCGATGCCGAGCCCGCCCCACCGGCGTCTCCCGCGCTCCAGCCGGTCGCGGTGCCGGTGCGGGCCAGCACCACCGCCGAGCAGAACCGGTTCGTCACGGCGGCGGGGGAGGACTTCGGCATCGCGCTCGCGACGGTGAACGCGGCGCTGGCCACCTGGCCGTCGATGCGGGTGGACGAATCGCCCGCGGGCAAGGCGGACTACGTCGCGGTCTGTCTCTACCTCAGCCGGGGCGAGGGTGCCGCGAACCTGGTCAACGGCGCGCTGCGTACCGGCGAGGGCGCGGTGCTGGACGGTCAGATCCCGTGCCTGATGTCGGGCCTGCGGCGGCTCCCCACGCATCGGCGGGCGGTGTTGCGGCAGGGCAAGGTCGCCGAGTCGCTCGAACACCGCGGCACCCCCGGCACGGTGCTCACCGAACCGGGTTTTCTCGCCGCCAGCATGGATCTCGACGTGACCGTCCCCGGCGCCGACCTCGACGTGCTGATCTGGCCCGCGTCCGCGCGCCGGACGTCGGAGCTGATGCTGAGCCGCCCGGTCGGCGAGGCGGTGTTCACCGCGGGCGCCCGGTTCAAGACGCTGGCCGTCCGCTCCGTGTCGGATGAGGAGCGGGAGGAGCCCGAGGACGACCCGGACGCACTGAGCGCGCCGAAGATCGCGGTCCTGTTCCGCGAGCTGGCGCCGGGCGAGACGCTGGAGTCGACCGACCTCGACGACCGCGACCGCGCGGCGCTGGCGAAACTCGACAACGTGCTGGCTGGACGCCGCAGCGCCGCGCTCCGGCTCGTCGAGGATCCGGACACGATCGCCCGGCTCACCACGTCGATGGTGCTCTGGCGGGACGAGGCGGCGGGCGAAGGCAAACCTGTCGCGGTGGCCTCGTGAACAACACCGTGAAGTCCGCCGTGCTGCTCGCCGTCGGCGTGCTCGCCATGGGGGTTCCCGCGTACGCGGCACCGTCGCCGCCCCCGGCGCCGCCGTCCTCGTCGCTGCCGCCTGCTTCGTCTTCGGCGCCGCCCCCTTCGGGGAAGCAGGACAAGCAGGTGCAGTGCCTGCCGCCGCCGCGGACCGTCGATCCGTCCGTGCCATGGGCGCAAAAGCAGCTCGCGCCGGAACGGGTGTGGCCGTTGACCAACGGCGCGGGCGTCACGGTGGGTGTGGTCGACACCGGCGTCGACGGCGCGGTGCCGCAGTTGCGGGGCGGCACCGTGCTGAAGGGCGTCGACACGACCAAACCGGGAAGGGGGCCGGCCGACAGCGACTGCTACGGGCACGGCACCTTCGTGGCGGGCATCATCGCCGCGTCCCCGGCGAGCGGAACGGGGTACGCCGGGGTGGCGCCCGGGGTGCAGATCCTGCCGATCCGGTGTGCGAACACGGACGACCCGAAGAAGGACGGCGCGCTGACGCCGGAGGGGATGGCGCTCGGGATCAGGGCCGCGGTCGACGGCGGTGCGCGGGTGATCAACGTTTCGGCCAGTACGACCGAGCAGAACTCCCAGCTCGCCGACGCGGTCGAGTACGCCGCGAGCCATGACGTCGTGCTCGTCGCCTCCGCCGCCAACACCGCGAAACAGGGCGATCCGGTGACCTATCCGGCGTCCTACCCGTCGGTGATCGCGGTCGGCGCGGTGGACGAAGCGGGCCAGCACGCCGAGTTCTCCCAGACCGGGCCGTTCCTGTCGCTGGTGGCGCCCGGCGTGAACGTGCTCGGCCTCGGCCCCGGCGGGCCAGGACATTGGCAGGGGAACGGCACGAGCTATTCCGCCCCGTTCGTCGCCGGGACCGCCGCGCTCGTGCGCGCCTACCGCCCCACGCTGAGCGCCGCCCAGGTCAAGCACCGGCTGCTGGCCACCGCGACACATCCGGCCGCGAAGCTGCCGGATCCCGCGCTGGGCTGGGGAACGGTGAACCCGATGGCCGCGGTGACCGCCGTGCTCCCCGAGGAAGGCGCCGCCGGGATCGCCGCCGTCGTCCCGCCGGGCGCCCGGGGCGTCGGCGTCGTCCCGCACGACGAACTCGGCCCGGTCCTGGCCGTGGCGGGGGTGTTCGGCGCGCTGTGCCTCGTGCTGACGGTGCTGCTGCTGACCCGGGTGTACCGCTCCGGCCGCAAACGCCGCTGGCGCCCCGCCCGCGTCCTGGAAGTCTCCCCGCCGTCCCCGTCCCCGTCGCGCGGTCCGTGAATGCCACATTGAGGGACTCAGAGTCCCTCAATGTGGGATTAAACGACCATTGGTACATT
>NZ_JBHYJW010000035.1:0-97908 GCF_042741125.1 Amycolatopsis sp. NPDC058986 | reverse complement strand
ACGGTGTTGCTGTTGGCCGCGCGGGCTTCCAGGTAAGCCGACCAGTCACGTTGGAGGGTCTTGGTCCAGGTGACGGCTGCGCCGATGTGCAGTCCGAGGAGTTCTGCGAGAACTGGAGCTGGGAGGTCGGCCGGGAACAGCAGACATTGGGCTGCCGGGTTGGCCGAGGGCGGGGCGGCCAGTCGTTGATCACGTAGCTCTCGACCCAGAACTGCTCGTGCCGGTCGCGATCCGCGGGGGCTTGTTCCAGTACACCGAAGACTGTGTGCCGGGCCTGCTCGGGCAAGTGCGGCCAGGTCGTGACACAGACGAACGCGAGGTTGGCCAGCCGCAGACTCGTCGCCACGGGCCCGCCGGTCACGAATTCGCCGACCGCGGGGTCGTCGGTTGTCGCGCCTGTCCGGGCACCTCCCGCGATACGGTGCCAATACCGCAGCTCCGCTTCCTCCGCGGCGGCGAACCGCGGGTCGCTCGAGCAGGTCGGGCAGCCACGGCGGTTCGGCGAACCGCCACGGCGGCCTCGGCGATTCCGGCGGCGGACTCGGCGGCGGTGGCGGAGTCGTTCGCGGCGTACTGTGCCTGCGCCGCGAGGGTGGTGGCGGTGTTGGCCGCCGTGCGGGCGTGGATGGCTTCGGCCTGCCCACGCGGCGGCGCTGGCCTTATGGCGATGGTGTGCGCGAGCCCGGCGACGCCTGCGGGCTGGGTCGTGAAGAACCGCAGCTACCGATCCCGTTCGCAGAGCCCGCGATGCAGCACCGACACCGCGTCCGCTTCGCACAACTCCCGCACGGTGACCACCGTGCCGTCGGCGAGCAGCGCGCTGGTGCCGGTGTTCATCGGACCGCGGTGTGCTCAGCGCGGCAGTCCACTTCGGACACTCCGGGCACAGTGCGCGCCAATGCGGTGATCACCGCTCGTTCCGCCTCGTCGGCGAAGGTGCCCGACACCGTGACCGCACCACCCACGACCTCGACCGACCAGCGGCCGCGGTGTCCCGAATAGTCGGTCAGCAGAGCACGCAACTGCGCGGCGATGGCGTCGTCGTGGCGGACCAGCGGCTGGAGGAGATCCCGCCTGCTGATCACGCCGACCACGACGCCGTCGGCCACCACCGGCAGGCAGCGAAGCCGGTCGGCCAGCATCCGGCGGCCGATCTCGGTCACCCTGGTCTCCGGGGAGACGACCTCGACCGGCGAGGTCATCACGTCGCCGACCGTGACGGCCACGCGCTCCTGCCGCCGCGCCCCGCGCAACGCGTCGTATTCGGTGAACAGACCCACCACCCGGTTTTGCTCGTCCACGACCGGAAGCCCGGCGAATCCGTGCTGGACGAGCAGCGCCACGGCCTCACGTACCGGGGTGCCGGGTTCCGTGGTGACGGCCGGGCTGCTCATGATCTCCCGGGCCCGCATCACAGCACCGGCCCCGGGACATACGACGCCGCCGAGCCGAGCAAGCGCTCCAGCACGTCCACCTTCGACGTCACTCCGTCCGGTAGGACCACGACCGGGCAGCACGCGTGCCGCAGGCAGGCCGCGCACACGGAACCCACCAACAGGTGCCGCAGCTTCCTTGTACCGTGACCGCCGAGCACGAGCATGGCCGCGTCCACGGACCTCGCCACCAGCATGTCCGCCGCGTCACCGTCCGGAGCCTCGTAGGTCACCTCGACACCCGGGTCGTCACCGAGCACCGTCGCGACGAACTCCTTGAGTTTGGCCAGATGCGCTTCGCGCGCGTCGTCCTGTATCCGGGCGATCGACGCGTCGTCGAGCATCGGGTCGTAGAGCCAGGCGGTGACCGCGTGCAGTTCGGCGCCCCTGGCGTCAGCCTCCGCCCGCGCCCAGCGCAGGGCGGCCGCCGACGCCGCTGACCCGTCTACTCCCACAACGATCCGGCTGCTCGCTTTGTCCTCTGTCATTGTCCTGTCCCTTCAGCGGTTTTCCCGACGTTCCTGGTCCCGGCGCCACTCCGATTGCCAGCGGGCGTACCGGCCCCTGTCCAAGGCCCAGCGGCTGACCGCGTACACCGCCGCCAGCAGCGCCCACGTGACCGCGAGCAGTCCCATGCCGGCGGCGGCGCCGTTGACGCCCGCGCCCACTACCGACAGCGGTGGGTCCACCGGGTTGCCGTTCCGGTCGAGCCAGATCGGGACCCGCGCGCCGGTCACGGTGCCTTGGATGGCGTCGATCCGGCCGCGCCGCAGGGTGCCGTCCGGCAGCGTCCACATCGCGGCGGTCGGGGCTTTCTCCGCCACTGCCCCGGCCCGGCCCGCGGCCTCGGCGACCGGGCCGTCGGCCAGCAGCGTCGCTTCGGCCGGAAGCCGCTCGGCGAGTTGCTGGACGGACACCGCGCGCGAACGGGCGTAGACCACCGACCCGGCCGCCGCGGCGAGCGGCACCGCGGCCAGTCCGAGCACGACCGCGCCCACCAGGATCACGGCCTTGATCCGGTCGGATCGCCGGGCGAGGCCGCCTCGGCGCGGACAGAGCCAATGCCACCACCGGGTGACCATGGGCATGGTGGTCATCACGAGCTCCTTTCGGCTCGTTCGGTGTCTTCATCGGTGACCACCACGTCGTGGACCGGACGGCGGCCGGTCCACGACGCGGCCGAGTAGCCGTAGCCCAGGCGCAGCACGGTGTGCGGACGGCCGAGCGGACGGAACAGCTCGGTGATCCGGCCTCGGGTCGAGGCCACCTCGAACGGCTGGGACAAAAACGATGCCGCCACCCGCACCGAGGTCGCGGTCAACAGAACCCGCTGCATCGCCAGGCCCGCACGGACCTCCGCCGCGGGACCCGAGTCCGGGGTGAGCACCACCGCGAGCAACGGCTGCTGCTCGTACGCGCGCACCGGCAGATCCGGATCGAGATGGGATTCCCGCAACGCCACCACACCGTCGTGGTCCGGCGGCGGAGCCGCGGCCGCCAGCGGCACCCCGTCCGGGCTGGCGGCGTCACGGCGCGTCCACCGTGCGGTTTCCGCACGGAACGCGTCGTCGCCTGCCTGCAGGAACTCCGCGCGCCGCACGAGCGCGGTCAGACCCGCGTACTCGGCGTCCACGAAATGGAGGCTGGCGGCCTCACGGCTCGCGGCGCGGGCGAGCGTGGCCTGAATGCCCGCCGAGACCGTCCGATCGAGGAACGGCCGACGGTGGGTATGCCTGCGGAACACCGCGTCGGCGAGCGTCTGGTCCTCAACGGAGACACGATGCTTCCCCTCGTGGGTCACCACCGCCAGCAGATCCGGCTCAGCGGCGTCGGGCAGCAGCTCGACCAGCGGCTCGAAACCCTGACACCGCAAGGAGACAACGAGATTCAACAGCGCCGCACCACAAGACAGCCTGGCTTCGCGCGCCTCCGGGTCGGCCACGGTCAGCACGCGGTCACGGTCCAGCCGGACCTCAACCCGGTCGCGGTCGAGCGCGAACCGCCACGGCTGGGTGTTGTGCGGCGACGGAGCCCGGACCGCGGCCGCGAGCGCCTGATCGACCACAATGGACAGTGCGCGTGTCATCATCGCTCCCGGGCTTGTCTTCTCCTACCCGTTCAGCTTCGCCGCTCACCGCGTGGTCCCGATGCGGCCGCCGGTCATCGGCGCACGGGACGTTGGTCCCGGCCCGTCAGGCACCAAAGGCGCATCAGGACGACCGTCCGCCGGGCTCCTCAGCGGACAGGGTCGTGTTTCGCGGCACGACCCGGACCCACTTCACCCCGGGGACGATCTCCGCGATCGCCTGCGCCATCTGTGGTTCGGAGCCGTCACGGAATTCCCCGGTCACGGTGACCATCCCGCGATCGGCCTCCACATCCCACCGCCTGCCGTACCCGAAGTACCCGTCGAGCCGGTAACGCACCTGACGCACGAGCGCGCTGTCGTGATGCACCAACGCCCGCGCCACATCCCGGCGCGCGACGATACCCAGCACCCGCCCCTCGTCCGAAACGACCGGCATGCTGCGGACACCATTGCGCAGCAGACGTTCGGGCAGCTCGGCGACACGGGTGTCCGGCGCGACGGTGACGACGTCACGAGTCATCAGATCGGCGACCAGAGCCCCCGGTTTCGCTGCGTCTTCGGTCATGAGGTCGGTCTCGCTCACCAGCCCCGCCAGGATCCCGTTCTCGAGCACCGGCATCGCCGCGATCCCACGACTGGTAAGCACTACCGCCGCCTCCGTCACCGGCGCGTCCGGCGTGACACACGTGACGGGCGTGCTCATGATCTCCTCGGTCAACATCGGCTTCACCTACTTCTCGATGGTACTGCGCCGTTCGTTACCAATCCGGCCACAGCCACGGCGGAAACGGGTCTCTGCAAGCGAATCGGCTGCGGCCCGTGTCCGCCTACTTCTGGCCGGATTAGTAAAGCCACATTCGCGCACACTGGGGCCCAGCGCAGGATGCGGAAGACACCGAAACCCGGGACCAAAGACCACGAAAGTCTTCCCCCGGGCTTCGGACCCGTCCGGGCAAAGCGCTCACGGGCGGGCTGCCGGGTACTCCGGGTCGGTGAGTGGCCGTCGCCGGGGCTCCGGGATCGCGATCGACACGAACAGTTCCACGAAACCGGGTAGTGCGAGTTCACCAGCCAGCGACGCCCGTGTCTTCGGGTAACGGAAGGGGGCGATCACGAAGTCGCCGACCGCACCGAGCTCCGCCGCGGCCAGCAGCAGATACTGGGCGGCCTGCCCGGCCCGGATCAGATCGGACCGGCTCTCGAAGCCGACCGCGATCGCGAAACAGCCACCGGGATGCTCGCGATGATCCGCGAGACGGTATCGCTCACCGATCCGGGCGTGGGCATCGCTCTCCCGCACCGCACGCACTCGGACTCCGGTACCGGACAGTCGTGGCCGCAGCTGCTCCACCAGTGTCCGCGCCAATCGCCGTGTGTCCACATCGGACCGCGATCGATGTCCGAAGACGGCGCGGTACCCGGCTCGGTCCCGTGTGGACGGTGTGGTGCGTGCCCCGGCGGTGATCCGGGCGATCCGGTCCGGGGCCTCCGGAGCCGATCCGATCACGGTCACCGGAACCCAGCCCAGCACGCGCACCGCCACCTCGAGGTTCGCCAGCACCGCGCCGCAGTGGATCAGGCGGGCCCGCCCCGCGCGGTCGTCGCCCGGTACCCGGAAACCGGTCCGCTCGAAGACGTCGACGGCGCCGTCGTGGATCTGCACCACCCAGCCACCGCTGAGCCTCCGTGGCGGTGCCTCGCGAGCCGCGCCGACGAGAACACTCTGCTCGTCGTGTGACCATTCGTGCGAACGCGCCGAGGGTTGCACAGTCTGGGTGAGCGTCATGGGATCCTCCTGGCCGCGCGTCCAGTGTTCGCCGCCCCCCGGCCTCGATCCAGTGGCCTCCGACCCCGCCCGCGAGGACCTTCGGCCATGGTCGGCCGGGTGCCCGCACGCCGACACTTCCGGCACAGCCCACGAGATTCCGGGACCGAGGAGCCACACCATGACACAGCAGAAGGACCACCGGCTGATCATCATCGGCTTGGACGGCTCCCCCGCCGGCGACGCCGCACTCCGCTGGGCACTCGGCCAAGCCCGGTCCGACGACCGGCTCGAGGCGCTGTACGTCGCTCCGCGAGATTCACTTCTTCCCGGAACGTCACTGGCGTTGCAACCGCACGGCAGGCGGCCGGTCCGCCCGCCGATCTCCGCCGAACGGATCGACGCCGTACGAGCCGAGTTCGCCGACGCCGCACCCGTGAAGGATCGCATCGTGCACGGTGACGCAGCGAGCGAACTGGTCGCGGCGTCGGCCACCGCGGACCTGCTCGTGGTGGGCGCGCGCCGCACCACCGCACTCGGGCAGCTGGTCCTCGGCAGCGTCGCCGGGCACTGCGTCGGGCACGCGCAGTGTCCCGTCGTCGTGATCACCCCCGAAGCGGCACGGCGGATCCCCTTGGGGAGCGAGGCAAGCGAGGACGAGGCGACGGGCTTGTGAAGAGTTAACCGGAGAACTCGACCCACGATCTCAATCAAGCTGATTTCGGATCAGTGCCTCGCGAAACCCATCGACGTCCGGGCTGAGTTTACGTTTCACATGCGCCGGAATGACTATGGCACAGAAGGGTACGGTCACTGCGCGGCCACTGGTCAAGAGCTTCTTCAGACAGGCCACGCCGGGAGGCGTTGCGGCGAGGTGGATCCCTAGAACACCGGGCGCTTGAGTGCGCGCCGGGACCGCGCTCCCCAGAAAGAACCTCTGCTGCGCCTTCATATGCTCATCCGGAAACGCAGAAAATACCCGGAATATCGATTTTTCGCTTACCGACTTGGCCAACGCTTGCTCGTAAGTCGCAGACAGGGGACTTGCCGCCCTCCCCCAAGTGTTGTTCGTTTACCCATGCTCAAAAGTTTAATACCACTCCGTACCGGTTACATCGGCGGCGAAAAACCCCCTTACTCTGCCGCACTTGACCGCTGGCGTCGGGCCGGTGTTCTTCGGTCGCGAACCAGAGCGCCGTCACGGGGTCGGATGTCACATCGACCAGCCGAGCGGGAACACCGTGGTGTTGCACGGACGCGAGGAGAGGCAGCCGATCGGGTGCGCGAGCTCGCCGGTGGCCCGGTCGACTTCGTATTCGACGCTCCGCCGCCGTATGCGGGAGCCATCCCCGAACTCATCGCCATCACCGGGGACCCGCACCGCGTCATGACGATCAGCAACCATGACGAGGCGAGGCGACTCGGCGCGCGGGTCAGCCTCGACCACGCCACCGATCCGGTACCAGCCGCCACGTTCCTGCCCGAATACGCCGCGCTCGCAGCCGACGGCGTGTTCACTATCCCGATCGCGCGCACCTACCCGCTCGGTGACTGGCGGTCCGCCGTCGAACTCGGCATGTCCGGCCACCCCCGCGGCAAGCTCGTCCTGCTCCCCGAACAGAACACCCGCCAATGCCGCATATCGGCCGTTCGGAACGCGGGCTCGCGCGGTGGTCGCCCCTGTCGTGATAAGCGATGGGATGAACCACCGTTCGGGAGGCCTATTTGGTCCTCCCGAACGGCGCAGACGGCTCCAGCTCTGTAACCCGCGAAACAGGTCAATGCGAATGCCTGCCGACGGCGACCGGGACAGGCGGCCCGTGCTGGATCGACTCCACTGGCGCTGTTACGTCGTTCCGGCGCAGTTGGTGAAGGTCGGTCTGGTCCGTGCGCTGTAGATGCTCGCGCCACCGGTGGAATCGCTCTTGAGCGGCACGGTGATGGTGTCGTCGGCGGTCCAGGGGAAGCCTTGGGTGTCGAACGTCCATGTACCGGTGACCTTGGTCGCCAGCTCCGACAACGTGACCCACCCGTACTGGCGAGGGGGCACGCTCACCTGCAGGCTGTTGCCCAACGTCTGCTTGAGGTCCAGCGTGGTACTGCCATGGATCTCGGCGGTAACCATGAGCTGGAGGTTGACGACACCGGCGTTGCCACCAGCGGAAAAGCTTCCCGACAGGATGAATCCAATCGTGTTCGTCCAGCCTGTTTCGGTGGTCAGGGAGAATGTCCACGGGATCGTTTGGGAAGTGTCGTTGAACCACACCGGCGAGACGCACGCCTCCGGCATGGCGAAGGGTGTCGTTTGGTTGGCCGTGGTCCACGAGCAGGTCGAAGTGTCCTTGCCGCACCGCGCGGCGGCGTAGTCCACAGCGGTGTTCCAGGCCGTCTTGTATGCCTCGGCGGGCAGCGTCCACTGTTGGTACGGTGTGCCGTCGCAGGTGTTGGAGTAGGCCCCGTTGTCGGTGCCAGGGGGGACCTGCGCGGTGAAGCAGGCGTTGTCGGTGACGTGGCGGATCATGAACGCCTTCTGCCCCGATCCGCTGACCGGCTGGAAGTACCACTGCTCGGTCGCGCGTCCGTCACAGGGCTGCAGCCGCAGCGCGTAGAGATTGCGGTCGGCGTCGACGCACTTGCCGATGGTGTCGTTGACGATGGCGAATCCCGCGCCGGGGTTCGCTCCGGTGTTGATGCGCCACGTGGTGGCGAACCCGGGTGCCGGGTTGGTGACCAGCGGCGTCTTGTCGTTGCGGGAACCGTTCTGGACGTCCAAAAGGTTGCCGTTGTTGAGGTTGGTAAAGGTCAACTTGATCAGCGCCATCGGCGATGCGTTCGTCTGAGGCGCCGCGGTCGCTGCAGCTGACGTGATCCCCACGGCCGCGCACAGCACCGAGAGAATCACGGTCGCCCTTCGCCATAACGATCTTCCGCGTCTTGCTTTTGTCGTTTTCACCGGCGCTGTCCTTTCGACTGCAGAATCGGACATTTTCTTCCTTTTCTCGATTTTCTCGGCGCAACTGCTGGGCGGAGCTCGCCCGACCGATGACACCGACAGGATGCGAATATTGCATTTCAGTGACTCAAAACCGGCAGCGACAGTCGCTGAACCGAGCACTGAAGCCGAGCACAAGGCTACGTGTTGTAATGGGTTGGCGAGTTGGGATTGACAGGGCCGAGTTCCTGGTCGAGCCGGGTTCGCCAGTCCTCATTCGCCAGCCCTGCAGCAACGAGTACGTCACGCCAGTCCTGCTTGCTCATTACGAGGGCTTCGCGGAATCGTGTGATGTCTCCCTGGGCCACGAGAACGATCGCCGCATGCACACGCTCAGTGTCGAGCACGTCATCGCCGGTTTGACGTGAAAGATCCGCTAGCATGCGCAGGATCTCCTGGACGGAATCAGACTCGGAGAAGTCTTGTCGTATTCGCCGTTGCAGTCGTGTTTCATGTGTGGTCACCGGTTGATCCTATCGTGAAGATCCGCAGTAAGTCGCAGCGTCGTGCCCGTTGATCATTCGACGTGGTCAGACCAGGCCCAACGTTTGCCAGTCGAGTGGAACCATCTTTTTGGCACCCAATACCCGCGTCCAATTAATCACACGGTCTATGGTAATCATTTTCGCGGAGGTGGACGCAGATGATCTCCGTCAAACGTGTATCCGGCATTTCTGAACATTTTAATCTCGCGAGCATAGACGGTCTCCCGCTTGTTCTTGTCGTCCCAAAGATTGTCGATGGTACGCGGCGATACCATGTAGACGTCTTGGTTATTTTTTATCACCATGTTCACCCACTCGTCATTCTTTGCCAGTGTCCAATCCGGAATTTTGAGAACATCGTAGCCTGGTCGGCCAACAAAGGCGGCAGTATCCGTCAGTCGGCCAATTACCGCAATGTTTCCTACCTTTGGCGCAGCCGTCCCGAGAGTGCTGGACGGCTTTGCCGGCGCAGGTTCTTGCTTAGCTGGCGTAGAATTGGCGGGAGGGTCGTCGGTGGTGGCGTACTCGATGATGGCTTCTGCACCCTCGATGATCTCGATGATGCACTCGACGCATTTGCCGGTAAGGTCGGAGGAGTTGACGGGGTCGGCGTTGGCGTAGTCGTAGTTGTTGGCCGAGCCGCCGGAGACGGGGTCGGTTTGCAGGAACCGGCCCAAGGCGGGCAGATAGGTGCGTGCGCCCATCTCAAGCGCTTGCTGGCTGGCGAGATGTTCGATGGGAACGGTGTGTTCGCCGAGCCAGCCGAAGTCCATGCCCCCCGCGGCGGTGGCCGGGATCGGGATGTCGCCGATGACGCCGGTGGCGGGGTCGATGTTCTGGCCGAACGGGTCGTACAGGTGGACCGTGCCGGTGCGGGTGGCGGTGCCGTCGGCGGTGAACAGGACGTCGCCGTGGAGATTGGGATAGGACCAGTTGCTGGTCGGATTGGGCGTGTAGTTCTTGGTGAGCACGACACCACCGGGCAGTGTCAGCACCCGCTGAACCAGGTTCCCGGAGGCGTCCAGGACGACGTCAGGGCCGCCGGAGCTTGAGGCGAAGCCGTAGCGGGTCACCTGCGCGGGCTTGGCGTTGTCCTGGGCTGTCCGCGCGATGATGCGGTCGGTGACGTCGCGGGTGTACTGGACCGTGTGCCCGGTGGCGGTGCTGGTGGACATGTGCCGGCGGGTGGAGTCGTAGCCCAGGGTGTCGCCGGCGATCTTGGTGGCGTTTCCGTAGGCGTCATAGGTGAACGACAGGGTGGTGCCGCCGCTGGTGGTAGTCAGCCGGTCGGCATTGTCGTAGCAGTAGCTGGTGGTGATCGCGGGTGCGCCGTTGAGGCTGTCGGTGGACGCGGTGCGGTTGCTGTTGGCTCCCGCCCTCGGGTTCTGCCCGCAGCCGCCGTCACCGGCGTAGGCGTAGGTCAGCCGGTGGTGTGGCACGGTGGCCGCGACCAGCCGGCCGACGCCGTCGTAGGTGTAGGCGGAGGCGTAGGTGGTGGCAGGGGTGGTGGTGTCGGTGATGGTGTCGTCGGTGATGCGCTGATCGCGGGAGCGGGTGACGGTGTCGGTGACCGTCGAGCCGGAGGCCTGCCAGGTCAGGGCGGTCGGTGTCTCGGTGTCGTTGCGGGTGATGGTGAGGGCGGATCCGTTGCCGTAGCTCACTTTTTGCAGGAACGTCGCGTCGTAGGTGGGAGTGGCGACGGTGGTCCCGTCCAGATCCTCACTGGTCAGGCGGAAGGCGTCGTTCCAGTGGTAGGTCACCGTGGAGGTGACGCCCTTGACGGTCGTGGCCTCGCTGGTCTTGCGGTCGGCCTGGTCGTAGTGGGTGGTGGTGACGGCACCGCTGGCGTCGGTGTAGGACACGACCCGCCCGCGCAGGTCGACCACGGCCGTGGTGGATCCGCTGTCGTCGCTGACCTTGCTGGTGAGCGGGTCACCGCCCACGGCGTACTCGTAGGTGATGGTGCGGGCAGGCTGGCCGTCCATCGCCGGGAACGACTTCTTCAGGGTGCGGCCGCGATCGTCGTAGCTGACACAGGACCAGGGCTGGCTGTTGATCCGGGCCGCCACCACGCGACCGGCCGCGTCGTACACCGATTCGGCCGTGTTGGCTGTCCCGTCGGCGTTCTTGGCCGCGGTGACGGTCTTGGCCATGCCGGCCTGGCTGACCGCGGTCGAACGGGGAACGCAGGGGTTGGCGCGGGTTTCGTTGTCCCCGTAGTAGGTCGAGGTGCCACGCTGGGCGGGGTTGGTGATCTCGCCGGCGGGCAGCGAGTTGGCCAGCCGGCGCAGATACCCCTGGCCGGGCCGCTCGAAACTGTTGCGCCGCACCAGGTTCGCCCCACCTGGGTCGTTGGTTTCGGACACCACCAGCCCGAATGCCGGGTCGATCCCCGCGGCGGGGTCGGAGTAGCCGGTCGTGGTCTTGGTCGACGGCGCGCGTTCGACGCCGCCACCGGAGGTGCTGTCGGTGGCCTTGCTGGTCTCGTATCCGTAGCGGGGCGCCAGGTTCCGGCCGGGCACGGTCATCGCCGCACTGGTACCTGGTGGTGTCCAGGTGAGGTTCAGCGCGCCGGTGGTGCCGGAGCGGTTGTAGTAGTCGACGCGGACGCGGTGCCAGGCGCCAGGCGCGGTGCTGGTGTATTTGCCGGTGACCGTGGTGGACGCCTTGTCGGTCCAACCGTCCACGGTCAGCACGTCGTCGATCCACAGCCGGACACCGTCCACGACCGTCAAGCCGAGGTGGTAGTCACCGATCGCGGGGAACTGGAGTTCACCGGTGAACCGACCCGACCAGCCGGAGGTGTTGGCCACTGGTGGCGCGCGGTCCCAGTTGCTGGCCAGGGAACCGTCGGCGGTGCCGATGCCCGTCTGCCACACCGTGGGCACGCCCGATAGAGACGGGTTGTCGTACAGGGCGGCCTGCAGTCCGGCCAGGCCCTCGTCGAAACCGTGATGGGAGTGCGGCATCGTGGCCGCGCACGCCGCCGCCGGGGTTTGGCCGGTGAAGCACGATGCCGGCGCGGGCCCGTAGGAGTCGGTCAGGCGGTCGGCGTGGTCGTAGATGTTGGTGGTGCGTTTGCCTCTGGTGTCGACGGTCGCGGTGGGTTTGTCCTTGGTGTTCCACTCCGTGGAGGTAGTCGCTCCGGTGAGGTCGGTGGTCGCCAGGGTGCGGCCGCCGTCATCCCAGGTCACTGTGGTGGAGTGGGTGGCGTCATCCACCCCGGCCACGGCCACGGTGGCTTGTTTGCGTTCGAGGTAGTACTGGTAGAAGTGCTCGGCGCGATGTGCGCTGTCCCGACCGTCCGGGGCCGGGGCCAGGATTTGGACCGCGCGCAGGACGGGTGGCTCGGGGTAGTGCTCGACCACGGGGTCGTAGCCGATCACCGTGCAGGCGGCGGCGACGTCGCCGGTGTTGGTGCACCCGTTGTCCGCCGACGCGGGCTGGCGGGCTAGCCAGTCGTAGGCCAGGTTGTCCCGGATCGTGGCCAGCGGCCCGACGCTGTCGAGGGCTTTCTGCTTCTCCTCCTCGTTGTCGCCGGCTTGGTCATAGCGCTGTTTGGCGGAGGCACGGCCGGTGTAGTCGAAATCCTGGATGTTCGCGCCGGGGTTTTCGATCCGGGCCAGGGTGCCCATCAGGTACCACAGCCGGGTCTCGGTGCCGTCCCAGTACCGGATCCGGCACAGCATCTGCGGTGGAGCAGGGTCCGCGCCCGGCGGGCGGGACACTCCGCCGTAGCAGTTGTCGCTGCCATCGGTGTTGTAGAACAGCTGGTGCGACCGGCCCGAGACCGGATCCTTGATCTGCGTCAGTCGTGGTGGTGTGCCGCTGTAGAGGTATTGCAGAGCGGCGGGTTTCTTGCCGTCCAGCACCGAGGACACCGCGGCCAGGGTGCCGTCGGGATTGAACACCGATACGACATCGCCTTCGGTAACCGTGATCCGGCCGGTGTTGTCGAAGGCCAGCACCCCGTCCTCGCCCACCGGTGGGCTGTAGCCACCCGCGGATTGCTTGGCCCAGGTGTGTTTGCCGCCGGCGCTGTCGGTGAGCACCACCGAGCCGTCCAGCATCTCCGCGCGGCTGTAGGCGCTGGACTGTGCGGCCAGGGTCCAGCCCGCCGGCAGCGACGGGGAGTCCGCGGACAGCAGCCATTCCGTGGGCACGATCTGCGGTTGCAGGTTGTGGCTGCGCGCGGTGTCGTCGCCGGTGGTGCTGGTGGCCCACAACACCATCCGGGGACGATCGTCGGAGTGGTGATAGAGCTCGACGCGGATCGGTACCTGCTGGCCGGCTTTGAGCGGGATGTCGCGGTCCTGGTGAGGACCGGGCAGCAGGAAGTCGTCGCCGGGTTCGGCGGCGGTGGGGTTGTCGTAGACCAGCTTGTCGCCGACCCAGATCTTCGCGCCGTCGGTGTGCCCGCCGGCGAACCGGAAATCACCGCTGACCGGGGCCTTGAAGTGGCCCTCCCAGCGGACGACGAACCAGTTCTTGTCCAGCGCCACGGGCATCGGGTTGTCGCGCCACGGCAGATTGTCCGGATTGCCGCTCCACGGGATGCCCCAGTCCAGGTTGATCTGGGACTCGCCACGCACCATCACCGGGATGTCATCCGCGGTCCCCGCGTGCCGGGAGTCGTTGAAGTACGAGGCACGCACCCCATGCGGCGCGCCCTCTCGCGAGTTGTAGGCCAGATTCACCCCCGCCGCACCGCCCACCGCGGAGAACGCCGGCCCAGCGGCCTGGAGGTGAGCGTTGCCGTTGAACAGGTTCACCGTCACCGGGCCCAGATGATCGGTCGGCGCCGGGCCCGGGTCCCCCACCCGCTGGTTGACCGTGAAGTGCCCGACCCACTTCGGTGGCGTCGCCGTGGTCGCGCCCGGCAGTGCGGTGGCCGCTGTCCAGGTGTAGCGGGCGCCGTCGTGCAGCACGTGCTTCGGCACTGTCCACTGTGGCTGGTCCAGACAGCCGGAATCGATGACGCTGCCTGAGCGGCCATCGAATCCGGTGGAGATCTTGAAGCAGTACAGGACGCCGTCACCGGCGGCGGCGACCTGCAGTACCGGGGTCTCGGTGCCCACCACGGCCTGGTCGACCGGGCTGACCAGACTCGTCGGCGGCGCCGCGCCGGTGTCCTTCGCTGATCGTTGCGCGTCGAACCGAGGATGCTTGCCGGTCGCCAGCGGGGCGAAGTCGGACTTCGGTCGTGTCGGTTCGGTCAAGGCGCCCGATTTGCCAGCCGAAGGCACAGACAAGAGCGGCAGGTCCCGCGGCACCGGTTTCGGCGCCGCTGCCGCGAGTGGCGATGACGAGGTTCCCACCTGCGCCAGCGAGCTCGTCAACGCCATCGCCAGCACGACCGCGATCGCGCGACGACACGATCGCGGTCGGGTTCGGATGGCTAGCCGGGTGCGTCCACGTCCCCACGAGGCCATGACCCCTCCATCGACATCGCCGTCGAGTACCGCGCGCCACGACGATCTGGGCGCACGGGGCAGCCCCCGTCGAGGGGCTGCCCGGCACGGTCGAGCATGCGGTAACGATCGGCCGCGGGAACAGGACATACGGCTAGCCATATATGGCTAGTCGTCGTGGCCACTTCCACGGCACGGGATGTGGTTCCCGTGCCGCAGAGCAACGGGAGGACGGTCACCCGGGGGTATTGGGGTGTGCTGTGGCGGAGGGATTCGGCGTACTGCTGCGGCAGTTGCGCCAGCTGGCGCAACAGACCCAGCAACAACTGGCCGAACGCTCCGGCGTGTCGGTCCGCGCCATCAGCGGGTTCGAATCCGGCCGGCGCACCAACCCCCGCACACACACGGTGCGGCAGCTGGCCCAAGCCCTGTGCCTGGAACCGGACCTGTACGAGGAATTGCTGGCCGCCGCAGCAGGAAGCGTGTTCTCGGACAGCCCCCACGGTCCACCACGCTTGGCCGCTTCGATGCCGCGGCACCTGCCCGCCCAGCCGGGGGTGTTCGTCGGCCGTCACGACGAACTGGCGGTACTGGACAAGGCCTTCGACGCCGCCGGGCAGGGCGGGATGGTGGTGGTTTCGGCGGTCGGCGGGGGCGGGATCGGCAAGAGCTGGCTGGCGCTGCGCTGGGCACACACCAACTCCGACCGGTTCCCGGACGGGCAGCTGTTCGTCGACCTGCGCGGCTTCACCCCCCACAGGACACCCATGACGGCAGCGGAGGCCACCCGCGTGCTCGTGGGTGCCCTCGGCGTCGCCCCGGCCGCGATCCCCGCCGACCTGGACTCCCAAACCGCGCTATACCGCGGCTTGACCGCCGGAAAGCGCATGCTGATCCTGCTCGACAACGCCCGCGACGCGGAACAGGTCGCCCCGCTGCTGCCCGGCGGGGAGTCCTGCGCGGTGATCGTGACCAGCCGCGACCGGCTGGCCGGCCTGGTCGCCGCCCACGGCGCGACACCGTTGCCACTGGACGTTCTCGACGACACCGACGCCCGGCACCTGCTGACGTGCCGGGTGGGCAGTGAACGGCTGGCCACCGAGCCCAGGGCAGTCACCGAACTGCTGGCCCGCTGCGCTGGTCTCCCGCTGGCGTTGGCAGTGGTCGCCGCCCGCGCCGCCATCCACCCCGATCTGCCGCTGACCGAGATCGCCGCCGAACTGGGCGACACCGAATCCCGGTTGGACGCCCTGGATGCCGGCGACCCCACCGCCAGCGTCCGGGCCGCGCTGTCCTGCACCGATCGTGCCCTGCGGGCCGATCACGCCAGGGTGTTCGCCTTGCTCGGCGCAGCGCCCGGCCCGGACATCAGCCTGCCCGCCGCCGCCAGTCTCACCGCCCTGCCCGATCACGACGCGGTCCAGGCGTTACGAGCGCTGGAACGGTTGTCCCTGCTCCACCAACCCGCACCCGGCCGCTACCGCATGCACGACCTGGTCAAGCTGTTCGCCGCCGATCACACGCGTCATCCACCGCACGAGCACGACCGGCACACAGCGCTGCGGCGGCTGGTCGACTTCTACCTGCACACCGCCGCCGATGTCGACCGGCTGCTCTACCCCTACCTCACCGCGGTCCCGCTCGACCCGGCAGAGCCTGGCTGCCGTCCCCGCCGGCCGGCTGACCTCACAGCGGCCATCGCCTGGCTGGACACCGAGCGCCCCAACCTTCTGGCAGCCCAGCAACTCGCCGTCTCACTGGATTGGCCCCGGCGGGTGTGGCAGCTGGCGTGGGCCCTGCGCAGCGTCGGCTGGCAGTCGGGGCCCGACGAGAGCCACCTTGCCGTCTGGCAGGCCGGCCTGGCCGCCGCCGACCGCCTCTGCGACACTGCCGCGCAGATTCTGATCCGCCGCTACCTCGGCCGTGCCCATGTGTTGCTCGGCCACCATGAGCAGGCGATGGAGATCCTCCAGCAGGCCCTCGCTCTCGCCGAGCGCGCCGAGGATCCCGACAGTCGGGGACATGTCCATCGCTACATGGCCTGGGCGTGGGAACAACGCGGCGACGACCGTGCGGCTCTGATACACGCCGAGCACGCCCTGCGCCTGTTCCACGCCCACGGCAGCCTCGCGGGCGAGACCGACGCGCTGAACATGGTCGGCTGGAGCCAAGCCCGGCTAGGCGATCACGAGCACGCCAGGGACCACTGCCAGGCCGCACTCGCCCTGTGCCGCCACCACGGTTTCCGCGAGACCGAGGCATACACGCTGGGCAGCCTCGGCTACATCGCCCACCACACCGGCCAGCACGCCCAGGCCCTCGACTACTACCAGCAGGCCCTTGCCCTTTTCCACGCCCGTGGCGACACCTGCAAACAGGCCGACACCCTCGAAGAAATCGGCCAGACCCACCACGCACTCGGCCACCACGAGCAAGCCCGCGACCACTGGCAACAAGCGCTGGGGCTGTACCGGGCCCAGCACCGGGATGACGACGCCGAGCGTGCCCAACAACATCTGGACGCGCTCGACACATCCGCCGGCACCGCGGCGATCCACCACAACGAACGAGATGATCCAGCCCCGCACGCGGTGCCGCAGAACCTATAGCGCGAACAGACTTGAGCCAGACGGAGAGCCGCTCAAACGCATGATCGACAAGGCTGCTTCGCGGCGCAGTTCTCGCAACGCGCTCACATGCCGCTTATCGCGCATTCCAATGAATGCACGCACATGCCGAATAGCGGACGTTTCTCAGCGCGATGCAGTTGACTGCTGAGAACCGGGACGCCGCCGAGCCCTGCCGACCCGTTTCGGCCATCCGGCTCGATTCCCCGGCGCTTCCTGCAAGATGAGCGCATGACACATCCCCAGCAGCCCACGATGGGGTGGCCGGGCCCCGCCCCGTACCCGGGACAGGCTCGGCCGTCCGGCGGCACCGCGATCACCGCGGCCGTCCTGGCCATCGTCAAGATCCTCATCGACGGCTCCTCCTTCGTGCCGGGCCTCGACGTCACGCGAGATTTCGGCCTGTCCGCCGCGATCGGTCTCGGGCATCTGGTGCCGACCGTGCTCCTGCTGCTGGTGGGTTCGATCCTCGTCTTCGCCCGCGTGAAGGCCGGTGCGATCCTGCTGCTGACCGGCGCGGCGCTCAATGTGCTGGCCCTGGTGTCCATAGCCGTGCTGACCGGCGGGGACTCCCTGGACTACGTACGGCTTCTGGCGATCGTCCCGCTGGCCGGTGTCCTGAACCTGCTGTCAATGGTGCTGAACATCCTGGTGCTCATCCTGGCGGCACTGCCGTCGACCTTCCGCTATCTCGGCGCCTCCCGGCGACCGGTCCACCCCGGCCCGCCCATCCCGCCCGGATACCCGCCGCAGACGGGCTACGGCCCACCCTCGCAACCCGGCTACGGCCAGCACCCTCCACGACAGTGGTGAGACTCAGGTAGCGGGTAGCCGAGCGTCGACCTCATGGCCGGATGGGCCGGGCGCACGTCCCCGAAACACGCCCGCAGCACCGGCCGGCACGGCTCGGAGTCCGCGCGGTCGGGCAGCAGGTACCGCACGCGCACAACGTCAGCGAATGTCCAGCCTGCCTCGGAAGCGCTACCTCGATGTTCCGCAGACCCTGCACACCACCCGACGCGCAGCTGAGCGGCGGAAACGGAACGTCCGCTCTTGCCGCTCATCGATCGATCCGGGGAAGCGGCGTTTGCCGATCGCTCGCACGACAACCTGTTCCATTTTCGCGCTGCTGTCGGTGGTCGTGCGGCTGGCAACGTGGCGGCCCCTCGCCGACGCACGCGACACTGCGGAGCGCTCAGAGCGAAGCGGAGGTCGAACGACCTGGAGGTACCTCGCGTACTGCCACGCTTGATCGCGGGCAACGCCATAGTGCGGTCGAAGCAACCGACATTGATCATGACATGTGATCGACATGCGCGGTCGGAATCCACGAACAAGTGCGGCCAGTCTTATTCGAGCCTCGTTTGTCGTGGAGTTGCGGATACGCTCAGCCGTTCCAGGTCCAGTGACGGATTTCGGGGAGGTCTTCGCCGTGTTCGCGGATCCAGCGACGGTGCCGCTCCCGCGATTCGGTCATCCGCTGCCGTAACGCGCCAGCGGTGGCGAGCAGGCCTGGGACGCGGTCGATGACGTCGATGACGAGCTGAAAACGGTCCATGCGGTTGAGCACGAGCATGTCGAACGGCGTCGTCGTAGTGCCGTGCTCGGTGTAACCGCGGACGTGGAGGTTCGCGTGGTTGTGCCGCCGGTAGGCCAGGCGGTGGATCAGCCATGGGTAGCCGTGGTAGGCGAACAGCACCGGACGGTCGGTGGTGAACAGGGCGTCGAACTCACGGTCGGACATCCCGTGCGGGTGTTCGGAACGCGGCTGCAGCCGCATGAGGTCGACGACGTTCACCACCCGCACCGCCAGCTGGGGCAACTGTTCCCGCAGCAGTTTCGCGGCGGCGAGCACCTCGATCGTCGGCACGTCTCCCGCACAGGCCAGGACGACGTCCGGCTCGCGGCCGGGGTGCGCGCTCGCCCAGTCCCATCTGCTGACGCCGCGGGCGCAGTGCAGCACGGCTTCTTCGGCGTCAAGCCAGACCGGGGTGTCGTTCTTGCCCGCGACGATGACGTTGACGTAGTCGCGGCTGCGCAGGCAATGGTCGGCCACGTGCAGCAGCGTGTTCGTGTCGGGCGGGAAGTAGACCCGCACGACCTCGGCGCTCTTGTTCGCGACGTGGTCGACGAATCCGGGGTCCTGGTGGGAAAAGCCGTTGTGGTCCTGGCGCCAGACGTGCGAGGTCAGCAGGTAGTTCAGCGACGCGACCGGGCGCCGCCACGGGATCTTCCGGTGCGTCTTCAGCCATTTGACGTGCTGGTTGAGCATCGAGTCGACGATGTGCACGAACGCCTCGTAACACGAGAACAGCCCGTGCCGCCCGGACAGCAGATAGCCTTCGAGCCAGCCCTGGCACAGGTGCTCGGACAGGACTTCCAGCACGCGGCCGTCGGGATCGAGATGCTCGTCGTCCGCCGTCGTCGCGAGCTGCCAGGCTTTCGCGGTCACCTCGTAGACCGCGTCGAGCCGGTTCGAGGCCGTCTCGTCCGGGCCGAACAGCCGGAAGTTCCGCCGAGCCGCCGAAAGAGCGAACACGTCCCGCAGATACCGGCCGAGAACGCGGGTGGGTTCCGCGGTCACGGAACCGGGTTCGGTGACCGCGACGGCGTGCGCCGCGACGTCCGGCAGGCCCAGCGGCCGCAGGATCCGGCCGCCGTTGGCGTGCGGGCTCGACCCCATCCGCAGCGCGGGTGATGGAACGAGCGCCCGCACGGAGGCGGTGGGTACGCCGTCGGCGTCGAACAGTTCCTCGGGCCGGTAGGACCGCAACCAGGACTCCAGCTGCCGCAGGTGTTCCGGGTTGTCCCGGACCTCCGGCAGCGGCACCTGGTGGGACCGCCAGCTCCCCTCGACCCGCTTGCCGTCCACTATGGACGGTCCAGTCCAGCCTTTCGGTGTGCGCAGCACGATCATCGGCCACGCGGAGCGCGTGCCGGTGCCGCGCATCCTGCCCAGATCGGCGAGCGCGGTGTCGACAGCGGCCGCCATCGCCTGATGCATCGTCGCCGGGTCACTGCCTTCGACATACAGCGGTGCGTAGCCGTACCCGCGCAGCAGCGAGTCCAGTTCGGACGGTGCGATCCTGGACAGCAGCGCCGGATTGGCGATCTTGTAGCCGTTGAGGTGGAGAATCGGGAGCACGGCGCCGTCGCGCGCCGGGTCGAGCCAGCGGCAGCCGTGCCAGCTCGTCGCCAGTGGCCCGGTCTCCGCCTCGCCGTCCCCGACGACGCACGCGACCACGAGCCCGGGGTTGTCGAATGCCGCGCCGAAGGCGTGCGCCAGCGAGTATCCGAGTTCGCCGCCCTCGTGCAGCGAGCCGGGCACCTGCGGCGCGACGTGACTGGGCACTCCGCCGGGAAAGGAGAACTGCCGGAACAGCGCGGACATCCCGTCGGCGTCCCGGGTGATCTCGGGCCAGGCCTCGGTGTAGCTGCCCTCGAGCCAGGTGTTGGCCAGCAGCGCGGGACCACCGTGGCCGGGGCCGGTCACGAACAGCATCTCGGTGCCGTGCGTGACGATCGCGCGGTTCAGGTGCGCGTAGACGAAGTTCAGCCCGGGACTGGTCCCCCAGTGCCCCAGCAGCCGCGGCTTGACATGCTCGCGCCGCAGTGGTTCGGCCAGCAGTGGATTGGCCATCAGGTAGATCTGCCCCGCCGACAGGTAGTTCGCTGCCCGCCACTGAGCGTCCACTTGCGACAGTTCCGTGCCGGTGAGCGCGACGTCTCGCGTTTCGACCGCGGTCATCGGGTCACCTCCGGCCGCACGACCAGCACCGGGCACCGCGCGTGCTGGACCAGTGCCTGACTGGTCGAGCCCAGCAGCATCCCGGTGAAGCCACCGCGCCCATGGCTGCCGGCCACCACGAGCCGCGCCTGTTCGGACAGCTCCAGCAGCGCGTGCCGCGGCCGGTCCAGCCGCAGGTCACGGCTGACCTCGACATCCAGGTATTTCTCCCGCCAGCCGGCGAGCCGCTCGGCCAGCAGCCGTTCCTCGTCGTCCATCAGCGATTCCCGCTGCGGCAGCAGCCGGGCGCTCCCGCGGGTGGAGTCGTAGACGACGTCGCTCCACGCGTGCAGCGCCACCAGCGGCGCCTTCCGCAGCGACGCCTCCTCGAATGCGACAGCGACCGCGCGTTCGCTGGTCGGGCTGCCATCGATCCCGACCACCACAGGCCCTTCCGCCGGGGCCTGGCCCGTGCCGTCCCGGCCACGAACCACCGCGACGGGGCAATGCGCGTGGGCCACGACAGCGGACGTGGTCGAACCCAGCAGCGTCGCGAACAGTCCCCCCTGCCCCGCGCCCACGACCAGCATCCGCGCGTCCCGGGACAGCTCGATGAGCCGGGGTATCGGTGCGTCACGCCAGGTCTCGGTCGCTATCCGTATCCCGGCATCCACCGAGCGGGCGACCTCCGCCGCGCGCCGCACGGCGTCCTCGGTCATCTGGACGAGGTCGTTCAGCATGCCCTCGCCCAACGCGACGCCGCTACCGTAGTACAGCCCGGCGATGTTGGCCGCGCTCACGATCCGCAGGCCGGCGCCGTGCACGGCCGCGGTCTCGGCGGCCCAGGCCACGGCCCGTCGCGCGTCGTCCGAACCGTCGGTTCCGACCAGGATGGTGTCGTTCATCGGGTGCTCCCCTCGTGTTCGGAGACGACCTGGGCATCCACCACGCCGGGTACGGCGCGGGCCAGCAAAGTCGCCACGTGCCGGTCCGTTTCGTCGTCGTAGGCGTCGACGACCCGGACCACACCGTCGTCCACTGCCACGGTCCAGCGGTCCGGCCCGCCGTAGATCCCCAGGTGGTGCCGGACGTCGTTCAGGATCGCGCGGTCGTCCCGCGCCAGCACGCGGACGATGTCCCCGCGGGTCACGATGCCGATCACTTTCGCGCCGTCCACGACGGGCATCGCGCGGATCCCGGAATCGACCAGCGCGCGAGTCAGGTCGGCGACGTCGGTGCCCGGCGCCATCCCGGTGGCCGGGGTGGTCATCACCCCGCCGACCGTCGGCTCGGGGGCCGTGTGCTGGTCGCCGCCACGATGGCGCGGATCGGCCGGAACACGGTCGCGGATCAGATCCGCCTCGGTGACGATGCCGATCAGGCGATCGTCGTCGTCCACCACCGGAAGAGCGGTGAATCCGCGCGACGAAAGGATTTCCGCCGCCTCCTTCGCCGTCGTCGACGGATCCACGGTGATCACCGGCGCGGTCATCACGTCACGGGCTCGCATGGGTTACCTCCCTGCTCGCGGCCTGCCACCGACGGTATTCGGGCCGGTCCCACCGCACCGCATGCCTTGGTCACCACCCCACGGGACCTACGTCCCATTGGTCCACAATGGACTCAACGCCGGGTGCGCCGCTTGCCAGGCTTCGGCGGCCCGCGCCGCGTACTCGTCGATGGCGGCGATCTCGGCACGCAACAGGGCGTCGAAGACCGCGGTGTCCTCACACGCGTCGGCGGCCTGTGTTCTGAGCGCGCGAAGATGCCGATGCGCCGTCACCGCGACGTGCTGCTCGTCGAGCAGATCACCGACCGTGCCGAGCGACGCCTCGGCGCTTCGGGTGCTGATCCCGGCTCGACGGCCCGCGTCGACCAGGCATCGAAGCTTCTCCACCGCGTGGCGCGCCTGACTCAGCCCCCGGTCTCGGCTCGCTCGGCGCAGTTCCTGCGTCGTTTTTCTCGTCCATGACGCTGCCAGACACGGCAGCACCGCGGACGCCGGACGTCGAGCGGCCTTCGGCCACCGTGTGCGCGGAGTTTCGGCCAGCACGACCTCAAGCACGTCAATGGCGTTCAGCACCTGAAGGTACCTTCGCGAACCAAGCGCCGCGGCCGCGCGTGCCCGGCCGCAGTCGGCGAAGTACCGGGTGACGCGTGCCTGGGCGGGTTCTCGGGCGAATTCCTCAGGCAGCGCAGCGAGCCGCTGACGCAGTCGCGGGACCAGCACTTCGGCCTCATGAACAGGCGCGAGTTCGGCGGCGAGCCAGCCCAGCTCACGCCGTATCCCCGCGCCCAGTCGTCCGCCGAGCGCAGGAGCCGCCACGCCGAGCAGGTCGCGGACGCACCGGACAGCGACACGCAGGCGGACCGCGGCGGCGCGCTCACCGAGCCGGACATCGACGTCGGCCTCGGCGATTCTTCCGAGCATTTCGTGCAACGTCACGAGAAGCGCGTCTCGTGCCGAACCGTCGGTCACCCGTTCGGGACGCGTGAGCCGGTCGGCCAGAATTCGCTTGGCCACTGTGAGCCCGGCGTTCTCGCCCGGCTCTGTCGCGGTCGCCGCGACCGGTTCGAGTTCCACTCCCCGGGCAGGAGCCAGCACAAGCCGCGCCGCCGCTCCGGTCTCGCGCGCGCCGTAGGGCAGCAGGACGCAGCGGCGTTGGGTGTGCAGCCACCATTCTCCGGACCGGCGGGTCAGCGCGAAGCCCTGCTTGAGCAACCTCAGGCCGGTGGTGTCGAAGAATTCGGTCGTCACGGCGTCCGTGGGCATCGGTCGCCGAGGCGCGGGGAGCGCGGTCACGAACCTTCGCCGGTCTGCCGGATCACCGCTACCGGGCACGGTGAATGGGCGAGCAGCGCCTGGCTCGTCGACCCCAGCATCATCCCCCGGAAGCCACCCAGGCCCCGTGAGCCGACCACGAGCAGCTGCGCGCGCTCCGCGTGGTCAAGCAACGTCTGAACCGGCCGCCCGCACGCGACGACGCGGTCGATGGCGATCTCGGGATACTTCTCCTGCCAGCCCGCGAGTTGTTCGGCCAGCACCCGCCGTTCCTCGCGATCCACCTCGGCCGGGTCCAGATCGAGCGGATGTGGCCGCGGCTTGCCGTCGGCCAGCGCGGGGTTCCACGTGTGCACGGCCACCAGCCGCGCCCGCCGCCACGACGCTTCCTCGCAGGCGAACGCCAATGCCGACACGCTGTCGGCCGATCCGTCCAGTCCCACGACGACGGGCCCGGTGACCGGCGGCGGGGTGTTCGGCGTCCGGCCCCGCACGACGACGACCGGGCAGTGTCCGTGTCCCGCCAGTGCGACCGCCGTCGATCCGACCAGCAGACCGGTGAATCCGCCAAGGCCCCGGGATCCCAGGACGACGAGGCTCGCCCGCTCCGATTCCTGGGTGAGCGCGGCGACCGGGTTCCACTCGCGGGCCGCCAGCTCGACCGGCCGGTGGGGATAGAGCGCCCGCACCGACTTGCTCGCGGTTTCGAGCCGGACCCGAGCCTGCGCCTCCAGGCCGTCCCGGATCGCCTCGACCGAGCCGGTGATCGAACCCAGTCCGACGCGTGGCACCGTGTACACACTGACCAGTCTCAGCGGAAGCCCGCGCCGGACCGCCTCCTCGGCTCCCCACACCGCGGCCAGCCGCGCGGACTCCGAACCGTCGATGCCGACGACGACTGCGCGTTCGCTAGCAGGTCGCATGGCTCGGCTCCACCACCGCGTCCGGACCGGGGAACACCGTCGACACGTGGTCGTCACTCAGCCAGCGGACCACGTACGGCGGTGCACCGTCCGCCGAGCGGACCTCGAGGATCTGCCCGCGCTGGACCGGATCGTCCACCCGATATCCCTTGATCACCAGCCAGTCGCCAGGTTGGGCGTACATCGCTCCTCCTCTTCGCCGGTTCTCCACCAGCGTCACCCGCACCGGCCTGCCGGCTTAGAGCCGAACGGCCCGGCGAAGGCCGCAAAGGTCATCGGTGGCGCAGGAGCGTCTCAGCGTGATCAGGCACGTAGTGCTGGAGGCTGCGATCGGTGCGCGGGTAGGCCGGTGCCGGCGGACTCGCCGGGAGTTCCAGTGCCGGGCGTGGCACTTCGTGGTAGGGCACCGAGCCGAGCAGGTGGCTGATCATGTTGAGCCGCCCGCGGCGTTTGTCCTCGCTTTCCACGACGTACCACGGTGACTCGGTGGTGTCGGTGTGGGTGAGCATGTCGTCCTTGGCCCGCGAGTACTCCGCCCAGTGCGGCACCGATTCCAGGTCCACTGTGGACAGTTTCCAGCGGCGGAGCGGATCGTCGATACGGGCGCGGAACCGCCGCGTCTGCTCGGCCTGGCTCACCGAAAACCAGTACTTGCGCAGCAGGATCCCGTCATCGACCAGCAACCGCTCGAACGTCGGGCACTGCTGCAGGAAACGGCGATGCTCCTCGGCCGTGCAGAACCCCAGCACACGCTCCACCCCGGCGCGGTTGTACCAGCTCCGGTCGAACAGCACGATCTCCCCCGCCGCCGGCAGGTGCTCGACATACCGCTGGAAGTACCACTGCGTCCGTTCCCGCTCGGTCGGCCTCGGCAACGCCGCGATCCGCACCACTCGCGGGTTGAGATGCTCGGTGAACCGCTTGATGGTGCTGCCCTTGCCCGCCGCGTCACGACCCTCGAACAGCACCACCAGCCGCGCACCCGAAGCCCGGACCCATTCCTGCAACACCACCAGTTCACCCTGCAGGCGCAGCAGTTCCCGCTCGTAGATCCGCCGGGGAAACCGCTTCTCCCGCTTGCGCTCAACCATCACCGCCGCCGTTCCTCATGTCCCGAGTCGACCTCGCGCGTGCCCGGGTGTGAAGAGTCCACCGGCGCGTCCGAGGTCCCGCGGATCGGGGACCAACGACCCCGGCCCGCAGCCGTGCCGCGGGACTGGTGTCGCACCGGTGCCCGGGGACGATCGTGCTGCCCTCGGGAGCCTGCTTGACGGTTCGGCTCAACTTCTCCGCGTCGCACCCGGCGATGACGACCGTCGCACCTTCCTCGGCGAGTCGCAGAGCGATCGCGGTCCCCATGCCGGACCCGCCCCCGGCGGCCCGGGCCGGACAGCAGAATTCCCTCACCGCCAAGGAAGGTCGATCATCAGGGGAATTCGGAGTCTGCTCCCTGTCGCGGATCGGCGTCCAGCAGGACGAAGAGAACCGTGCAGGGCTTGTCGGAACGATTGTCCCAGGAGTGGTTGGTGCCCCGCTGGACCAGCACGTCGCCGGCGCGCATGAGTGTCTCGTCCCTGTCCAGGACGTTGTACACCTCGCCGTCGATGACGTAGGCGTAGTCGAGTGAATCGGTGCGATGGACGTAGGGAGCCGCACCCGATCCACGCGGCGGGAACTCGACCACGCGGAGCACACTGCCCCGGGCCGGCGGTGGGAGCGGCGTCCCGGGAGCGACCGGGTCGTGGTAGGGGTCCGCGTTGCCGGGGCGTCCCTCGTGCAACCAGAGGTTGGTCACGGTGGCGTGGGCGGTGATCTCGACGTGCGGACATTCGCGGTCCTCGGCGACGGCGGATCGTCCGTCGCGGTCATGGCCGGTGACGATTCTGCGAAATGTCCGCATTATCGGACCTCCGTTCCTTTCCGCTGCCAGAGAATGTAACTTCCGAGCAATTCGCCGCCGATCTTCATCGGCGGAGTGTCGAGTTTCAGCGTGTCCTCGCCCTCGAAGACGCACGTTCTGGCGAGGTCGGTGCCGACGAAATTCGGGAATGTCGCGATCTGCACGTGATGGACGACCGTGGCGGTCGGTTCGTCGACCTCGTAGGTGCCGGTGTACGAGATGATCGAGCGGTACGCTTCGGCTCGTTCCTCTTGCGTGCCACGGTCGAGCGACCCGTCGGCGAAGGACGCTCGCCCGGCGAGCATGAGATTGGCGCTCATCGTTCCCTCTTCGGTGTAGATGAGCAGCCCGGTGCAGGCCGCGGCCGGACCAAGCGGCGGATCGCGCGTTTCGTGGCCACGGAACACCTTCCAGTCGATCATCCGCCAGCTGCCGAGCAGGCGGGCACGAACCGATGTCATCACTGGATTCCTTCGTCTCGGTTGCCGTGCCCGGTCACATCGGCGGCGCGATGAACAGGCCGCGGTCGACGTCGTTGTGCGAGCGGGCGGCGATGAACTCGTCCATCTCGTTCGCGGTGCCCCACTGGTCGGCGTTGGCGGGATCGGTCAGGTCGTAGATGTGCGGGTGCCAGGTGTCCTCGTCGATCACCTCGAGCTCGGTCGTGTACTCGACGGTGTTGCCGGCCCGGTCCAGGTAGTAGCTGAACGAGTTGTCCCCGGCACGGTGCCGTCCGGGGCCCCAGAGGCGCTCGAAACCGAGACGGTTCATCCGCCCGGTGCCGCGCATGAACTCGTCGACGCCGCGCATCTCGAACGAGGCGTGGTGGAACGCGGCATGCGGACCACGCACGAAGCCGAAGCTGTGGTGGAAGGTGTTGCAGCGCAGGAACCACATGATCTCGCGGTCGCCGACACGCATCGTGTCGGACAGCCGGAACCCCAGGTGGTCGATGTACCAGCGGACGGTCGCTTCCGGGGTGGGCGTGTTCATCAGCACGTGGGAAAGCCGTACCGGGATGGACTCGCGCGCCTCGATCTTCCGGTGTGCCCGGACCGCGACGTCCGCGGAGACCTCGACCACCCGGCCCTCGTTGTCGAAGAACCGGACGCCGTAGCCGCCGCCCGGTGTGTCCAGCACACGGGGTTCGTGGATCAGCGTCACCCCTTGACCGATCAGTCGCTCGGTCAGGGTGTCCACATCGGACGGGCCGGCGGAGCCGAACGCGATGAGGTCGGTACGTTTCCGCTCGTCCTTGCGCAGCCGGACGACATACAGCTCCGGTGAGCCCTCGGCGGCGAGGAACGACACTCCCGAGTCGTCGGCGGTTTCCGTCAGCCCCCACGTGTCCCGGTAGAAGGCGCGCTGCTCGGCGAAGTTCGGCATCGCGATGTCGACGTGCCGCAGGTGCGTGATCAAACCGGTGGCGTGCATGTCAGTTCCCTTCGGTTGCCGGGTGGCCGAGCCGGTCGGTCAGCCAGTCGACGATGGTGGGCAGGACGGGGCCGGATCCCATGTGTCCGCCGGGAAAGAGCCGTGCGGTCTTCGGGTCGCCGTGCTCGAGGGCGAGGTGGATGTCGGCGGAGCAGTTCTGCTGGTCGTCCTTTCCGTTGACCAGTAACAGCGGGCACGACTTCTGTTCCAAAATTCCCTGATCCAGCAAGGAAAGTTCGGGGCATCGCGCGACGTAGTCCTCGTAGGTGTGGCCACCGAAGATGCGAGCGCGGGCGGGCATGAGATCCATCAGATAGGACGAGGCGTTCCGGGACTTCTCCTGCCACTCGGGCTGGAACGTCAGGTGCACGCCGCCACCCCAGTTGACCGCGGCGGTGAGCTGTTCGCGGTGCGTGTGCGCCAGTTTCATCGCCCAGTACCCGCCGAAGGACAACCCCAGAGCCGCGACCCGGTCCGCGTCGAGGTCGGCCCGGGTTCGCAGCCACGCGAACACCGGATCCCACTGGCGTTCCGCGTCCGGACCTGCCGGCACCGGGGACTGCCCGACTCCCGGCTTGTCGATGTGCACCGTGGCGAAACCACGTTCGCGCAGTAGCCGGCCGCGGGCGTAGCTTTCCTCCTTCCACACGTCGATTCCGCCCCACATCAGCACGACCGGTGGCCTGTCCACAGTGGAACCGGGCGGCCGGGCCACCAGGAACGAGACGGAGTCGCCTTCGCCCGCGCGGCCGTCGAACGGCACGCTGACCCGCTCGACCGGCGTGTCCTCCAGTTCGCACACCCGGGCGAAGTATTTCCGGGCCAGCTCGTACGCGGCCAGTTTGGCGGGGTGGATGGGCGACGGATACCGCCCGAGGAACGCGAATTGGTAGGCCTGCCACCAGTTTTCCAGCGCGTCGCCGCGGTCGCCGTCGGCCTCGGCCCGCTCGGCCGACGCCGCGAACTCCGCCGCACCGCCGAGCCAGTGCTCCGCCCACCGGACCGGGTCGACGCCAGGCAGCGTTTCGATGTACCGCGCCGCGGCGTCCTGGCCGATGGCGTTGAACGGGTTGCGTCGCTGTGCGAGGTGCGTGCGCAACCACGACTTCGCCTCGGACAGGGACGGGGCGGTGTTGTCGGACAAGTGAACCTCCTGTGTCACGCCGGCTGCGCCATCCGCTGGTGGCAAGCCTCGATGAGGGGATACGCATCGCGATGCCGTTGCTCCTGCTCGAGCCGGGCGATCGCGACCGAGGTCTTCACCAGGACCGAGCACCGTTCCCGGCGGCGGCCGGTGAACGCCTCGAGCGCCTTCCGGATGTCCTCGTACCGGTCCAGTTCCTGGGCCAGGACAAGGCCGTCCTCGATGGCGAGCGCGGCCCCGCTGGCCATTTGCGGCGAGGGCGCGTGCGCGGCGTCGCCGATGACGACGCTGGTCCCGTCGGACCACGCCGTGTCGACGAACGCGGTCTGCACCGGCCGCCGGACCACCGAATCGGACCGCGCGACCTCGGGCCGGATCTCCGCTATCCGGCCGGTGAACGGCGCGAGCAGATCGCCCATGCGCGCGGCGAGCTCGGCGTCCGGCAGCACGTCCGGCAGCACCCCGTTCTCGGTGAGGAAGACGTAGGCCTGGCTCGGGGAGATCGGCACGACTCCGGTCTGGTGGCCGGCACCGGCGAACGTGTGAATGCTCGTGGCCCAGCCGGGCCGCGGCACGCGGGCCCGCCACACCATCTGGCCGTGATACCGGATCGGGGTGGGCCGGCCGATGAGGTCCCGGACGGTGGAGCGGATGCCGTCGGCGCCCACGAGCAGGTCGACGGTGCGCGCCGTTCCGTCGGTCAGCTCGACGCGTACCTGACCGTTTCCTTGGTCCAGGCGGGAAACACTGAGTCCATAGTGGATTCGCGTGCCGAGCCGCAGCGCCTCGGCACGCAGGATCCGGTGCAGCTCCGGGCGCGCGATGCCGGCCATCGCCGGGCGATCGTCGCCGATCAGGCGCGGGAGCTCGATCGGGGTCGTCACCCCGTTCGCGTCCACGTTGGTGATCACGCTCATGCCGTATCCGGCGGCGAGGCAGTGCTCGGCGAGGCCGAGACCGTGGAGCGCCCGCAGCGACGGGCCGGTCAGGCTCAGCCCCCACCCGGCGGTGGCGCCCTCCGAGCCGGTTTCGACGACCTCGACACTCCACCCCCGCCGCGCCAGGGCGCTCGCCGTGGTCAACCCCGCGATGCCGGCACCGACGATCAACGCCGAACGGGTGCCGTCACTGTTCTCCATAGGACCTCCATGCCGATGTGCTCGACCAAACTAGGTCCGTGAGCCCGGCTTTCCCGTCCGTTTCCGGCGGCCGTTGTCCGGTTCCGGCAACGTTTTCCGGGCCGCCGGAATCGGACAGGCATCTCCGGAACCGGACACCGATCCCGCCGTCACCGGCTTAGCGTGGCCACAGCCGCTATCGGCGGCGGCGCAGATCCTTGGGAGGCAACGATGCCCCAGCCAGACGACGACCTGCCCTACGACGTCGTGCAAATCGGTTACGGCCCGGTCGGCCAGACCATGGCGGCCCTGCTCGGACAGTGCGGCCACCGGGTCGCCGTGTTCGAACGCTGGCCCGGGCTGTACGGCCGGGCCCGCGCCGGCCACGTCGATCACGAGATCATGCGGATCTTCCAGTCCCTCGGGATCGCCGAGCGGATCGAGCGGGACATGGTCCGGGCCACCAAGTACGTGTTCCGCAACGCGCGCGGCGAGACCCTGCTGACGTTCGACTGGGATGCCGACGGCATTTCCGGCTGGCCGTCGGACTACATCATGTATCAGCCGTCGATCGAGGACGCGCTCGACGCGGCCGTGCGGGCTCAGCCGACCGTTTCGGTGCATCAGGGCTGGGAGGCCACCGCGCTCACCCGGCACGAGGACCACGTCGAAGTCACGTTGCGTGAAATCACCACCTCCCCGGACGGCGAGAAGATCGCCGGCGCGCGGACCCGGACGGTGCGCGGCCGGTACCTGGTGGGCGCCGACGGCGCGAACAGCTTCGTCCGCGGCCGGCTCGGCACCACGCAGACCGACTTCGGGTTCCGGGAGACCTGGTTCGTCTGCGATCTCGTACCGAAGGTCCCGCTGGACTTCGGATTCGACAACGGGCAGGTGTGCGATCCAGCTCGGCCGCACTGTCTGTTCCAGCTCGGCACCCGGCACCGCCGGTTCGAATTCGCGCTGCTGCCCGGCGAGGCTCCGGAACGCTTCCGCGATCCCGGCGTGGCCTGGGACCTGCTCGCGCCCTACGCCGTGACCCCGGACAAGGCCGAGCTCGTCCGGCACGCGGTCTACACCTTCCAGGCCAAGCTCGCCGACCGGTGGCGCGACGAAAGGATCCTGCTGATCGGCGACGCCGCGCACGTCATGCCGCCGTTCATGGGACAGGGCATGTGCTCCGGCATCCGCGACGCCAAGGCACTGGCCTGGCGGCTCGATCTGGTGCTGCGCGGCATCGCGGAGGACACCCTGCTGGACAGTTACCAGATCGAGCGGGCGCCACACGTGGAGACGCTGATCCGGATGTCCATCGAGGCGGGCCGGGTGTCCTGCACCTTCGATCCGGAGATCGCCGAGGCCAGGGACGAGGCGTTCCGGTGCGGCGAAGTGCCGCCCCCGCCGCCGTTTCCGCACCTGCAGGACGGGCTGCTGGACACCGGGGCCGAAGGCAGGGCGGCCGAGGTTGTCGGCAGGCTCGCCCCGCAGGGCCGGGTGCGAGCCGGCGGGGAGACCGGGCGATTCGACGACGTGGTCGGCAGCGGGTGGACCCTGCTCTTCGCTCCCGGCACCGACTCTCGCCTCACCGCGGGGCACCGCGCGGTGCTCGACCGGCTCGGCGTCCGGGTGGTCGCCCTCGGCGAGGACACCGCCGACATCAACGGCTACTACGCCGGTTACTTCGCCAGGACCGGCGTCTCGATGATCCTCTACCGCCCCGACTTCCGCATCTTCGGTGCCGCGCAGGACAGCAGCGGGGTGGGCCGGGTCGTCGACGCGCTCGACCGGGCGATCGGGGCACCGGTGCGGATCGCGGCCATTTCATGACTCCGAGTGGGAAAGCGGCGGCCGAGGCGCACAAGCGGGCGATGCCGGTGCGGCGGCTCGTCGGCAACGGCATGGATTTCGCCGACGTCACCGAGCTCTACCGGCTCGTCGACACCGGCCGCCCGTGGGACGAGGCGGCCGAGGAACTCGGCGAGCGGAACATGGCTCGCGCGGACCGCGCGCTGGCCGGGGGGCACACCCTGACGGCCCGCGACTGGTATCTGTTCGCCTCGGCCTGTTTCCGGGCCGGGCAGGTCCCGCTCGCCGACACCGAGCCACGCAAACGGGAGCTCTACCGCAAGCTGATCACCGCCTTCGGCGCCGCGGGCGCGTTGACCGAGCCGATCGCCGAGCACCGGGACATCGACACCCCGGCCGGGATCGTGTCCGGCTGGCTGCTGCGCCCGGCCGGGGCCGGGGCCCCGCCCACCGTGGTGATCGTCGGTGGTTTCGACGGTTGGCGAGAGGAGTACCACGTCGGCGCCACCTACCTGCTCGACCGCGGGATCGCCGCATTCCTCGCCGATGGTCCCGGGCAGGGCGAGAGCAGGCTGTTCCACGGCAGCACGATGACCCCGGAGGTGGACAAGGCGTTCGAGACGGTCGCGCGGACCCTGCGAGCGGACGACCGGCTCGGCGACCGGGTGGGGATCTGGGGGAACAGCATGGGCGGGTTCCTCGCCGCACTGGCGGCGAGCGCGGGCGAGGGTTTCGCGGCCTGCTGTGTCAACGGCGGCACCGTGCGCCCCGCCGAGATCCTGGACCGCTTTCCCCGGTTCACCGCGAAGGTGCGGCCGCTGCTCGGGATCGACGATCCGGAGCAGGCCCGGTCCGCGATGGAGAGCTATCGGCTCACCCCGGAACGCCTTGCCCTCCTGCGGGTCCCGTTGCTGGTCCTGCACGGCACACCGGACCGGGTGTTCCTGGTCGAGAACGCCCGCGCGCTGTTCGACGGCGCCGGATCGCCCGACAAGCACTGGGCCGAGTGGCCCGACGGCGACCACTGCGTCTACAACCATTCGCACGCCAAGCATGTGCTGGTCGCGGACTGGTTCACCGACCGGCTGCACGCTTCGAGCAGTGTTCCGCCAGCTCGATCGATGGCATGATCGTCTTGCCTACCAGGGAGCGTGAGCGATGTTGTCGAGTCCCCTGCGTGATTACGTCATCACGAAGTCCGAGAATCCGGTGAACCTGCTGCGGTCGGCCGGCCGGTTGTTCGGCGGCGCGGTCAACGCCAGTCCCCTGGGCCCGTTCGCCGATGGCGAGCACGAGGTACGCGGCGTCGCGGCCGCGGATTTCGCCGTCGGCTACTTCGCCTCGTCACTGGCGGTGCGGGTGCGCGCGGCACCAGGGCGGGATTCGTATTTCGTCAACCTGGGCGTGGCCGGTGAGATCACCGCGAGCCGGGGCGGCCGGCAGGCCGTGCTGAGCCGCGCGCGGGCCGGGGTGTTCAATCCGGGCGACGCGCAGGACCTTCGGCCGAACCGGCCGGGAACGAGGTTCCTCGGCCTGCGCATCGACGCCGGCCTCGTCCAGCGCGAACTCGCGGCGCTCACCGGGCGCCCGACCGGTTCCGCGGTGCGCTTCGACCTTCCGCTCGACCTGGCCGAACCGCGAGGTAGCGCGGTGCGGCTGCTGATCGGTTCGCTGATCGAGCAGCTGGACTCGGACGACCCGCTGTTCCAGCGCGAAGAACTGCGCCGGAACCAGCTTCGGTGCATCGTGACCGCGCTGCTGCTGGCCCAGCCCCACACGCACACCGCGACGCTGCGCGGCGTCGGCCAGACGCCGCATCCCAGAGCGCTGCGCGCGGCGATCGCCTTCGTCGAGGACAACCTGTCCGAACCGATCTCCCTCGGCCGGATCGCGGAAGCCGCCGGGTGCAGCGCACGGACCGTCAGCAGCGCGTTCCGGGGGAAGCTCGGGACGTCGCCGATGAGTTACGTGCGCAACCTCCGGCTGGACCGGATCCACCACGACATCCTGTCCACCGACGACGGGATCGGCGACATCGCCTATCGCTGGGGTGTAACCCATCTCGGCCGGTTCGCGAGTGACTACCGTGCACGATTCGGCGAACTGCCGTCGACCACCGCCTCCCGGCGGTAGCGTCCGATTCCAGCCACTCGAAGCCACCGGCCGACAGCCCGAAAGGGGCAGCCATCTTCTGGGCTTCATTTTTCTCCCTGGCATTGCGAAAGCGTCAAGTCGTGAATCGCGATCAATCCACTGGCCCGGACGCGGGCCGCGAACTAGCCCCTTGTCGTTTCCCTGCCAAGGGTAAACCCCGTGCCGCCGGTCACTTGTGGACGGTGGCGGCCGATCGGGCCGGGCACGGCTACGGTGTGAGTCGCAGGATGCGTTGGGCGTTGGCGTATGCCACTTTTTCTTTGTCGGGGCTGGAGAGCGGTGCGGCGTGTAGGAACTCGGCCGCTTCCCTGGTCGGTTCGAAAGGGTAGTCGATGGAGAACATCACGTTGTCGACGCCGATTGTCTGGATCGTGCCGAGCGGTGCCGCGCGCGAGAAAACGCCGGACGTGGTGATCGTGATGTTGGTTCCGAAGTACTCCGAGGGCGCTTTCTCCAGTGATCGTTGTAGTCGAGGGTCGAGGTCGCGGTAGCGGGCGTCGATGCGGTGCAGCTGGGCCAGGAGGAAATCGCCCATGTGCCCCAGGATGATCCGGGCGCCGGGGTATCGGTCGGAGACGCCACCGAAGATCGACCGACCGCCACCGTCCACAAGCGACCTACGGCATGGGGGCCGTTGTCATCGGAGGGCGCGGGAGGGTCACATGCCGGCCGGGGCCAGGACGCTGTCGAACGGGACGGACCTTGGCCTTTCGGCTGACCGGCTCGTGTGCGGTCGTTGGCGGCGCGGGTTGGGCGGCCTGGCGGGAAGCGTCGAGGGGTTGACACGGGAAAGTGTGAGTGGTTTATTACTCATATGGCAGCGACGGGACGGGTGCTCAGCACCGCGGAGGAACGCAGGGAAGTGGTGCTCAGCACCGCGGTCAGCAGCTTCGCGGCCCGTGGCTACTACGGCACCAACACCACCGAGGTGGCGAAGCGAGCGGGTATCTCGCAGGCCTATGTCTATCGCTTGTTCCCCAGCAAGGAGGCGTTGTTCGTCGCGGTCGTCGAGCACTGCTTCGACCTCGTGCGGGACAGCTTCGCCAGGGGGGCGGCCAAGGCACGCGGCAGCGAGCCGCATGAGGTGCTGATGGCGATGGGCGACGAATACGCCCGGCTCATCGCCGACAAGGACCTGTTACTGGTCCAGGTGCACGCCCAGGCGGCCGCGGCTTCCGAGCCCGCGGTGCGCGAGGTGGTGCAGCGCAGCTACGCCAGGACCGTCGAGTACGTGCGCAGCGTTTCCGGCGCGGACGCCGACGCGATCCAGCACTTCATGGCCTGGGGGGCGTTGTGCCACCTGGTGGTGGCGATCGGTGCCACCGAGCTCGACGCGCCGTGGGCGAACACGCTCTCGGCGGGCCTGCGCCACTACTGAGTTTTCACCACTGAGCTTTCACCGTGAGAACAGCCGCGTCGCGCGGCTTTTCTTTTGACTCATAGTGTGAGTGGTTAACCACTCAATACGGGAGGAGTAGCGATGAACCAGGAACTACACGTCGTCCTCGGCACCGGACCGGTCGGCCTGACCCTCGCCGAGCGGCTCGTCGCCCGGGGCCACCGGGTACGCACGGTGAACCGGTCCGGCGGCGGGGAGCGGATCGCCGGTTCGGTGCGGGTCGCCGCCGACGTGACCGACCGGGTCAAGCTCGCCGAGGTAGTGGAGGGTGCCGACGTCGTCTACAACTGCACGCACGTGCCGTACCAGTTGCAGCCGCAGGTGCTGCCGGTGATCCAGGACGCGCTGCTCGACGTCGTCGGTCGCAGCGGCGCGAAGCTGGTCACCGTCGAGACGCTCAACCAGTACGGCCCGACCGGCGGGGTGCCGATGACCGAGCGGACACCGCTCGCCGCGCCGGGCCCGAAGGGCAAGACGCGCGCCGCGATCACCGAGCGATACCTGGCCGCGCACCAGCGCGGGGACGTCCGCGTCACACTCGGCATGGCGGCCGACTTCTTCGGCCCGCGCGTTCTGCTGTCCTCGCTGGGCGTGTCGGTGTTCCCGGCCGCGCTGACCGGCGAGGCCCGGCTCGGGCTGGGCGACATCGACCTGCCGAAGAGCTACACCTACGTGCCCGACCTCGCCGCCGGGCTCGCCGTACTCGGCTCCGACGAGCGCGCACTGGGCAAACTGTGGCACCTGCCCGTCGACGGCCCGTACACGACCCGGCAGATCCACGATGTCATCGGCGACCTGACCGGCGAGCCGACACAGATCACGGTGCAGCGCGAGCCAGGACCGTTCGGCCCCTACGACGAGGAGTTCATGGCCGAGTACCGCGAACTCTTCTACTGGCACACCGAGCCGTTCGTCATGGACGACTCCCTCTACACCAGCACTTTCGGTGTCCGCGCCACCCCCATGCGCGAAGCACTCGCCCAGACCCTCGCCTGGTTCGCCCACTCCGTCCGGAAAGGACAGTGACCATGAAGACCCTGTACACCACCGAAGTGACCTCCAGCGGTGACGGCCGCAACGGCAAGGTCCGCTCCCACGACGGCCTGCTGGACACCGCCCTCGCGCTCCCCAAGGAAGCGGGCGGCTCCGGCACGGCGACCAACCCCGAGCAGTTGTTCGGCGCGGGCTACTCGGCCTGCTTCCACAGCGCGTTGCGACTGGTCGCCAGGCAGCGCAAGGTCAAGCTGTCCGGCGACACAGTCGTCGCGCGGGTGAGCCTCGCCCAGGACGAGGCCGGGTTCCTGCTCGACGTCGAGCTGTCCGTCTCGCTTCCCGGGCTGTCACAAGAGGACGCCGAATCGCTGGCCGAGGACGCCCACGGGCGCTGCCCGTACTCCCGGGCGATCCGCGGCAACGTCGACGTCACACTGCGCGTGGCCGTCTGACCGGCGGGCCCCGGCACCCGCGAGCACAACGGTCATGGGGCACAGGCGATGGACGATCTTCGCTCACGGAACGCGTGCGGGGAGATCGTCCCTCGTGGTTTCCAGGGGTGTCCTCGGGTAGAACCCCTTCGACACCAGGTGCTCCTTGAGCATCGGCTTTGGAGCGTTCGACCCCGCGCCCCGTTCGAGCCCGTGACCGCCTCGCCGCTCGCGTGGCTCGGCCGGAGCCTGGGTAGCACGCTTGTCCACCCGCAGCCACGATCAGGGACCACAGCGACATCCAGTCGCCGTACTGGCCGAAGTCCCACGATCCACAGGCCGCCTTTGGCGCAAGTTCCGGACTGACTCACAGCGAGGCTCGGACAGTGCGCAATGGCCGCCGTGCCACTACTGTCCAAGCGGCCCCGAGCAGACGAAAAGGCCCCGCGCGGCATCATTCGACACAACGGAGTTTCGGCTCTTGACCAGCGGGTTCGGGGCTCGGGTCCCTGATGGCGCGCCCCCAGACTCCAGGTCATCGGACTTGATGACCCGGAGTCTGTGTTCTCCGGAATTTCCTTCCGCTTGCAGACTGTCCATTGTGGTCTCCTGCGACCCCGGACTGCCGGACTTCATCGGCACCGGCCTCGCGCCAAACTGCACCCGCTGGCCACCATCGCGCCGGTACTCGCCGGGGCCGCGTTCTCCCGCGTAACGCACGCTGTGGAGGTACTGTCACGCGCCTTTACGCAGCCGCGAGGTGATCTCGGCCCCCGCGGCGTCCGGCGGCGCGCTGATGCCCAACGCGTCGGCGAGTCCCGCGGCATGCAGGTCCACAACGGACTCGACGAGGTCGGCGTACAGGGCGACCGTGCTTCGGCCACGACGCCAGGCGGTCACCACGATGAGCAGCCCGAGCACGGCCGCCGGCCACCACACCACGCCAAGGGCCAGATACGGCAGGCCCCAGCCGCAGAGGGTGGCCGCCGCGCCGAACGCCGTCGCGGCGGCACGTACCTCCGTGCGCGTCGCGTCGGCCACGGTCAACCACAGCCGCGGCCACGCCGTGCCGAGGTCGAGCTCGTACTCCGCGAACACCCTGGCGTCCACCGCGGCCATCCGGTCACCGATCCAGGTTGGCCGGCCCGGCCGCACGAGGCCGATCCGGTTGCGCCGCCCGGCCAACCGGTCGAGTTCCTGCCGCGCTGCCTCGGGGTCGTCGGCGTTCCGCGCGTCGAGCAGGATGGTTTCATACGCGGCCGTCGCGCGGTTCCACCTGGCCCGCCGGGATCGCACCAGCAACCAGCCGGCCCAGCGCGGCCACGGGTCGAGCCACACCTTCCGCACCGCCCAGCCGAGGCCCGTCGCGGCGACGCCGAGCGCGGCGGCGGCCAGCAGTACGGCCGCCGCGATCATGACGGCGAGCACCGCGCCCGAGGCCTGCACCGCCGTGCTCCAGGACCGTGCCACGGCCGTGAGCCGTGTCGTGTCGGCCCAGTGCGCCTGCCCGAGGACACCGCCGGCAAGGCAGGCGCCGAGCAGCAACAACCCGGGAAGCACCAGCAGGGAGAGCCATTTCTCCGCGAGCTTGCGGCCCAGCTCGCTCAGGAAGGCGGACATCCCGTCACAACTTCGTCGGGCGCAGGCGCGCCTCGTCGAGGTGGCAGGTCGGCGCCGGTTCGCCCGATCTCCTTGGCGTGACCCGGGAACAACGGCTGCTCGGGCACACGTACACCTCATGGGCCGACCGGCGGCCGAACCGGCCGAGCAGCGCGGGGCCAGGCTGATCGCCACGCCACACCGACGGCGGTGGCGGGCCGTGCACCTTGGCCAGCACCGAGTCCAGGCTTTCGGCGGTGAGCCGCCCGTCCTTGGCCTGCTCGATCAGCCCGGAAACGTCGTCCGGCGCGTACTTGCGGAGCAGGGCAAGGCCGGCGCAGAGCCTGGCCACATCGTCCCTCGGATCACCCATGGCAGCAGATCGTACTGAAGCGATTACCGAAATCGGCTGTTTCGCCGATGATCGTGCGGCATGCTGGTGACCATGGCCGCTCTGCCGTCCCGCTCGGTGGATGAGCAACACGCGTACATGGGCGTGCATCCGTGCGACTGCGGCGACGACACGGTCGAGGTCTGGTCGGGTGGCGCCGTCCACGGCGTGACCAGGACGGAACGGACCTACACCTGGGCGTGCCCGGCCTGTGGCGCAACTCGTCGATTCGACTTCTCCACCCTGAAGGAGCGGCGAGCACGGGCTGATCAGCCATACGGCGAAGGGCTGTCGGAGATCCTCGATCCCGGTGAGTGGCTTGTGGTCGGCGGTGCCTTCGCGGACCTGGCGGCGGACCGCTCGCGGTCTCGCCAGGATCGGCGCCACGGTCGTTGGCTCGCTCCGGCGGCGATCGAGGAGGCGCTCAAGTTCATCCCACCGGGCGCCGACGAGGTGCCGCGATCCGCCTTCACCAGTGAGATCGGCAAGGTCGTCCGGCTTGTCCGGCCCGACTGGTTCCACCGGGACGCCCTCCTGCACCGGATCAAGGTGTTCGCCAAGGGACGGGTCGTGGCCGAGGACACGCCATGGCCGGGCAAAGCGACCCGTCGGCGGCAGGAACTGCTGACCTCGCTCACGCAGCGGCTCGAGGAGGCCGCCGGCCGGGGCAGCGACCACTCCGCTGTGCTGGCGCCGGAGGCGGTGGCCGAGGCCCGCGAACTGCGCGAGCTGAGCGCGGGGTTCGATCTGGAGGCCACCTACGTGTGCGCCCTGGTGCACATCCTGCGGCACACCAGGCGAACGCTGTCCGGCGCCCACGCCGCCGACGATCTCGCCGAGGCCCTGCGGCTGTTCCGGGTGGTGCGTGCGGCGGAGTCCGTGTCGTTTCCGAAGACGTGGTTGGCGGCGGGCCCGCCCGAGCAGGGTGCCTTGGTGATCCCCGAGCCGGTTCGTCTCGTTCTGGAGAGTCACGATGCCGGCTGAGGACGCGATCGCGAAAGCCGTCAGCGATCTCTACGCGGCGGCGGGGTCCACGAACCGGAAACGAATCGACGTCGCGGTCCGCGCGCTGATCATGGCCTTGGCCAGGGCGCGGGTGAGCGGGACACATCGTGTTCATCGGATGGCCGGCGTACTGCGAGAGCTGGTGTTCGGCAAGACGTCCGAACGGCCAGGCGCCCTCGACGCCGCCGTCGAACTGGGCCGCTACGCCCACGGCTACCCACAGCGCGATCACGAACTGGCCGCGTGGGTGGCCCTGATGCACGGCGTCGCGCTGGCCACGCGGCGCTCGTGGGTACACGACCTCGACGAGAGCATCGCCGCGCTGCGCAGCGCCGACGAGTCGGCCGGGGACAACCGCGACCTACGTGTCATCGCGTTGTCCTACCTTCGAGAGCTCCCTCGCGTCCGCTACGAACACACGTCGGACGGGGCCGATCTCGACTTGGCGGTCGACGCCGCCGAGCGGCTGCTGGAGTGGCCGAACGACCAGGCACGCACGCAGCTCAACCTCACCGAAAGCCTGCTCCGGCGCTACGAGCACGCCGACCGGCCGGAAGACCTGGCTCGGGCGAGGGAGGCCGCGGAACGGGCGATCTCGCTGGCTCCGGAGGAACCCCGGCCGCTCAGCTGCCTCGCCAGTGTCCTGCGCTACCAGCATCGACGGCAGCGGGACGTCGCCGCGCTGCGGCGTTCGATCGAACTGCTGCGTGCCGCGCTTCGGCTGGAGCCGGACAGCGCCGAGATCCGCGCGAATCTCGGCCTGTCGCTGAACGCGCTGTTCGAGGCCACGGACGACACGAGGGTTTTGGACGAGGCCATCTCCGTTCAGCGGGCGGTGGTGGCCCAGCGGACGACGGACGACGACCCGGTGCCGGCCAGAGACCTGGTGAACCTGGGAAGGTGCCTGGGCAATCGGTTCCACCGGTACCACCACCTGGCCGACCTCACCGAAGCGATCGCCGCCTATCGCAAGGCGTCCTCGCGGGACTACCCGACGCGGTACGTCGCGCGATCCGGTCTCGCACTCGCGCTCGCGAGCCACGCGCTCACACCCGCCGGCACGCCGGCGGACTTGGCCGAAGCGATCGAGATCATGCAGGACACCCTGGACAACCTGCCGTCCGATCATCACGCACGCCCGATGATCACCCGAAACCTGGCCATGCTGTGGCAGGACCAGCACGCCGGTGCCGCCCGCTTGGACGAGGCGGTGCGGTTCGCCGAATCCGCGACCGGCGAGGTGGCGGGATCGCGGGTCGCCCGGTTCGACGTGCTCGGAACGGCTCTGGAGAAGCGGTTCCGCGACAGCGGTAGCGAAGAGGACCGCGTGCGCGCCATCGCCGCCTTCACCGAGGCGGCAGGCGATCCCCTCGCCGACGTCCACGCCAGGATCAGCGCCGGATCGAGCTGGGGCGCGCTGGCCGCACGCGCCGGCGAGTGGGCCAGTGCGACCGCGGGCTACCGGATAGCGGTCGACGCGTTCGCCCAGTCGGCGCCCGCCGAGCTCCGGAGGTCGGATCAGGAGCACAACCTGCGTCACCCCGGCCTGGCCGCCGACGCGGCGGCCTGCGCGTTACGGCACGGCGACGCGACCGAAGCACTGCGGTTGCTGGAACGCGGGCGCGGGGTGCTGCTGACCCAGGCGCTGGGACAACCGCCGCAGGCAGGCGGCGCCGTCACCGGCCCGGTGGTGGCCGTGAACGTCAGCGAACACGGCTGCGCGGCGATCATCGTCACCGGCTCGCGGGTGCGTACGGTGCCGTTGCCGGAGCTCACCCTGGATGCCGTGCTGCACCGGATCGGGGCGTTCCAGTACGCCGTGGAGATCACCGAGTTCCAACACGCGTTCGACGTCGACGACGTGTGGGCCGCCTCCCGGTTCGTCGCCCGGCTGTTGCGCTGGCTGTGGGACGTCGTAGCCGAACCAATTCTGTCCACTATGGACATTCCGGTCGGCGGCAAACCGCCCCGGCTGTGGTGGATGCCCGTGGGACCGCTCGCGTTCCTGCCGCTGCACGCGGCCGGATACCACGTCGAGCAGGACGGCCGCACGGTCCTGGATCGGGTGATTTCCTCGTACACACCGACCATCGCCGCGCTGAGGCACGCCACGGCGACCGAGCCGGGCCCCGGCGTCCCGGTCTCGCCGCTGGCCGTCGGAGTGTCCCACGTGGACGGTTACCCCGAATTGACCGGCGCACGACGGGAGATCGAGGCGCTACGAACCCTGCTCCCGGGAATTCGTGTCCTGCGCGACGAGCAGGCGACGCGCGCCAAGGTGTGTGCCGCGATCGCGAACAGCGATCTGGTCCACTTCGCGTGTCACGCCACGAGCCGGGCGACCGACCCTTCGTCCGGTCACCTCGTACTCGCCGACGGCCCGTTGACCGTGACCGAGATCGCCGACGGCCACACCCCCGATGCCTGGCTCGCCTACCTGTCGGCCTGCGCGACCGGACGAACCGGGATCACACTCCCGGACGAGGCGATCCACATCGCGTCGGCGTTCCAGCAGGCCGGGTATCCGCACGTGATCTCCACGCTGTGGCCGATCAGCGACGAAGCGGAATTCGCCGAGCGCGTCTACACCGAACTGCTCGGCAAGGGAAGCCACCCCGCCGACGCCGTGCACGCCGCCACGCGCGACCTCCGGGACCACTACGCGGGTGGCCACCCCTTGCACTGGGCGGCACACGCGCACACCGGGCCATGATCCTGGCCAGCCAAGGATCCGGGATCGAGCCTCGGCGTCCTCGCCGGGCCGGCTGAGATACCTGACCAGCGGTGACACCACTCACGCTATATATGCATACATTGCTATGTGACTATATAGTTCTCAGTGGACGGTACCGGCCCGGCGCCACCGAGGAGATGGGAGCAACCATGGCCGACAATCTGGGAACAGCAGGCAAGACCTCCGGCTTCGGCAGGCTGGTCGTCTGGCTCCTGCTGGTCGCCGGACTCCTGCTCGTGCTGCTCGTGCTCGGCGCGGTCGCGATCGGGATCTGGCTGCTGATCAACGCGGACGCGGCACTGACCTGGCTCAAGGGGATGATCGGCCAGCTCGGCCCGATCATGTCCGTGATCAAGCAGGCGCCGACGCCGAGCGGTTGACCCCGATGAACACGGGCACAGAAAGCCGCCTCCAGCCGGCAGACCCGCTGCCGGGCACGAGGCGTCACCGGCGGTGGTCCATTTCGGAGGACCGCCGCCTGCGAAACCGCATCCCGTGGCAGAGCCAAAGGCGACAGGAGTCCCAGGGTTCTCCCTCCACTGAGGACATCCACGGTGCGGCCGTCAACCCCCGGCGACCGCACACGCGAGGTGCCCGGCCGGGACCTTCCTGCCGTATGCGCCCCGACCGGGCACCGCCCCCGTTGACTGGGATTCGTTCGCACAGAAGGGGGCCGGAAAGCCACGCGGTCCCGAATCAGGTCGATTCTCGTACGCGCACACGGGTCGCTGGTTCGTTTCGTCGACAGGCACGGCGAGGGAAGGCTACGATGGCCATGCCTTGGCGCGACGAGTCCGGGGAGGCATCTTGCGTGCAGGCGTTGTGGTCGCGGCACGGCCCGGCGTGGAGGAACTCGCCGTACAGGCCGAGGAACTGGGCTTGAGCAGCTTCTGGGTTTACGACACCCCTATGGTCCACGGCGATCCGTTCGCGGCGCTGGCGTTGTGCGCGAAGGCCACCAGCCGGATCAGACTCGGCGTCGGCGTGACGTCACCGGCGTTGCGGTCGATACCGGCCGCCGCGAGCGCGCTCGCCAGCCTCGACGCGCTGGCACCGGGCCGGATCATTTGCGGAGTCGGCACCGGGAACTCCGCCCGGCGCACCCTGGGAATGCCGCCTGCCACCGGGGCCGAGCTCGAGACGTTCACCGCCTCGCTGCAGGATCTGTGCGCCGGCCGCTCGATCAGCTACCGCGAGGGCGACCGGGTCCGCGACATCCGGTTCCTGCACGCCGGGCAGTACCGGGACACCGCCGGCCCCGTCGAGTTCGTGGTGGCCGCGCAGGGTGTGAAGGCCGCTGCCATCGCCGGCCGTCGCGGCACCGGCCTGCTTTCCTTCGCCACCCTGGATCCCTCTGCCTGGCGCGCGCTCCACGGTGCTCGCCGGGAGAACTCGAGCACGCCGGTTGGCGGCGATTGCTATCTGATGACCTCGCTGCACGTACTCGGCGAGAGCGAGGACCCGAACGGCGACGCGGTCCGGGACGCGACAGGCCACACCGTCTTGTCCTTCCTGGTCTTCGCCGCCGACAAACCCTCCTTCGCCGAGGTACTCGGCCCCGAGGAACGGGAAGCCGTGCGACGGTTCCTCGACCGGCGTGGCACCACCGCCACAGCGCCGGACCGGTACCGCATGCTCTACACCAACTACCTGGGACGCATCGATCCGGCAGACCGGGACCTGGTCCTGCCGGCACTGATCGACAGACTGGCCATGGCCGGCACGCGGGACGACCTCCTTTCCCGGATCGCCGCCATGGCGGCGGCCGGGATCGACGAGATCGTCATCCAGCCGGTGGTCGACCCGCCCGCGGAAATGGCCGAGTTCGCCAAGCTCACCGCCTGAACGAAGTAGTCGTCCGGCCGTGGCCCACCGGCGCTTCCCGCACCGGTTGCCGAAAGCACCCGTCGAACAGTAGGCCCCGCGAGACACAGGCAGCCGTTCTCGTTGGAGACGCTGTGGCGGTAGTCGCGGCCTGCCTGTCGTACGCGGCCCTCGGCGTCGGCCGTTGCTGGACGCTGCCCTGTTCCGGCGTCTTCTCGACGATCCGGAACCGCGCTGCGCCTGCGCGAAGCGCCAGGGCGGAGTACGAGCGCCTACCCACACCCGTATCCACAGTGGACATTCAATGCCCGGTTGCCGGCCGGGCGGGATTTTCGGCGGCCAGCCGCGCCTCGGTCGCGAGTGCGCGGACGGCGGGCGCCAGCTCCACGGCACGCGCATAGCGGCGCGCGGCGCGGCCGGTATCACCGGACAGCCGGGAAACGACGGCCAGGTTCCGAAGCGCCCAGGGGTTTTCCGCGTGCGCCAACGACATCGCCCACGCGTCGGCCGCCTTCCGGCGCTCACCGGCAGCCCAGCGAGCGACGCCACGGTGGTACCAGGTCGTCCAGGTAGCCGGCGCGTATTCGAGCAGCTCACGCCAGTACGCGTTGACCGGCGTCGGGCCCGGGTCCACCACGGGGTCACCCGTCCACGGCGTACCGTCGAGCAAGGAAAGCCATGGGCGTTGCTCCACACCCATTGACTCGGCGGGATAAGGAGTGGCCGGAAACTCGACGAGCATCCGGTGGGTCTCCAGCGCACCCCATCCCGAGCCATGCGACAACGGGTCGCGCGGCGGGTTGTCGGCGGCCCCCAGCCACGCTCGGCTCAGCCGCCCCAGTAGCCCCGCGTCCGGAAGCCTCCGTTCCAGATCCGTAGCCGCGACACGGGCGTCACCACGCCAGGCGGCCGCTCCCGCGTAACACGATCCGAACGCTTCGAGCCGGTGCCACGAACCTCCGGCCGCGACGTGCTCGTTCGAGGGCGACACGGACAACTGCACCAGCCCTGCTCCGTCTTCGCCCACCGCAGCCGTCCAACGGCTGCTCTCCCGTGGCCTGCCGAGCAGGCGAACGGTGCGCGAGACGATGATGTTCGAGGACCACCCGACCGGCACCGCGTGGTCATGCGGGTTGCGGACCTTCACCCCGACGAGCAGCAGGGAGGAATCCTCCGGCAGCCACAGATCCACCTGACAGGCCAGATCGCGGGTTCGCTCCCATTCCCACAGCCGCAGCGCGGGTGTCCCGTCCGGGCCGTCGACTTCCGCGGCATACATCGGCACCACAGCGGCGCCGGCGAAACCGCCGTCACCGAGATTCCATTCGATACCGCCCGCGACGTCACCGCCGGGTACCAGTTCCCGACGGCTTCCCTTGTCGTACAACGATTCGATCCGCCCACCGAGAGCAGGCAGCACGGTTACCCGGAGACAGTCGTTCTCCAGAATCAGCGCGGGCGAGGAATGCTCGCCGCCGGTCCCATCGACACTGTCGCGTGACCGGTACGGCAACGCCACCCGCTGCCGGGCCCGCCCCGCGTTGACGAGCGGGGGCAGCGGATTCTCGGCCTTCGGAGCCGCACTGCGGAGGACCTCCGAAACGGAAAGCCGCGTCGTCATTTCGCGCGAAACCGGAATGATCGAGCGTCGCGCACATTTTCACCCATGTCAACGAACGATATGCGCCCGCGCAGGCCGCCTGGCACCCCCCGTTCGAAGGATCTTCGAAGCCGCTCGGATCACCTCGGTGCGCGGCGGCGTCATCGCGCTCCCTGCTCTTTGAGATAGGACTCCGTCATCACCCCGATGACCGCCAGCCGCTGGGCGTCGAGTTCGGGGTCCGGGTAGAGCGCCGCGCCCAAGGCCTCCCCGTCGAAGAAGTGGAGCGTCGTCATCAGCGCCGCCGCGCGGGCTTCCTGGGGCAGCCTGCGTACGGCGGGGACGCGCTCCGCGTTCACGAACATCGCGGCCACGTACTCGCTGACGATCGGCTCGAATCGTGCTCGTAGGTCAGCGTCGGTTCGGGCCGCCACCAGCAGTTCGATCCAGACCGCGTTGATCGGGTCCCTGGCCCCTTCCCGGACCAGCGAGAGCACCGTCGGAACGTCGTCGGTGTCGGACAGCCGGGCGAAACGGCGGGCGAAGTTCTCGATCTGCCGCCGCGCGACCTCCCGCGCCGCGGCGAGCACGAGGTCGACCAGTGTCGCGAAACGCCCGAAAAGCGCACCTTGCGAGACCCCCGCCCGCGCACAGATCTCCTTCGCCGTCGTGCGCGCGTAGCCCAGGTCGACCACGGCGCCGATGGCGCCCTCGATCAGGCGTGCGGTGGTCGCCGCGCGGCGCTCCGACTGGGTTCGCCGCTGGTCCGCCACATCGTCTCCTCCTGCCGGATGACACAAGACTAACTTAAAAAGCGAGTACTTGAAATATTTCTTTGGATCCAGGAGGCTGCGCAAGGGCGAGTGACGCAGACCTCTGGGAGGCTCCCGTGCAGCACCACCCCGTGCCCCGCCACCCGCGCACGTCCTCGGCAGGCGGGGGCAGGTCATGACCACGAGCGGTATCGGTCACCGGGACGGCGCCCACCTCGGCTCCGCGTCATTGGCCGTGCGGCTGGCGGACAGGATGCCGTGCCTGCTGGACGCGATGGTGCGGCGAATACTGACGGAAGTGCCCTATTACCGGCAACTGCCCGAGGCCGAGATCGAGGTGGACGTCCGCGGGATCGCGGAGTTCCATCTCGGCCTCGTCACCCGCATGCTCCGCGAGGACCGGATGCCGACGGGGGCCGAGCTGGCGGTGGTCACGCGGTCCGCGGCACGGCGGGCCGAGGAAGGAATTCCGCTGCGCCTGGTACTGGCAGCGAACTACGCCGGCGCCGGGGCGGCGTGGGAGGTGGTCTCCGAGTACGCCCGAGGGGACGAAGTCGCCGCGGTGGTGGCGATCGGCAGCCGGATGCTGAGATACCTGCTGACCTTGAGCACGGCCGTCACCGAAGGCTTCATGGAGACGACGCTGGCCGTCACCGGACGCGACCGCGAGATCCGCGGTCAGCTGTTCGACGCGGTGCTCACCGGCCGGGAAACCCCCGAACTCTGGGAAAACGCGGGGCTCGCACCGTGGCGCGAACGCACGGTGCTGGCTCTCCGGTTCACGGAACCAGTGCCCGGCAACGAGGTCACCGCCGCGGTGGAGGTGCGCCGGAGGAACCGCGCCATCCGCCAGGTTCTGACGGACCTGTCCGGCACGCCCGTCCTCGATGGGCTGACCGCCACAGGCGGCACCATCATGCTCAAAGGCCAGGCGCGTGCTGACGGCCTGACCACCGCGCTCGCCCCTGTGGTCGGTGATCGCTGGGCCGCCGGAACGGCGAATGCCGTCGCGAACACGATGCCGGAGGCCGTGTGCGCGGCGGTGGACACCGCCGAGGTCGCCGACCGGCTCGCGCTCGAACCCCGGGTCTACGATCTGACCGCCCTTCGGTTCGAAGTCCAAGTGACCCGGCCGGGACCGGCCAGGGCCGCACTGGCGGACCTGGTCGAGCGCCTGGCCGGTCATCCGGACCTCCGGGAGACCCTCGCCGCCTATCTCGCCTGCGACGGCGTTCGCCGCGAGACCGCGAAGCGGCTACATCTGCATGTCAACACGGTGGACTACCGGCTGAGCCGCGTCCGCGGTCTCACCGAGGTGGATCCCACGACGCGCGAAGGCTGGCAGACACTGCGCGCGGCGGTGATCGCCCACCGGTTCGTCAGCGCACAGTAGCGACGGCCGTTCTTGGAGACAGCTACAAACTCGCGCGTAAAGTTTCGGGCGGCGTCCACTGTTGTTCCCGGGTCAGGTCCTCGATGATGGCTCGACATTCTGATTCCGGCCTGTCAAAGGGGACCGCCGATGCCTTTGTTCTCTCGCGCCCGCGTTGCCGGCGCGATCGTCTCGTCCGCACTACTCACCACCGTAGCGGTTCCCGGTTCCGCCGTGGCGGACACAGCGAGCGCGCCGGACTACGTCAACATGGGGGACAGTTTCAGCGCGGGTTCCGGCATCCTGCCACTCGCGCCGGGCATGAGTCCGTTGTGCGCGCAGTCCGCGAAGAACTGGGCCCACGTGATCGCCGCGACCAAGGGCTATCGCCTCAAGGACGTCTCGTGCGGAGGCGCTTCGACCACGCACTACACGCTCCCGCAGTATCCTGGGGTTCCGGCACAGGTCGACGCCTTGTCGTCGGCCACCAAGCTGGTCACCATGTCGATCGGCGGGAACGACAACAACACCTTCATCTCCGCGATCATCGCCTGCGGCGCCGCCGGAGTGCTCTCGGGTGGAACGGGCAGCCCGTGCGAAACGGCCTTCGGTGACTCCTTCGCGCACACGGTCAGGGCCAAGACCTACCCGAACCTCGTCAAGGCGCTCACCGCCGTGAAAAAGAAGGCCCCCAACGCACGCGTCGCGATCGGCGACTACCTGAACATTCTGCCCAGCGGTGCGGGGTGCTTCCCGACGATCCCGCTCGCGTCCGGCGACCTCGGCTACGTGCGAGACTTGCAAACCACCTTGCACGACACGATCAAGCGTGCCGCCGACGCCACCGACACGACCTTCGTCGACTACTCGGAGATCTCCGAAGGGCACGACGCCTGCCAACCGGCCGGTACCCGCTGGGTCGAGCCCGTCGTGCCGTCCGGCACTCTCGGGCCTGTCCACCCGAACGCCGAGGGCGAGCGGCAGATGGCACAGCACACGCTCGAGACGCTCGGCCTGTCCTGAACCACGTAAAGCCGATGCCGCATTCATCCACAGAGGACTGAAAGACCCCGGGACATGCTGACGGGCCGGTGGACACTCGTTCCACCGGCCCGCTCGCGAATGATGAACATTTCACGGCACGACAGTTCTCACCGAACACTATCTGTCCTTTTTGGACACTAACACGGTGACGGGCTCACTCGTTTCACCTTTTCCTCAGCGAGGACAGCCCTGCGAACATGTCCACTGTGGAAGGTTTGGAGAACCGCCTGACCGGCGAGGAAGCCGTCACCGCGCAGTGCGGCGGAGTCGAAGCGCTCGTCGCGGCTCGCGACTGTCTGCGGCGAGATACTGAGCGCCGGCCATGAAACTCAGGCCAGTCAGCGTTCGTCGAGTGCGCATCGCGGGATCACCGGCCTGGTCTGCCGCGGCGCGCGCGATAGGCTCGCTGCCGGCAAGCGTGGGAGCAGTAGGTGCGCGGCCTCCCCCGAGACGGCGAATCGACCTGTTCTCCACACCCGGGGCACAGGGGAACGTCTTCCGGGTTCTCGACGCCCCCGCTCCGAGCTTCGTCGCGTTCCTCGTGCCGGGCTGCCGCCTGCGCGGCTTCGAGCAGGTCGCCTCCGGCGACACGTCCGCGTGGCGTACGCGCGACCAGCTCGCCGTCCAGGTGCGGACACAGCGCCGGATCGTCGTCGGAGCACAGCATGAGGTGAGCGAGGTAGTCGCGCGCGGCCACCAGGAACCCGATCTCCCGCTCGAGACGAGCGACCTGCGCACCCACGACCCCATGCCACGCTTCGACGTTCGCGGTGCCCGCGGTCACGACCGCGGCCTGTTCCAGTGGCATCCTCCCGGCCACACAGCACAGGTAGGCGAGCCCTATCCGCCGAAGATCGCAGTCGCTGTACAGCCGCTTACCGGCTTCCCGTTCTGGCGCGTCGAGTACCCCTTGCGCCTCCCACCAGCGCAATGTGGACGGCGCGAGATCGTACAAGGCGGCGGCTTCCCTGATCCGTACCCCGGATTTCACCCCTTCATCGGACATCATCAGGTGGTGACAGGCTACTTCCGTCGTCCCCGCTTGCGTGTCGTCTTCACCGGTTTGGCCTCCGCGGCCTCGAACGCTTCGATGACCTCGCGCGGCATCCGGCCACGATCGGAGATCTCGAAACCGTTCTCCAGCGCCCAGGCCCGGATCGCCCGGGAACGCTCGCGATCCTCCGGCGACACCGAACCACCGCCGGACACCGAACCCGGGGACTGGGCGACCGTCGACCGCACCTTCCGGCCACCCACTCGCCTCCCCGCCGACACGAACTGCGCCAGCAGGTCCCGCAGCTCTTCGGCGTTGTCCTGCGAAAGGTCGATCTCGTAGTCGACTCCGTCCAAACTGAACGGAACGGTCTGGTCGGCCTCGCTGCCATCGATATCGTCCAGTACCTGAACCAGAACTTTCTGAGCCATCACACTTCCCTCACTTGCCGCTACGCGGGGCACGCGCGCCCCGACAACCTACGAAGTCTAGCCGATTGTAAGCCGGCCGCATGGGCACTGGCCTAGAATCACGACGCGATAGACACGGCAATCGGCACGGCGAGAGGCTCACTCATGTCCAGCGACGTTTCCGACAACTGGTTCGAAACGTTCTTCACCGAGCTTCCCAACGAGTTCTGGCGACGAGTCGCGACGACGTTCTCCACCGAGGACGAGGTTGATTTCATCGTGCGCAGGCTCGGCCTCACCGCCGGATCACGGGTACTCGACGTGCCGTGCGGGAGCGGCAGGCATTCGCTCGAACTTGCTGCCCGTGGACACCGGGTACGCGGTATCGATATCTCTTCGGAAGCGATCGACCACGCACGCAAGCGGGCCGCCGAACGCGACCTCGATGTCGACCTCGCCGTGGCCGAAATGCGGGAATTACCGAACGACGGCGCATACGACGCCGTGGTGTGCATGGGCAACAGCTTCGGTTACCTGGACATCGAAGCATTACGCGACTTCGTCGCGGGAATGGCTGCCACGGTCCGGCCCGGCGGCGGCATCGTGGTGGACGTCGGGATCACCGCCGAATCGGTGCTGCCGGGCTTCGTCGATGCCGAGCGCTCCGTACATCAGGTCGGCGATATCGAGGTCGAATCGGTCAACACTTACGACGTCGAGCGGTCCGCCATTATCTCGCACGACACCTTCCGCCGTGGTGCGGCCGAGGTCACCGCGACGGCCGTTCATCGGATCTACACCAGTGCCCACCTCGGCCAGCTGCTCACCGAAGCGGGCTTCGTCGACGTGGCACGGTTCGCCGGGCCGACCGACGAGCCCTACCGGTTCGGCGACAGTCAGCTCATGGTGACCGCACAGCTCCCCGGATAACTGCCTCTCGGGTGATGTTCGGCGAAAGCCCCTCGTTTCGGATGGCTGCCCCGTGTGCTCTGTTCTATCTTCCGAAGTGACCGGGCGACAGGAAAGACACCATGAACAGTCAAAATTGGTCACTCCCGAGCCGGGGCGCCGTCGCGCTGCGCTTCACCCTGGTCGCGGTCGCCGCGGCACCCGCCGTCGTGCTCAGGCTGACCGGGACGCACCCGAACGCCGTCTGGGGCGGCGTCCTGTTCGGACTCGGCGTGCTCGCGGCGGCGGTGATGCTGATGTGGGCGGCGGAAACCGCGCGTGCCGACATCTCCGGCGCGCTGGCACTGGCGCTGCTCGCCCTCATCGCCGTGCTCCCGGAGTACGCCGTGGACCTCTATTTCGCCTACAGCGCGGGCACTCGCCCCGATTACGTGGCCTACGCGGCCGCCAACATGACGGGCGCCAACAGGTTGCTCGTCGGCGTGGGTTGGCCGCTGGTCGCCATCGCCACCGCGCTGGCCGTCCGCCGATCACGCGGCTCGGCAAGCCCGCACATCCGGCTCGAGCCGCACCACCGCATCGACGTCGCCTTCCTCGCGGTCGCGGCGCTCGTCGCGTTCGTGATGCCGCTGACCGGCCACATCGGACTGTACCTTTCGGTTGTGCTGATCGGGTGGTACGGGTTCTACCTGTGGCGGATGAGCCGGTGCGGCGCCGAAGACCTGGAGGAACTCGCCGGCGTTCCGGCCCGGCTGGCGACACTGCGGGCGAACCGCCGACGGCCCTTGACGATCCTGCTGTTCGCGGTGGCCGCGGTGCTGGTGTTCTCCTCCGCCGAGCCGTTCGCCGAATCACTCGTCGAAGCGGGCAGCGCGCTGGGCATCGACCGATTCCTGCTGATCCAGTGGCTGGCACCGCTGGCATCGGAAGCCCCCGAACTGATCGTCGCCGTGGTCTTCGCCTGGCGGCTGCGTGCCGCCGACGGACTCGGCGCGCTGCTGTCCAGCAAGATCAACCAATGGACGCTGCTGGTCGGCGCACTGCCGATCGCCTACCTGCTCGGCGGCGGTTCCGCCGCGCTGCCCCTCGTCGAGCGCCAGGTCGACGAGGTGGCACTGACCGCGGCGCAGACAGTTCTCGCCGTAGTGGTCCTGCTCGACCTCCGGTTCCGGCTGTGGGAGGCGATCGGGCTCTTCGTCCTGTTCGCCGTCCAGTTCGTGCTGCCAGGCGAATCCGCGAGGCTCATCCTCACCTACGTCTATCTGGCCGTCGCGGTGACGCTCCTCATCCCCCGGCTCCGTCAGCTGAAGCCGACGACGATGGCGATCGGCGGTCACATCCCGGAGGATCCGCACTAGCGGCGGACTTCACGACCGCTCATCCACAATGGACACTCAGTATTCGCGCCCGGCGATGTGGACAGCCCATGAACGATTCCCGGATCGTCACCGGAGAAATTCCCGCTCGTCACGCTTGAACACCGGGGAACTCCCGACGTTGGTCGGTATTCGGCGCGCGAGAGCGGTCGTAGCGTGTCAGCGAAGATAATTCTCGAGCGTGAGGAGTGTTTACGTGCACAAGCGCCTTGCTTCCCTGCTCCTGCCGCTTGCGGCCGGCGCGCTGTGCCTCGCCGCACCGGGAACGGCCTCCGCCGCCCAGCCCGCCATCATCGGCGGCGGCGAGGCGACCGAAAGCTATTCCTGGATCGTGGACCTCGGACACGACGACGCGAACGAGGGACACGGCTGCGGCGGCGGGCTCATCCAGGACCGCTGGGTCGTGACGGCCGCCCACTGCATCGGCCACCAGTTCGAGCAACTGCGCGTGGGGTCCAACGACCGGACATCCGGCGGCGAACTCGTCAAATGGGACAAGACGTTCACCCGCGACGGAGCTGACATCGCGCTGATCCGCCTGACCGCTCCGGCCAAATCCGCGCCCATGAAAGTGGCCGCGAACCTGCCCTCGGCCGGCGCGGCGATCAAACTGCTCGGCTGGGGCTGGGAAAGCAACACCGATCACTACTCGCCGAAGAAGCTCAAGCAACTGGACACCACGGTCCTCGACGGCTCCGCCTGCGGGATCGACGACACCGAGGTCTGCGTCAAGCAGTCGCCGACCGCCGCGGCCTGTCACGGCGACTCCGGCACTCCCGCACTGGTGAACGGCGAAGCCGTCGCCGTGACCAGCCGTGGAACGAGCGGCTCGTGCGGTAGCGGTGGCACCATCTACACCGGAATCGCGTCCAATATGGACTGGATCCGCGACACCATCGGCGCCAACAACTGAATCACCCCGAACCTCGAGTCGCCGCCGGTGCCCCGACCCGGCGGCGACTCGATCAGCACGAGCCGAACGACAGGGGATCCGTCAGGCTCCTTCTCTTGGGGCACGCCGAGGAAGCGGAATCGCCGACGCCGGTGTGACACTGAGCGTCGTGGTACGGCGCGTTCATCGGTATCTGCCGGAAAACACCACGGCCGCACACTCCACCGTCGCGTTTTCGGCCCATGGACAAGAATGAACTGTCCAGTTACGGAAGCACGGTCACCAAGATCGCGAGTGCCCCCACCGTGGCGCTACGGATTCGGCCGGGTGGATGCCGAGGGCCCAGTGGGCCGGGCGTCGCGAAGGGGACATTGACGGCGTTGAACGTCCCCCATGTGCCATTCGCGACCCTGCGAAGCTGACGGAGAGTGACCGCCCCGATTGGGTAAGACGGCCTCCACCTTGGATACTGGTAGGCATGACGAACTGGTGGAATCGATTCGCGGGCACCTGGGTCACCCGGCCGGTCGTGGCCGACTCCGCCATGGTCGTCGGATTGCTACTACTGCACGTGATCACCATCGGGCTCGCTGTGGGGAAAGGCTGGACGATCCCCGCACCGGTCGCCTGGGTGGTCGCGATCGGGTCGGCCTCGGTGCTCAGCCTGCTGGCCCGCCGCCGGTTCCCGTGGCCGGTCGTGGCGGTAACGCTCGGCTGCGGCATCGCGCTCGAGATCCTGGAGGCCACCGGCCCGGCCAGTACGCTGGCGATGCTGGTCGCGTTCTACACCGTCGCGGTGCTCCGCGGGCCGCGGCACGCACTGGTGGCCGGTCTGCTGCCGCTGTCCTGGGACATCGTGTGGAGCATCGCCGGGCCCGGCCACGTCACGCTGCAGGGCTACCTCATCGCCATCACGCTGGTCATCATCAGCCTGGCACTCGGACTCACGGTGCGCCGCAGCCGCGAACACGCCGCCCGGCTGCACCACGCGGTGATCCTGCTCGAAGAGGCGCAGCAGGAACTGGCCACGGAGGTCGCCACGCTGGAGCGGATGCGCATCGCGCGCGAGCTGCACGACATCGTCGCGCACAGCCTCGGTCTCGTCGCGCTCCAAGCAGGCGTCGCCCGCGCGCTGCTGCCGCAGGACCCCGAACACACCCGCGACGCACTGCGCGTCATCGAGGAGAAGGCACGCGAATCGCTGTCGGAGATGCGGCACGTCGTCAGCGCGCTGCGGGTTCCCGACGAGTCCGAGGAAAGCACCGCCCCCGCACCCGGACTGGACAAATTGGACGATCTGCTCGCCTCGGCCCGCTCGTCCGGTCTCGACCTGGAAATGACCGAGGACGGCGAGCGTTATGCCCTACCGCCCGGCCAGGATCTGGCCGCGTACCGGATCGTGCAGGAGGTTCTCACCAACGTGCTCAAGCACGCCGGGCCGACCTGCACGCGGGTCGCGCTGCGGTACGCGCCCGACGAGCTGAGCATCGACATCTCCGACAGCGGCCCGCGTATCCCGGGCGGGCCCGCGCCGTCGGACAAGGCGGGCAGGCCGGGGCACGGGCTGATCGGGATCCGTGAGCGGGCGGCGATCTACGGCGGCCAGGTGCGGACCCAGGCCGATCCGGCGGGCGGGTTCCGGGTCACCGCGACGTTGCCGAGGATCGCGTCGTGACCGCGGACGACCTCATCGGCGTCGTGGTGGCCGACGACCAGCCGCTCGTGCGGGTCGCGCTGGTGAGCCTGCTCAACGCGCAGCCGGACATGACGGTGCTCGCCGAGGCAGCCACCGGGACCGAGGCCGTGGCGGCCACCGAGTCGCACCGGCCGGACGTGGTGCTGATGGACGTGCGGATGCCGGAGATGACCGGGGTCGAGGCCACCGCCCGGATCATGGCGCTGCCCGATCCGCCCGCGGTGCTGACCCTGACGACCTATGACATCGACGAGTACGTCTATGGCGCGCTGCGGGCCGGGTCGATGGGTTTCCTGCTCAAGGACGCGCCGCCGGAGCGGATCGTGGAGGGCGTCCAAGCGGTCGCGCGCGGTGAGGGTCTGCTGGCGCCGAGTGTGACCCGCAGGCTGATCCAGCAGTTCGCCGTCACGCCGGACGACGACACCGAACCGTCCGCCTGCCGGGCACTGGCGCGGCTCACCGAGCGCGAGACCGAGGTACTGGTCCAGGTCGCGCAGGGACTGTCCAATATGGAGGTCGCCACCGCGCTCCGGCTTTCCGAGGCGACGGTGAAGACGCACCTGCACCGGCTCATGGCGAAACTGGGCCTGACCTCCCGTACCCAGGTGGTGATCGCCGCCTACGAATCGGGGCTGGTCCGGCCCGGGCTGCACGACCGATTCAGGTGAACGCGCTAGCGGCGCGCCCGTCGTTGCCGCATGCTCTGGCCGAGCGCGATGAGGCCGAGCGCGGCCGCGACGAGGACGACCGCGGCGACGACCAGTGGCCAGCCGCTCAGGTCGACGACCGCGCTGAGCACGAACAGCAGCGCGGCGGGAATGACGGCGCTCGCGGTGACCAGCGCCGGTGCGGCGGAGTTTCCTTCGCTCGCTTCGGACACGTCTTCTCCTTGTTCCCACGTCGAATTCTCATCGGCACTTGGTCCGCCCGGTGGGCTGGTGGGTGGGCACGGGTCTCCCCGCCGCGCCACCCACCGCCGCGTCGATCTCCGCCACCGAGCGTACTGTCTTTTCCGGTGGCCGCGAGTCAGGCCGCGGCACACCGATTTCAGGTGATGGCGATCACGAGCCCGCCGATCCCGACGCCGAGCGCGAGGCCCGACGTGAAGTCGTTGGGCGCGGACACGACCTCCACCTCCTGGCAGGCCAGGTCGAGGTTCTCCATGTTGTCACCCCCTTCCCCGGTTTCCTCCTGATCCGGACCCACCATCAGGTGATGGCGATGGCGCCGAGGCCGAGGGCGGCACCGGCGATGTCCAGCCACTCGCTGCGCCCCCAGTCGGGCGCGGTGGTGGTCTCCAGCTCCTGCAGCGACAGGTCGAGCGTCTCCATTTCCATTCCTGCTCACCTCCTTTCGGTTTTCCGTTACGGACAGGTCTTCCGCGCGGTCGGGGCGGCGCGGAAATCGAGGCCGGGCGCTATTCCCGGACATTCCTTCCCGGTTCGCCGGGGTCGATGCGGGCGAGCCGGAATTCCCGCCGTAGCGCGGATTCCCGGGGGACGCCGGATTCGGCGCTGTGCAGCAAAGCCGTCGCGGACACCAGTGCCCGGTGCTCGCCGAAGCTTCTCCCCCGCATACGGGGATCGGCTGGTTCGTCAGCCACTGCGACGCCGGGCCACAGTGGACGGGCGAACACCGACGTCGTCGCGCCGAGCCCGGGCAGGCCGCGCACCGCGCCCCCGATCACCTCCGGTCCGGCGTCGTGTCCCAAGTAGACGACGAGTCCGTCCGTGCGCGGGTAGAGATCCGGCGTGGAAAGCACTTTGACGCGGTAGGGCACCCCGGCGACGTCGAGCGCGTCGAGGACGGTGGCCAGCACCCGCGGGGCGTCCGGCGGCCGGGTCAGGTGGACGTACACCCGACGGCCCGGGAACTCCGGCGACCGGGCGGCCTGGCCGTCGACGACGAGGAATCCCGGCGACAACGCGGGCCGGATCGCGTTCACCGCGAGGGGAATCCGCTCGCCCGGCGCGGCCCCCGGTTCGGCGGGCAACCACACCCGGACGCCGTCGCGGTCGGCCAGCATCCGCCCGCCTTCGACGGCGTGGACGGTGGTCGGTACCCGGATGGTGCGAGGTCCCGCGGCGTCGATCAGCGTGCGCTCGAACTCGCGGTCGCGCACCGGACGTCCCGACGACAAGCCACCGAGGTGCAGCTGTTCGTACAGCGCGTCCGCCAACGCCATGCGGAGCCCGCCGGGCGAGGACGCGGTCACCCGTCGTCCGCCGGCCATCGCCTCCTGCCCGTGGACGGACACGGCGGCCAGCGCGTCGAGTACTCTTTTCGCGACGTCCATCGGCTATCCCAGGCCCACGGTGGTCACGAACGCCTCGGGCCCGCACAGCAGGCTGCGGCCGATCCCGGCGGCGGCCTTGGCGACCGCGCTCAGCCGCGTGGCCCCGGCAGCCCCGGCGATCATGCGTTCCACCAGGTGCCAGCCTGCGAAGGCGGTCGCCCGAACGGCGAGCGCCTCGTCCGCGTCGGTCCCCTGGTAGGCCCACCAGAACGCGGCCACGATCGGCCGGGTCCGGTCGATCCGCGCCGCGCCGTGTTCGACGACCGCCTCGGTGGTCGAGGCGGCGGCCGCGGGCAGGCCGGAAACCGCCTGCCAGAGCCATTCCCCGGCGAACCGGCCGACGTCGCGGGCGGGGTCGGCGTACCGGAATTCCTCCCAGTCGGTGAGGTACACGCCGCCCGTGCCGACGAGGATCTGGTCGAGCCGGAGATCCCCGTGACTGGGCACGCGGACCACGTCCCGCTCCCGTGCCAAGAGCCCGCCGACAGCGGCGATCAGCGCGTCGTCGCGTTGCAGCAGCCGCCATGCCTCGAGTTCGGCGGCACAGCATTCGTCGAACACCGCCCGCGGCAGCCCGCGCAGCAGCTCGGCCGAGGGCATCGCCGGGGGCATGTCGTCCAGTTCGGCGGGCCAGCCGGTGCTTCCGTGCAGCGACCGGAGCGCGGTGCCGACCTCGTACGCCAGCGTACGGTCGAATTCGCCGTCCTCGGCCAGCCGCAGCCCCGTCTTCGCGAGGGGAACGGCGGTGAGCACCAGCGCGCGGGATTCTTCGTCCCAGGCCAGGCATCGCGGGCCGCCGCGGGCGTTGCGGTGGTAGGCGACCTCACGGCGCATCCGCGCGGCGGCCTCGCCGGGCGGGCCGATCAGGCGTTTGGCGAACACCGTGGTGCCGGAAACCGTGGTACCGAGCCAGTTCTCGTTGCGGCCGGGCAGGCGGGCGAGACCGTCCGGGACGAACGGGCCGAGACCCGCGCGGTCGAGCAGCGCGGTGAGCTGTGGTGACGGGCTCACGACACAGCCCCGACCGGCCGGTCCAGCCGCTGGGCGGCGGCCAGCGCGCGATACGACTCGTTGCGGTCCAGCAGTTCGTCGTGTCCGCCGAGGTCGGTCACCCGGCCGTCTTCGAGCAGGACGACCCGGGCGGCGTGCCGGATCGTGGACAGCCGGTGCGCCACGACCAGGACCGCGCGGTCGGCCGCGAGGGTGTCGACGACGTCGCGCAGCAGGCTCTCGTTCACTCCGTCCAATTGGGACGTCGGCTCGTCGAGCAGGACGATTTCGGCTTCGCACAGGAGAGTTCTGGCCAGGGCGAGCCGCTGCCGTTGTCCGCCGGACAGGTCCGCGACGCGGCCGAGTTCGGTGTCGAGACCGTCCGGCATCGCCGTCACGTGCTCCCGCAGGCCGACGGTGCCGAGCACGTCGAGCAGCCGGGCGTCCGGCATCGGCTCGGTCAGCCCGACCGTCAGGTTCGCGCGGACCGTGTCGGCCAGCAACGTGAACGACTGGTCCACGTAGGCGATCCGGCTTCGCAGCGCGCCGACCGGCCAGCTCGTGACGTCGCGGCCGAGCACCTCGACCCGCCCGGCGTCGGCCGTGACGAACCGCTCGACCAGCGACAGCGCCGTCGTCTTCCCGGCGCCGGACGGCCCGACGAGTGCGGTCAGCCCGCGGCGTGGCACCTCGAAGTCGATCCCGCGCAGCACCGGCCGGTCGCCGTGAGCGAATTCGACGTGCTGGAACCGAACCGCCGGAGCGGCGTCGAGCGGGGCGGGCGCGGCCACCGGATCGCCACCGTCCTCAGTGGACTGATCGAGTACCTCGGTGAACCGGGACCGGGCGGCGAGCCCGGCCTGCAGCCTGCCGACCGCCATCACCATGATGATCACCGGGGCGATCAGCTGCATGAGGTAGAGCAGGAACGCCGCGAAACCGGCGATGTCCAGCGATCCGGCGGCGAGCCGGGCGCCCCCGGCGATGATCACCGCGACGAGCGCGATCTGCTGGCCGAGGCTGAGCACCGGATTCACCGCGGCCTGCAGGCGCGCGGCGGTGATCGCGGCACGCGCGGTCTCGTCGGCGGAGGCGCCGAGCCGGTCGGTGACCTGCCCTTCGGCCCGGGACGCCTTCACCACCGGCAGTGCCGCCAGCGCCGTCGCGAAACGATGGCCGAGTTCGCCGAGGGCGCGGCTGTGGCGCAGCTGCGCGCGTTGCATCCCGGCCACGACGACCGCGATCACGACGCCGGCGATCAGGAACGCGGCGACCGTGATCACCAGCAGCACCCAGTCGAGCAGGCCCATGATCACCAGCGTGCCCGCGGTGGTGAGCACCGAGACCGGCAGTTGCACGATCCCGAGGTCGGTGATCGTGCGCAGCTGGAGACTGTCCGCGGTCACCCGCGTCACCAGGTCGCCTTCGCCGGTGGCCCGCACCTCGCGCAGCGGCAGCCGCAGGATGTGCGCCATGAGCCGGACCCGCAGGCGCAGCACGAGCCGTTCGCCCATCCGGGCAAGCAGGTAGGACGCCGCGGTCGCGGCCAGCGCGCCGCCGAGCGCGGTCACGCCCAGCAGGACGGCGGGGCGGACGAGCCCCGCGTCCGTCCGCACCGCCGAGATGAGGTCGGCGACGATCAACGGCATGGCCAGCGTGCACGCGGCCGAGGCCACCGACAGCACCATCACCGCCGCCAGCGCCGGTCCCCGGCCGAGCTCCCGCAGGATCGGCAGCGACGTCCTGGTCATCGTCTTTTCCCTTCGGGCACGACACGCAGCACCGCGCGGTGCTGCGCCGCGACGGCGACCGCAGCTTCCGCGACGTCGTCCACGCCGATCTCGTCGAGTTGCGCGGCGAGGCCGGTGTAGCGCTCCGCCGCGCCGAACAGCGCTTCGAACCGTCCGAGCGCACGGGCGCGGGTGAGCACCGCGGCCTGGCGCTGGTCGTGGTCCCGGCGCACCAACGCGCGCAGTTCGGCCACCCGGGTCTCGTCGAGACCATCCGCGGCCACACTCAGCAGACTGTCCACAGTGTCCAGTACCGTGTCCGGCCGGATCGCCGGGTCGTGGACGGTGGTGACGATCATCGTGTCCGGGGCGAGCGCGTCGAACGCGCCGAAGAAGCCGCACGAAGCGTCACTGGCCGCCACGGCGTCCGAAGTGGACAGTTTGGGCCCGAGGAAGTGTTTGAGGTACCGGGCGAGGACGAGGTGCGCGAAGTACTGCGGCGTCAGCGGATCGGGCAGCCGGTAGCCGAGGGCGAGCGCCGGACGGCTGACCCGCGCGTCGTGGCGAATGGCGGTGCTGTCCGCGGCCAAGGCGGGTTCCGCGAGCTGGGGCGCGGGTGGCGCCGGGCGGGCCGTGATGCCGCCGAACCACGTGGCGATCTGGTCGAGGGCGCGGTCCGGTTCGACGTTCCCGGCCACCGCGAGCACCGCGTTGGCCGGCGCGTAGTGCCGGTGGAAGAACTCGTGGCAGTCGGCGGCGGTGATCCCGGTCAGCGCGCCGGTGTCACCGTAACCGTCGTGGGCGTTGGCGAAACTCCGATACAGCAGCGGGGCCAGCCCCGGCCACGGGAAACCGCCGTAGGGCCGTGAGCGGGCCTGGCGGATCTCCATGCCGATCCCGGCGAGCTGGCGGCGCAGCCCGCGTTCGGTGAACTTCGGCGCGCGCATCCGGTCCGCTTCGAGGAAGCACAGCAGCTCGAAGTACTCGCCCGCCACGCTCTGGAAATACTGTGTGTAGTCCTGATGCGTCCGGGCGTCGACCGCTCCCCCGAGCGCACGGACGCGCTGCCCGTGCAGCAGCGGCTCGACGTTCTCGCTGCCCTCGAACATCAGGTGTTCGAGCAGGTGCGCGAACCCGGCCGTGTGCTCCGGCTCGCCGCGGAAACCGACGCGGTAGCTGACGCTCAGCGCCACGTCGCCGGCCGCGGGATCAGGCGCGATTACGACCGTGAGCCCGTTGCCCAGCACGGTGCGAACGACGGCGGAAGCCGACCGCTCCAGCGTTTTCCCGGTACTCATGGACCATGACCTCGCCGAGTGGGATGTGTCGGATGGGACGCGGTGGCTGGTGCCCGGCCGCGGGGCACGGGCACCAGCCGGCGGACTCAGTGCTTCGAGTCGCCCGAGACCACGAGGCCGGTGCCCGCGATGATCAGGCCAAGGCACCACGGGGTGCTGGCCGGCGCCTCGGTGGCGGCGGAGACCTGCAGTTCGGCGGCGTCGGTGTAGGCACCGAAACCGTTCATCAGTTCACGCGTTTCCATATCTTTTCCTCTGTATTTCGGACACGGTTCACCGGACTTCCCCGGTGAAACTCGGAATAATTTCGACGATGCGAAGGACGCGCAATCAGGTCAGCGTCGCACCAATGAATCCGGCCGCGATGAGACCGGCACCGACTCCACCCCAGAAATCGTCATCACTCGGCGCGCTCACGGTTTCCAGTTCCTGGAACGAGAGATCGAGTTCTTCCACGCTATCCACCCCCTTTCAGCGTTCGGCGAAGCCTAGGCATGCCGTTCGACCAGCGACAATACGCCGAAAGTCGTTACCGGTTGCCAAGGGGTAAATCGCACGGTTGAAGCGTGCGTCAATCGAACGATTGACGTCACGGAGCGCGCCAATCTGTGTACCACGCTCACCCGTTTCGTAATCAGTGATCGGCGTCACATTCGCTTGAGCAGCCGCCACTACTCCGGGTTACCGTCGCTTTGTTCTTTCCGGCCGTGCGGATAAGGCCAGCAACCAGGGGGATAGTCATGGGCAGTACCGAAAGGCACCTTTCCGACGCCAGGAAAAGCCATCAGCTGATCAGTGAAGCATTGATTCGCTGGATTTCCGGTCATCAGCCCGCGGCTGAGCACCGGGTCTGGTTTCTCGAATCCGCCGCACACGCCGGGACGATTCTGGACGATTTCGCCGAGCCTGGCGACGTGGTGTTCGCGCCGTCCGGCGCCGACCCGCGGGCGATCGGTTACGACGGCTCCCTTGCCGAACCCGGCGACGAAATCGTCATCGGCGACGAGATCTTCGTGCACACCCAGGACTACCTGTCGATCGCCTATCAGGCCGTGGCGGGCCCGACCGTCGTGCGGGTGACCGGGCCACACGACTTCGAGGTCTTCCTGGAGGACGCCGAGCTGGCCCGGCGGGAGGGTGTGTTCGCCGAGCAGCTCGTGCATCCGTCGGTCGTGCTCGCCGACCAGTGCGCGCTCGGCCTCCCCCGCGCCTCGATGACGCTGGACCGGGTGCACGTCACGGAGACCGGCGAGTTCCGCGCGGGACCGTCCGGCCCAGTGATCGGCTCCATCGATGCGCCGCCGCGGACGTGGGATTCCCTTGACACGCATGGAAAGAAAGCACTGGCGACGGTTCTGGACGCCACACTGACCGACGAGGCACACGCCGCACGGCCGTGGCTGGCGCGCTACCTGACCACGCTCGACGCGCTGCGCTCGCTGCGCCGGGGCGACACTCGTTCGTACCGAGTCTCCGGGTTCGGCGGACGACTGGTCGACGGGTTGCCACTCGACTTGCCCGAGGACGCCACCGCGCCACTCCTGCTCTGGGCCGAGGACCGGACGCTGCTCTACCAGCTGGGCGACAGCCGCTGGTTCGAGGTCGGCAAGGACGCCGCCCGGCTCGTCGAGCTGCTCTCGGTCAGCAATGGCGACGTGGCCGCCGCGGCACGGCGCGCGGTCGAGCACCTAGGGCTGACCGCCGACGTGGCCACCGAAGCGCTCACCGGCCTCACCACCCGGCTGACCACCCCACGCACACCGGTCACGACGTCATGACGGCCGCGACGATCACCGCGCCGGGTACCGCCGGACAGCTCGCCCGGATCTACGGCACCGGGCTGGCGACACTGCCGCTGTACGGGCCGGAAGGGTCCGTCGAGTACGACCGGCTGAGCCGCGGCGACACCCAGGAAATCGGCGAACTGCTGCGTGCCGCCCGGCAGGTCACCGGCCCTGTCCTCGACCTCGCCTGCGGCTCCGGCCGGCTGACTCTGCCGCTGCTCGCGCGCGGTCACGACGTCCGGGCGGCCGACTCCTCTCCCGTCATGCTGCGGCTGCTGACCGAACGGCACTCCGAGCAGCCGCACGCACGGGGAACGCTCAAGACCATCGAAGCCGATATGTCCACTATGGACTTCGAAGCCACCTTTGGGCTGGTCGTGCTCGGCACGTCCTCGGTGTGCCTGCTCGACGAAGCGAGCCGCGCGGCGCTGTTCTCGCGTGTGCGGCAGTCGCTCGCACCCGGCGGACGGTTCCTCGTGTCCACCATGGACTTCGGACCGGAGCTGCTGACCGCGCGGTCGGCCGAGCGCGTCAGCATGGTCACGTACGCCGACGAGCCCGGCGACACGGTGATCACGCTGTTCCAGCACTTCGACGCGCCGCGCGGAATCCGCACCACGAGTCTCCTCCGCGAGCGTGTCCACAACGGACAGACGACGGATCGGACGCTGTTCGTCAGCGAGGTGTACCTCGTGGACTCCGCACGGCTGACCGCCGAACTGGCCGATGCGGGCCTGCGCGTCATCGACCGGAAGGAAGGCGCGGATCTGCTGCGGGCGACCCCGGGCGCGGCCCAGCCCGGGCAGTATCCGGTGCTGCTGACCTGCGAGGCGTGCACATGAACCGGTATCCGTTGTGGGAATCCTTCGTGCCGCCGAGCGAGTACGGCCGGGCCGACCGGCACGCCGTGGCCGCCGAGGGTGTCCGGGTCCGGTTCGCCGACGGCCGGTGGGCGCTGTGCGCCACCAGCGGGCTGTGGAACGTCAACCTCGGCTACGGCAACCCGGCGATCACCGGCGCCGTCGCGGACGCGCTCAGCGGCGCGTCGTACCTTTCGCTGTTTCGCGCCGGGCACGAACCCGCGGTCCGCGCGGCCACCGCGTTGCTGGACGTGTGCGGCCCCGAGACGTTCGGCCGCGTGCTGTTCTCCACCTCCGGCGGCGCCGCGAACGACGTCATGATGAAGCTCGTCCGGCACTACCAGGCGCTACTCGGTGAACCGCGGCGCCGCGTCGTCGTAGGGCTCAAGGGCAGCTACCACGGGCTCACCTACGGCAGTTTCGGGCTCACCGGCGAGGATCTCGGCCAGTCCGGTTACGGTGTCGACCAGCGCGCGGTGCGGCACGTCTCCCCTCACGACGAAACCGAACTCGCGGCGCTGCTGGCCCGTGAAGGACACCGGGTCGCGGCCGTGGTCGTCGAGCCGGTCCTCGGCTCGGGAGCCCATCCGCTCGGCGAACGGCTGCTCGCCGCGCTCGGCGAGTTGCGCAGCGAACACGGATTTCTCCTGGTGGCTGACGAGGTGGCGACCGGTTTCGGCCGCACGGGCCGGTTTTTCGCGTCCGAGGCCTGGCCCACGCGGCCCGACGTGCTGATCACCTCGAAGGGACTGACCAACGGCACCTGCGCGGCCTCGGCCGTGGTGGTCTCCCACGAGATCTGCCAGGCCTTCGAAGACGCCGACGCGACCCTGGTGCACGGCGAGACCCAGGCAGGCACGCCGCCGACCTGTGCCGCGATCGAAGCGACCATCGCCGAGATGCGACGGCTCGACGCGTGCACGCGGGCAGCACGGCTTGGCACGCTCTTGGACGGAACACTGGCCCGTCTCGCGGAGCACCCGCTGGTGTCCGGCAGCGACGGCGTCGGATGCTTCCGCTCGCTCACCCTCACCGACCCGGCGCCGGAGAGGGTTCGCGCCGTGGTGACCGAGGCGCGGCACGCCGGTGTCCTCGTGCAGCCGGGGCCGGGCGCGATCCAGCTCGTCCCCGCGCTGACCTACACCGACGCCGACCTCGACGAGCTGGAGGAGCGCCTGCGCATCGGACTCGACGCGGCGGCGGACCGGGCGGCCGCATGACCGCCACCGTCCGCCGGGCTGCCCCGGTCCTGCACGCCGGGCCGGAGGCGTGGCCGTCCGCCGTCGCCGAACTCGCGCGGCCGCGTCGCTGCCTGGTCGTGGTGGACTCCGGATTCGCCGACGCCGCACCGGATCTGCGCGACCTCGTGGCGGTGCTCGGCGTCTCCCCCGGATCCCTCGTGCGCCTGCGCGCGACAGACGACGACGCCGCGTCGATCGCGGATCTCACCCACGTGCTCACCGCCGAGGCGCCGTCGACGGTTGTCGCCTTCGGCGGCGGCAGCGTCCTCGACCGGGTCAAACTCGCGTGTCTCGGTCACGCCGACCCGCCCGCTCTCGAAGCCGTCGCTGTCCGCGGACGTCGCGCGGGGGTCGTGTCCCTGCCCGCCACGACAGCGCGGAAACCCTTGCCACGACGGTTGTTCGTGCCGACCACGATCGGCACCGGAACCGAGGTCAGCCAGGTCGCGTGCACGACGCTGTCGGACCGCAAGCGACTGATCACCGGTGCCGCGCTGCGACCGGACCTGGCGGTGCTGGACCCGCGGTTCACCGCGACCCTGCCGTCGCGCCTGCTTCGCGAAGGCGTTTTCGAGGCTCTCCTGCGCGTGATCGGCCCGGTCATCGGCGACGACCGGCCCGACGAACTCGGCGACGCGGAAGCCGAGACGCTGACCACCCGGCTGATGCTCGTGGGCGAGCGGCTGGCGCGAGGCGAAACGGGACCGGACACCCGGCTTGCCGCCGCGACGCTCGGCGCGATCACGCACACCGGCTGGGCGCTGGCCCGGCGGGAGCCGTTCTCGGCGAAACACTGGTACCTGGCCAACGAACTCGCATCGGTGCTGGGCACCGGCAAGATCGCCGCGACCGCGAGCGTCCTGCCGCCGATATGGGCTCGCATCGCCTCCGGAAACCGGCGTTACGGCCACTGCGAACGACTCGCCGAGATCTGGCACTGGATCACCCGCACCGTTCCCGGCCTGGGCGACGACCCTGTCGAAGGGGTCGCCGAACTGGTGCGCCGCTGGGGAATCGAAACCGCCGTCGTCCCGGGCGAAGCGTGCGCGCGAGCCGCGGCCAACGCCGTCGAGAGCTGGGGCGGCCCGCTGCCGATGCTGGCCGGGCTGCCGGTGACCGAACTCGAGGCCCTGTATCGCGAAGCCGCCAGGGAGGTGTCGCCGTGCTCGACGTGATGGCCACTTTGGACCCCGCACGCGGGCTGACCTCCGGCTGGAAGGTCGCCAAGCCGTCCCCGCCCGACCATCCACTGTGGAGTATCGCGGTGGACATCGGCGGGCTCGGCGCGCGCGGTGCCGCCGAGGCGGAGTACCCGCTGCACCTGGTCGGCGCGTGCGGGGCCAGCCGGACCGACGCCACGGTGCGTGCCGCGGGCGAGGCGGTCGAGCGGTATGCGTTGCTGCCCCGTCGCGCGGGCGGTCCCCGCCGCCGTGTCGGCACCACGGCCGCACCGGACACGCTCGACTTCGCCGCGGAGTCGCTGGGCGATCCTGCCGCCGCCGGTGAGCCGATGACCTGGTACGAGGGTCGCTGGCTGGGCTCCGGCGAACCGGTGTGGCTGCCCGCCGGTCTGGTCGACTACCCGGCGTCCACCCGGTGGTTCGACCCGACACCGTCCGGCGCCGCGGCGGGCGGTGACCTGGATTTCGCACTGCGTGGCGCGTTGCTGGAGACGATCGAGCGGGACGCGGTCGCCGTCGCCTGGGCCGCCGAAGCCGGGCTGACCGCGCTCGATCCGGATGCCGAACTCGCGGCGGCACCGCGGACCCAGCCGTGGCGTCAGATCAGTGCACTGTGGACTTCCACGTGCGAAGCCGGGCTGACGGCAAATCTGGTCGAGGTCACGACCGGGCTACCGGGTGTCCACTGTGTACTCGCCGCCGTGGTCGACCGCACCCGCGGCCGGACGCTGGCCGCGGTCGGCGTCAAGGCACATCCCGACTGGGGCCGCGCGATCCTGATCGCGCTGCAGGAGGCGCTCCAGGTCCGTGCCGCGCTGCTCGGGATCGCGGACACGATCGGCGGTGCCCCGGTGCACGCGGTCCGCGACGACATCGACCGCGCCCGGCTGTGGCTGAGCGAACCCGCCGTCGCGGAACTGGAGCGACGGCTGCGTGACCTGCCCGTGCGCACCGCCCGGATCCGCGACGTCCCGGCGGCTCCGGTGTCGCCGGAAACCCTGGTGCGCGGGATGATCGCCGACGGTGCCCGGCCCGCCGCCGTCGAGCTGACCGGGCGTCTCCCCGAGGCCCACCGGGCGATGGGCTGGCGGGTGGTCAAGGTGATCGCGCCGGGCTATCAGCCGCTGCGCATGGACGAGACGACGTCGTTCGGGTGGCGTCATGACCGGATCGACGCCGTACGCCGCCGCCACGGCCTGACCACGGGAATCCACGCCACGTTCCCGCACCCGCTGATCTGATGGGCACGCCGATCGAGGCCGCACCGCACCTCGCGCCCGGGGTCGTGGTGCACCGGCCGATCACCGACGCGGGCGCGTGGATCGTCGAGCGGCCGGGCACGAACCCGCTGCGCGTGGGCGCCGACGCGGGCAGGCTGCTGAGCGCGCTCGACGGCGTCCGGGGCAGTGACGAACTCGCCACCCAGCTGGGTACGAAGTGGACCGATGAGCTGGTCCGGGGCGCGCTCGCGAAGTTCGGCGAACTGGGACTGCTCGGCACGGACCGGAACGCCGTGGCGCCCCGCGAACGCCGTGTCGTCCTGCTTCCGCCCGCGGCGGTGCAGCTACGGCTGATCCGCGCCACCCGGGTGCTGGATCCCTTGCGGGGCCTGCTTTCCCGGCTCTCCGGCCGCGCCGTGGTGACGACCGCCGCGGTGCTGGGCGCGGCCGGGCTGCTCGCGCTGGCACTGCAACCGGACGTCGTCGTGAGTGCGGTCGCCGCGCCGATGACGTTGCCCGCGTTCGGCTGGATCTGGATCGGGCTCGTCGCCACCACCGTGGTCCACGAGCTGTGTCACGGCGCGACGCTGACCCACCACGGCGGCCGGCCCGGCTGGCTCGGCGTCATGCTGTTCTACCTGACGCCCGCGTGTTTCTGCGAGGTCACCGACGGCTGGCGGCTGCCGCGTCCCCGGCAGCGGGTGGCGATCGCGCTGGCCGGGGTGAGCGCGCAGGCGGTCATCGGCGGCGTCGCGGCGGCGATCGCGTTGCCGCTGCCGCCGGGCGACACGCGCACGACCGTGGTCGGTTTCGCGCTGGCCTGCTATTTCATCGGCGTCCTGAACCTGGTGCCGTTCATCAAGCTCGACGGCTACCTGGCGCTGATGGCCGCCGTGGACGTCCCGCACCTGCGGGACAAGGCGATCCGCGACGCGCGGGGCTGGTGGTCGCGGCGGCTCTTCGGCGTCGCGGCCGAACGGCAGCTGCCGCACCTGCGCTGGGCCGTGCCCTACGGCATGCTCTGCGCGGCGTTCCCGGTGGTGATCCTGACCGCGGCGCTGACGCGGTGGACGAACGTGATGCTGGCGGCCGGGTTCGCCGGCGCGATCGTGGTGTGCCTGCTCGCCGTGTACCTCGCTTATCGTTTGCTGGCCACGGTTTTCGGAGTGCTCGCCGACGCGCGGCGTGGCGGCGCGTCGTGGTTCCGGCTGGCCGCGGTGGTGGTGACCGGCGCCGCCGCGCTCGTCGCCGTCGCGACCCTGGTGCACGTGCCCTACCGAATTCCGGCCGGGTACGTCGCCGACGCCGCCGGAATCCGGCTGGTGCTGCCGTCCGGAACCGACGTGACGGAGCTGAGGCCCGGCCAACGCGTCGTGCTGGAACGCGGTGGCCTGTTCTTCACCACGACGCTGGGCACGGCCGAGATCGGCGCGGGTACCGCGACCCCGGCGGAGGTCCCCGTCTCGGCGCTGCTGCCGCTGCGCTCGGACATTCCCGGCCACGCCCTCACTCTCCCCCTGTCCACAGTGGACACCGGTGGGCTGCCCGAGAGATCCGGGCTCGCCCACGTGGAGACCGGGTCCGTATCGCTCGGCACGTGGGCGGGCCGCCGCTACCTCCGGCCCGTGCTGGCCCCCCTCTTCGGTTAGGAGAACACCACTGCCATGAACGAGATCGTCCGGTTCGACCGGTTCACCAAGCGCTACGGGCGCACGACCGCGGTCTCCGACCTGAGCTTCACTGTCCAATCAGGACGTGTCGTCGGCCTCCTCGGCCCCAACGGAGCGGGCAAGAGCACGTCGCTGCGTGGGTTGCTGGGCCTGCTGCGCCCGACGTCGGGAACAGCCACCGTGTTCGGCACCTCGTTCGCCGGGCTGGCCGCCCCCGCGCGGCGGATCGGCGTGCACATGGACGGCGTCGGCTTCGAAACCGGGATGACCGCAGCCAAGCATCTGCGGATCTGCGCGGCCGCGGCCGGTGTGCCGGACAGGCGGGTGGACGAGGTGCTGGCCAAGGTCGGCCTCGACTCGGTCGGCGGCAGGCGCGTCGGGAAGTTCTCCACCGGTATGAAGCAGCGGCTCGGCCTGGCCACCGCGCTGATCGGCGACCCGGAACTCCTCGTCCTCGACGAACCCGCCAACGGCCTCGACCCCGAAGGCGTGCGCTGGCTGCGCCGGTTCCTGCGGTCCTTCGCCGACGACGGCGGCACCGTGCTGCTGTCCAGTCACCAGCTCGCCGAGGTCGCCCAGACCATCGACGAGGTCGTCATCATCCGCGGCGGCACGATCTTCGCCGGGACGCTCGACGAACTCACCGGCCACGGACAGCACAACCTCGAGGACCGGTTCTTCGAGCTCGTGGACGCGGGGGTGCCCGGTGCGTGACGCGGTCCGCAGTGAAATCCTCAAGGCACGCAGCGGGTTCTGGATGCTGGCGGTGTTCGCCTACGCGCTCCTGATGCCCGCGCTGCTGCTGGCCAACGCGCCGAAGTCCACAGTGGACGTCAAGGCCGTCGACGCTGCCACCGGCACGCACCTGCTGCTCGGTTTCCTCGCGGCCTGCCCGGTCGCGGCGATGTTCCTCGGCTGCTGGCTGGTGACCCGCGAGTACTACTACAAGTCGGTGGTGCGGACCGTGCTGGCCAACCGGCGCGCCGACGTCTACCTCGGGAAACTGGTCGCGGGCGCCGCCGGCGGGCTCGCCGTCGGGATCGTCGGCGCGGCGGGCTGGGCGGTGATCGTCACCCTCGTGCTGCGTGCCGACACCCGCTCGTTCGCCATGGACGCCAGGACGTGGCAGATGCTCGCGGGATGCGTCGCCGCGTGCACCCTGGCCGGGCCGTGGGGCGTCGCGGTCGGCTGGATCGTGCCGAACTACTACGTCGGCACCGGCATCGCGATCCTGCTGCCGCTCGGCGTGGAACTGCCGCTGCTGCTCAACTATCCGGACGTGGCGCGGTTCCTGCCCGCGACCGCGCTGGCCGGGATCATCCGGACCCCGATCGACGGCGTCCTCCCGCCCGCGCTCGGCTTCCTGGTGTACCTGCCGGTGCTGGCCACGGCGTCGTGGCTCGGCTGGGTGCTGTTCCGGCGCCGGGAGGTGCGATGAGCGACGCTTGCGAGCGAATCATCGATGTCATGCGCCAAGAAGGATTCAACACGGAGGCCGGCGTGAGCAACAATCGCGCAGCCACTCGCGACGGCCGACCGGGTGCGGGTGTCCCGCGAAACACAGTCTCGCGAAGCGAGGCGATCGCATGAGCGGCGTGCTGCGTGCCGAATGGCTGCGGCTGCGTGGCGACTACGTCCTGCTCGGCTGCCTCGGCTTCGTGACGTTCACCGCTGTCGCGAGCGTCGTCCAGTCCTCCGGCGGCGGTGACCCTCACCAGCGGATCGCCGCCGCCGGGATCCAGACCGCCGTCATGGCCGCGCTGTACGGCGCGATCCGGTTCGCGCTGGAACACCGCGACGGCGTCTTCGCCCGCTGCGTCCTGCTGAACCGCCGCGCGCACGTCCTGCGCGCGAAGGTCGCGACCTCCGCGGCGGGCGGCGCCGTCATCGGCCTGTACGGCACCGTCCTTGCCGTGCTCACCTCTCGATCCACAGTGGACACCACGCTGCTGTGGACAACGCTGGGCACCATGGGGGCGTCGGCGTTCGCCGCGCCTTGGGGGCTGCTGGTCGGTTCACTGGTGCGGCACTACGTCCTCGCGCCGCTGGCCGCGCTGGTCTCCCTGCTCGCCGCGATCCCCGCACTGAGCGCGGCACCGGCGATCGGCCGCCTGCTCCCGCTGGGCGGCCAGCTTTCCCTGGCCTACGCCGGAACGTCGCCACCGCTTCCCGCCCCGGCGGCGCTCGCGATACTCGCGGGCTGGCTCCTGGTGCTCACGGTGGTCGCCGAGCGCGTCCTGAACACCCGCGACGTCCTCTGAGCCCGGATCGTGCGAGCCATCCGTGAATTGTTCGGCGGTTCGCCGTCCTTGACACGCCTTGCACAACCTCGAAAATTTGTTGGGTTCGACTTGGTTTCCCTACGCCGGATGACTTGATCGCAATAAGCGAATCCTGCTATACCCGGCCGGTCGCTTGGGCCATTCGATGGACCTGCCCGGAGAGGTCGATCACAGTTCCCGCCCGGCCACCGTGGCTCTGTGGAATCTTCTCGTCGTCGTTATCGGAGTAACCCGACGAAAAATCCAACCCACGAAAGGGAAACCTGTGCACAGGTGGTTTCTCAGAGCGGCGGTCGCCATCGCGATCCTGCTGGGCATGGCGCCCGTCATGGCGGTGACGGCACAAACCGCATCCGCCGCCGAATCGCCGATCGCGCCGCCGCTGCGGCACGGTGTCGCGTCCCGGACCTGGACCGTTCCGCACTACATCGCGGCATGGGAACGGTTTCACGATCGCCGGATGACCGCCGGCGAGCGTCACGACCTCGCTCGCGGATGTATCGGGGTCACCGTGGTGAACCTCGATCGCGAGGATGTCGGAAACCCACCCCTGTATCTGTCGTTCGGCAGGCTCGAAACCGCCGAGCGGGTACGGGACGCCTTGAACGAGATCGTCCAAAAGCATCCCAGCCCGAGGCAATACGACGACGCGGTGCGTGCGAACCCGCTGTTGAACCGGCTCGAGAACGTGGCAAAGGCCTTGCCCCGCTGGATCAGCACGGCCAAACTGAAGGCCGTGATCTTCTCGAAGCGGTTCTACTCCAAGCAGAACCCCCAATGGTCGGACGAGCACGCCAGGAAGGTGTACCGGCCGGATCCGGCTACCGATCAGGTCGACATGAGCACCTACCGGTACCGCGCGAAGCCCGGCTACGTCAATTTCGACTACGGATGGTTCGACCAGCAGACCGGCTCGTGGTGGCACGCCAACCACTCCGAGCCGGGAATGGAGGTCTACCAGAGCACGTTGAAGCATTATTCGAGGCCGCTGCTCGACTTCGACGAGCAGGTTTTCAGCGTGGCCTTCGCCGGAACAGACTGATGCCCGGCGACGACCGGGCCGGACAGGTGGTCACCCTGCGGGGAACCGCGGGCAACGCGCACGCGGGGGCGGTACTCGTCCGAGATCAGGAGCCACCGATCTACGTCGACGGGCTCACGGACTGGGGTGACCTCGCCGGCCAGGAAGTCGTCGTGACCGGAGTGCTCGTGCTCAGGTGGCTCACGCCGGAGCCGGCCACCGAGGAGGTCGTCAGCCACGGTGTTTCCGGCGCTGTCCGAGTACTTCACGACGCGGTCTGGCGCAGGGCCACCACGCACGATTAGCCGGCCGCGGTCCCGTCAGGACTCGAGTGTGTCGTGACGGGACCGCCCGCCGAATTCATTCCGCCGGCCCGCCGTGCTTTTCCGCTGCAGTGAAGAACTTTTCATCTTCGGCGGCTACATCGTTTGATTGAAGAGTGTCCGACTTTCGGATTGTCCTGCCGGCCGAAATGTGGCGTAGCCGGTAAAGCACGTGTCAGGGTGTCCGGATGCGTAGCAGGCACGAGATGGTCCACCGGCTGGGAATTTCCGGGCGGGGAGCTGGAGGAACTGTGGTGAGGAAGCTGACCGCGCTCCCCGTCGTCGCGGCGGTGGTGGGCGCGATGGTCGCCGGCGCGGCTCCGGCACTGGCGGACGCGCCCGGCAAAGCGCCCGGACAGCCGGTCGTGCCGAAGCGGTTCCTGGAGCAGAAGATCGACTGGAAACCCGGGTTCAAACCGGGCGAGATTCCCGACGCCCTCAAGGGAAAGCCCGGCGTCGAGCGCTACGAGGTCGGGACGATGACCGTACCGCAGAACTGGCACCACCCCGATGACGGGAAGACGATCGCGGTCGCGGTGAGCCGGATCCGCAACGACAAGGGCGCCCCTCGCGGCAGCCTGGTGATCAACCCCGGCGGCCCCGGCGAACCGGGCCTGACCATGCCGCTGGTGTTCGGCAAGAACCAGCGCACCCGGATGCTGGACAGCTTCGAGCTCGTCAGCTTCGACCCGCGCGGTGTCGGGAAGAGCACCCACGTGAGTTGCGGAGGCGCCCTGGACAACGGCGCCGAGCTGGACCCGCGGGACCGGCGCCCGGCCAACATCAAGGCGATCCAGGACGCCAACGAGCAGAACCAGCGCGACTGCCAGCGTGCCGAGGGCGAACTCGGCACCACGATCACCACCGAGCAGACCGACGACGACGTCGACCTGCTGCGCGCGCTGCTGGGCCGGGAGAAGATCAGCTGGCTCGGGTGGTCGGCGGGAACCTGGATGGGCGCGCACTACGCGACCCAGTTCCCCGCGCGGGTGGACAAGTTCGTGCTCGACGCCAACACGAATTTCACCACCGATCTCGACACCTCGTGGAGCACGCAGCCGATGGGGTTCCAGCGGCGGTTCGACGTGGAGTTCCGGCCGTGGGCGGCGAAGTACGACAACGTGTTCCACCTCGGGACGACGCCGGCCGCGATCACCGCCGCGTACGAATCGATGCGTGCCGCGCTGGCCGCGAAACCGATCGACGACCCCGAACTGGGCAAGCTCGGGGCGGTCGACCTGGACAGCCTGATCACGCTCAACCTGTACTCCGCGGACAAGCAGTTCGTGAAGCTGGGCAAGGCCCTCGGTTCACTGAAGAAGGCCCTCGACAGCCGCGGCGGTGACGGGATCCAGAGCAAGCAACAACTGCGGGCCGATCTCGACGCGGCGCGCAAACCCGCCGATGACGCGAAGGAGAAGGAAGCGGAGAGCACGGTGTTCAACACCATCATGTGCAACGACACCGCTTGGCACGGCACGCGCGCGTCACGCCTCATCGAATCCACCGCGCTGGGCCTGCGTTACCCGTTGATGGGCTGGAGCTGGGTCGGCCAGATCTGCGACACCTGGAAACAGCCCGCCGACATCGCCCTGCCTGCCCCGACGGGCAAGGGGCTCCCGCCGATCCTGATGGTGCAGAACCGGCTCGACCCGGCGACGCCGTACGAAGGCGCGGTCGCGGCGCACCGGTCGTTCGAGAACTCGCGGCTGGTGCACATCGACGGCGTCGGCGACCACTGTGTCTACCTCGACGGCGTGCCCGAGATCGACAACCTCGTGGAGAGCTACTACCTCGACGGAGTCACCCCGCCGCGGGACAGCGCCCTCCACGTGCACAAGCCGCTCCCCGTGCCGACCGCCGACGGCAAGGCCGACGCCGACCGGGCGAAGGCGGCCAGTAACCCGTCGGTGGACAGCCGTCAGCTGACCGCCGAAGCCACCGGAAAGCTCAACCTCTGACCCGTTCCGCACCGAACCTCCGCGGTGGGTGGCGTCGAACGGCCGCCACCTACCGCGGATCGTCCTGCATCGCTTTCCTGGCAGTCGTTTCCCTCACGGCAGCCAGGTAGGTGACGCGGAGAGCGCCGGTGGTGGGTTCGCGGTCGATGAGCACGTTGACGCCGTAGACCGACTCGATCAGCTCGGCGGTCAGCACGGTCCCGGGGGTTCCCGCGTCGACCACCTGTCCGTGATCGAGGATGACGACGTGGTCGCAGTAGCGGGCGGCCAGGTTGAGGTCGTGCAGCGCGACGACGCAGGTGACATCCAGCGTTCCCAGCAGATCGAGGAGTTCGAGCTGGTGCCGGATGTCGAGGTGGTTCGTGGGTTCGTCGAGGAGGATTTCGCGGGGCTCCTGGGCGAGGGCGCGGGCGAGCTGGGTGCGCTGTTTCTCGCCTCCGGAGAGGGTGTGCCAGCTCCGGTGTTGTTTGTCGGCGACGTCGACCCGTTCCAGCGCCGCGTCGACGATCCGCCGGTCGTGGTCGGTCAGTGCGTCGAAGCGTCCCCGGAAAGGTGTGCGGCCGAGTTCCACGACCTGGCGGACGCTGACGTGGTTGTGGGCGGTCACGTCCTGTTCGACGACGGCGAGCCGCCGGGCGAGCGCACGGCGGCCGAGGTCACGCAGGCTGGTGTCGTCATATCGGACGGTTCCGGTGTCCGGGCCGCGCAATCCGGCGAGCAGGCGCAGCAGGGTGGATTTCCCTGAGCCGTTGGGGCCGAGGAGCCCGACGATCTTCCCATCGTGGGCCGCCATCTCGATGTTGTCCAGCAGCCGATGCCCCTTGACCGACCAGGAGAGTTCGGAGGCGGTGATGCGACCCATCAGGACCCCAGCCGCTTCAGGACCAGTGCGAAGGCGGGTGCGCCGAGCAGTGCGGTGATGACGCCCGCGGGCAGTTCGTGTGGCGAGAACGCGGTGCGCGCGAACGTGTCCACCCAGACAAGGAAAATGGCACCGGTGATCGCGGCAAGGGGAAGCAGCGAGCGGTGCATCGGGCTCGCCAGGATGCGGACGACGTGCGGGATCAGCAACCCGATGAACCCGATCGCGCCCGAGGCCGCCACGGCGGCCGCCGTGATGACCGAGGTCAGCACCATCAGCCAGACGCGCGCCGCGGTGACATTGATCCCCAGTGCGGCGGCGGAGTCCCAGCCGAACGTGAAGGCGTCGAGGGCGGGCGCGAAGAACAGGATGGCAAGCACCCCGATCAGGATGATCACGCCGGTGACGGTCACCCCCTCCCACCGGGCGCCCGCGAGGGTGCCGAGCAGCCAGTAGGTGAAGCCGCGGGTGGAGTTCGCGTCCCCGCTGACCATGAGGATGACCGAGGTGACCGCGGCGAAGAACTGGGACACGAGCACGCCGGTGAGCACCACGCGGGAGGGGCTGGCGACGCGGCCCCCGCCGAGCAGGACCAGCAACACGGCGAAGGAGACCAGGCCGCCGAGGAAGGCCCCTGTCGAGAGGGAGATGCTCCCGCCGATGCCCAGCAGGAGGACGGCCACCGCGCCGGTCGAGGCGCCGGAGGACACGCCCAGGAGGTAAGGGTCGGCCAGCGAGTTCCTGGTGACCGCTTGCAGCACCGCGCCGGAGACCGCCAGTGCCGTGCCCACGACGGCGGCCAGCAGCACCCGCGGAAAGCGCGACTCCCAGATCAGGGCGTCCAGCAGCTTCGGCAGTGGCGGAGTGGGGGCGATCCCGCCCAGGCCGACATGCCTCAGGATCGTGGAGACGACGTCAAGGAGACCGATGTTCGCGCTCCCGAGCAGGGACGCCGCGACGACCGACACCAGCAGCCCGGCCGTGGCCACGAAGAAGAGCGCCACGGTCGAGGCGCGCCGCGGGCGCACCGGAGCCGTCTCGCCACCGGTGCCCGGATTCTTGGCGCGCCCGACAGTCCTTTTTGAACTCGTCGTCATGGCAGTAAGCCGTTCATCGGATCTTGTTCAGGCCTTCGACGAGCGCGGGAACCATGTACGCGCTGCCGTAGCCGGGATCCATGTGAGCCCCCGGGACGGTGATGAACCGATCGGCGGCCACCGCACCGAGCTTGCTGGTCAGGGGGTCCTTCTTGAGCAGGTCGATCTTCTCCCGCGCGGTGTCGTTGGGTTCGCCGCGGGTCAGGTCGCCCAGGATGATGACGTCGGGATTCCTTGCGGCGACCGTGTCCCAGCTCACCTCGGCCATCTTGGTCGACAAATCGGCGAAGATGTTCTCGACTCCGACCAGATCGGACACATGCTGCGGCAGACCGCCGGGACCCGCCGCCCACGGAGTGCCACCGTACGTGGAGTAGAACCACATCACCTTCAACGGCTTGTCCCGCTTCTTGACGGCGGCGAGCGCATTGCCGACGACGGCCTGCTGCTCGGCCACCAGCTTCTCCCCCGCGGCCGGCACATCGAGGATCTTGGCCAGCCGGCGGTACTCCTCGTACAGCATCGGGAAACCCGCGCCCGGCACGCTGACGTGCTCGGTGCAGTCGAACTCGGTCACGTAGGTCGGCACGCCCAGGTTGTGCAGCTCCGCGCGATCGCCGGAACGCGCCGCGGTGAGAAAGCTCCCGAACGAGCTGTAAACGAAGTCCGGCTGGGCTTCCAGCAGCTTCTCGTGCTTGATCTCCTGCCCGTGCGCGGACAGGATCGGGATCTTCTTGTACTGCGCGGAGATCTCCTCCGGCGTCGTGAAGATCTCGTACCCCGATCCGGCGATCCGGTCGCCTGCCCCCAGGTGGATGAGGATCTCGGCGGCGGTCTGGTTCAAGGTGACGACTCGCCGCGGCGCGGCCTTGTAGGTCACGTCGGTGCCGCAGTTCTTGATGGTGAACGGGTAGCCCGCCGCCGTTCCCTGTCTGCCCGCGTCGGAAGAACCGGCACCGGCGCAACCCGCGAGCGCGAGCGTCGTTACGGAGAAAAGCACAGTGATAATCGTTTTCGTTTTCACTAACCAGACCTTAGCAGGACGCCTGTGAGTACAGAAGGGACCGCGGTGGAAGCGAATGGATTTCCGCCGGGGCGGGCTGGGCACGTCATCGGTAGTGGACCCGGACGTCGCCACAGCGGTCGAGTCCGACTTCCGCGTCCACGGTGAACACCTCCCGGATGCGCGCGGGCGTCAGCACATCGAGCGGGACACCGGAGGCCGCGACCCTGCCCTGGTCCATCAGCACCAGCCGGTCGCAGAACCGTGCCGCCAGCGCCAGATCGTGCAGAACGATCACCACGGTCTGGTCGGCCGCGGCCAGCAGGCGCAGGAGATCGAGCTGGTGCCGGATGTCGAGGTGGTTCGTGGGTTCGTCGAGCAGGATGGCCGAAGGCTGCTGCGCGAGCGCGCGAGCGATGTGCGTGCGCTGACGCTCCCCGCCGGAGAGGGTTTTCCAGTGCCTGGCACGCAGTTCGGTCAGGCCCATGCGGTCCAGCGCCGCCTCCACCACAGCGTCGTCGCGCTGGTCCCGGCTTCGCCAGTTCGCGCGGAACGGGGTGCGGCCCAGATCCACGACGTCGGCCACGCGAAGGTCGCTCTCGGTCTCCGTGTATTGGTCCACAAAGGCCACACGACGCGCGATGCGCTTGCTGTCCCAGTCCGAGATGTCCGCACCGTCGTACCGGATGGACCCCCGGGCGGGCCTGCGCAGTCCGGCGACACACCGCAGCAGCGAGGACTTGCCGGACCCGTTCGGCCCCACCAGGCCCAGTACTTCGCGGGTGCCGACGCTCAGTGCGACGTCGTCGACAATCCTTTTGCCGGGTACGCCCCAGCTCAGGGATTCCACATCGATTCTCACAGCTCTCCCCGCCTGCGCAGAATGAGAAGGAACAGCGGGACGCCGATCACGGCGGTGATGACGCCGACCGGCGCCTCCCTCGGCGCCAGGGCGACCCGGGCCAGCGCGTCGGTCCACACCAGGAACAGCGCGCCCATGATGGCGGCGAACGGTGTGAGAACCCGGTGCCGGGGGCCGACCATGAACCTGGCGGCGTGCGGAACGATGAGGCCGACGAAGCCGACGGCACCGACCGAGGCGACCGCGACCGAGGTCAGCAGCGCGGTCATGACGAGTGTGCCGATCCGGGTCGCGCGCACGCTGATCCCGAGCGACTCGGCGGTGTCCTCGCCGAACGCGAACGCGTCCAGTGCCTGGGACCGGTTCCAGCAGGCCGCCACTCCGACAGCGCAGGCGATCGCGCAGACGACGACCGAGTCCCAGCGGGCGGAGGTCATCGAGCCCAGCAGCCAGTAGGTGATGGCGCGGGTGGTCTCCGCGTCCGCCGAGGCCATGATGAGCAGTGAGGTCAGCGCGGCGAAGAGCTGGCCGACGACAACGCCGGTCAGCACGATGCGGACCGTCCGCATGCCCCCGCGCAGCAACAGCATCATCAGGCCGAAGGACAGCAACGCGCCCAGCAGCGCCCCGCCGGACAACCCGAGCGCGCTCCCGCCCAGGCCGAGCAGCGTCATGGACACAGCGCCCACCGAGGCACCATTGGACACGCCGAGCAGGTACGGGTCGGCCAGTGCGTTGCCGGTCAGGCCCTGCAACACGGTTCCGGACACGGCCAGCATCGCGCCGATCAGTGCCGCCAGCAGCACCCTGGGGACACGGAGCTGCCAGATCAGCGAGTCGAGCAGCCGAGGCAGCGGCTCCACCGGCAGCCCGAGGCGGGTGCCGACGGCGCGAGCCAGTTCCGACAGGCCGACACCGTTGGCGCCCACGCAGGTGGCGATCCCGACGGACAGCGCCAGCGCGGCCAGGCCGATGACGAACAGCATCCAGGTCGGCATCGCGGTGCGCCGTGTCCCGGCTCCGTCAGTCTTGGGGGGCGGGGCCAGGACACGGTTCTCCGAAGTCGTCAACCCAGCGCCGCCAAACCGTCGTTGATCAGCTTGAGCGCGTGCACGCTGCGCACCGTTGCGTCGAGTTCCGGGCCGGGGACGGTCACGAACCGGCCGGCGCGGACGGCACTCACCTGCGAGAGCACCGAGTTGGCGCGCATCAGCTGGACCTTCTCGTCGGCGGTGTCACCCTGTTCGCCCCGGTCGGGCAAGTTGGCGAGCACGATGATCGACGGGTTGCGGGCGGCGATCTGGTCCCAGCTGACCTCGGGCCAGTTGCTGTCGACGTCGTCGAAGACGTTCGTGACGCCGAGGACGCGGCTCATGTTGGCGGGCATCCCGCTGCCGCCCGCCACATGCGGCGTGCCGTTGTAGACGGAGTACAGGAAGGCCACCGTCGGCTTGGTCCTCCGGGCCGCGCCAGCCTTCTCCGCCTCGGCGATCACCGCGCGCTGCTTGCCGATCAGATCGGCGGCTCGTTCGCGGACGCCGAAGATCGTGCCGAAGTTCTCGTAGTCGCTGAACAGCCGCTCGAACGGGGTTTTGTCCGGCTGGTACTTCGGACAGCCCACCGCGCTCACATAGGACGGTACGCCGAGGGTGGCCAACTCGTCCCGGGTGCCGACCCGTTCACGGGTGAAGCGGCTGGGATACGCACTGGCGACGAAGTCGGGGTCGGCGGCGCGGAGTTGCTCTCCGGTCGGCTCCTTGGGGTTGAGCATCGGGATCGTCGCGTATTCGGCGCGGTACTCCTCCGCCACGGGCCCCGACCGCACGGCGGTCCCCGCGATGTGGTCGCGCAGGCCGAGCGCCAGGAGCGTCTCGGTGGTCTCCTGATCGAGTGCGACGGCGCGCCGCGGCGGCTGATCCACCCGCACCCGCACGCCGCAGTTCTCGACGGCGGTGCCGCCGGCCGTGACGTCCGGTTTCCCCGCGCTACAGCCCGCGGTCACCACCAGGAGGCCGGCCAGGGCGCACAGGCGCAGGCGATGCAACATTGATGACTCCCCAAACAACTGCGAACGATCAACGAACCTGACCCGACGACCGATTTCACCCTTGATAGGTCGCGGTCACATACAACATGGAACCCTCCAGATCCGACGGGTTCAGGTCGATGTTGTCATACATCACGACGTCGCCGAATCCATGCGACGTCAAATAGTACTCCAGCTCCATGGGGAAGAAGAGACGGTAACTCGTCACTTCCTCCTCCGCGGCACCTCCCGGTAGCGACCAGTTCAGGTGCCGGGTAAGGATTTGCCGACGACGGTCGACGGTGAACGAGGCTTCGCCCGTCGCCTTGAAATCCTCTCGCTCAATGGCGAAACTGCTCTTCGCCCCCAGCGCGGACAAGTCACCGACAGGATTGTGCGTACCGAGCACGAGCAGCGCACCGGGATTCGCATGGACCGCGAACGTCTCCATCACCCTCGCGATGTCCGCACACGAGTGCACGTTCTCGATCACCCACCCCAGGCAGGTGATCACATCGAACTTCCGGCCAACCCGGACATCGCGAACGTCGCCCACCTCGAATCGCATGTCCGGGTATTGGTCACGGGCGTAGGCGACCATCCCTTCCAGGTAATCGACGCCGGCGCACTCATAGCCGGCTTCGTTCAGGTAAGCGAGTTTGTAGGCAGTGCCACACCCAAGGTCGAGTACTGAACTCGGCGGCGTTTTCCCGTTCCGGGCCAGCAGCTCGTGAGTCATCCTCGTCAGGCGGATGCCGGTTTCGTCGAACCGATAGATCGAATCGTACAGCTCCGGGCTACGGTAAAGAAATCCGGTGGTGTTCGCGGTTACCGAATCCAAAGTCTGCTCCTTCTTCTGGTGAGGTTCTGGTGCTGCCGGGCCGGAACGCCGCCGTCGGTCAGGAACCCTGCCCGACGAATCCTTCGAGTTGTGAGGCGAGTAGTTCGACGTAGGCGCCGTTGCGAGCGAGGAGTTCCTCGTGGGTTCCGGTTTCGGCGACGCGTCCGTCGGAGATGACGACGATCCGGTCGGCGGTCCGGATGGTGGAGAGCCGGTGGGCGATGACCAGGGTGGTGCGGCCGTGCCGGGCTTCGTCCATCGCCTGGGTGACCGCCTGCTCGCTGGCGGCGTCGAGGTTCGACACCGCCTCGTCCATGACGAGGATCGGCGCGTCCTTCAGCAGGGCCCGCGCGATCGCGATCCGTTGCCGCTGCCCGCCGGACATGAGCGCGCCGAGTTCGCCCGCGACGGTGTCGTATCCGTCCGGCAGCGTCGTGATGAACTCGTGGGCCTGTGCGGCCCGCGCGGCGGCCTCGACCTCGTCGTCGGAGGCATCGGCACGGCCGAGCCGGATGTTGTCGCGCAGGCTGGTATTGAACAGGAAGGTGTCCTGCGGCACCAACGTCATGAGACGGCGGAGATCCTCCTGGGGGAAATCGCGAACGTCGTGTCCGCCCACGGAAACCGAGCCGGCGGTGACGTCCCAGAACCGCAGCAGCAGGTTGGCGCAGGTCGATTTGCCCGCACCGGAGTGGCCCACCAGCGCGACGGTTTCGCCGGGACGGATCTCGAAACCGACATCGCGCACGGCGGGCCGCAAGTCGCTCCGATAGGCGAAGGTCACGGCATCGAAGCGGACATGCGGCACGACCGGGCCCGCCGGCGCCTGGCTGACCAGGTCCGAGACCGGAGCCGGCGCGTCGAGCAGCGTGTTGATGCGGTCGGCCGACGACGCGACAATGGACAACTCGCGCGCGACCTCGGTCACCTTCAGCACTGGCAGCATCGCCATCCCGGCGAGCACGACAGCGACAGGGAAGAGCGAGCGGTCGAGTTCGCCCGCGATGACGAGCCGCGCGCCCAGGACGAGCACCGCGAGGATTCCCAGGAGGGCGATGGTGTCGGTGGCGGTGTACTCGATGCCGCTGCGGCGTCCGTGCCCGGACTTCGCTTTGGCCAGCCGGACGCTCTGCTTGCGCAGCAAGCCGAGCCGCTGGGCGTGTGCGCCGAAGTTCACCAGCTCGCGCAGGCCCTGGAAGGTGTCGGTGCTGTCGGCGCTCATCCGGCCGAGGGAGTCGCGCAGTTCGTGTCCATGTCGTTCGGCCTGACGCCGCAACCATGCCGGGACCGAGGCGATCAGCAGCAGAACCGGAACCAGAACGCAGGCGAGTGACCAGTGGAACCAGCACAGCGCGACCGTGGTGGCCACCGGAACGGTCGACGCGACGGCGAGCGGGCTGAGCGTGTGGGCGAAGAACAGCTCGATCTGCTCCACGTCGGAAACGGCGGCCGAGCCGAGATCGCCGGAACGCCGTTCGAGCATGTAACCGGGCGAGAGCCGTTCGAAGGCGTTGAACACCTTGGCCCTGGTGTCGGCCAGTGCGCGGAAGGCGGCGACGTGGGCGTAGGTGCTGTCGGCGATGTTCAGGACGACCAGCGGCACGATCAGGCAGCCGAGCGCGATCAGCCAGCCGGTGAGCTGGCCCGGCGAGGCGCCCGCGGCCGCCCGTGCCACCACATACGCGCCGATCCCGGACGAGGCGAGCAGGAGCAGCTGGTGCAGCACACCGGCCAGATAGGCCACCGTGATGAGCCCGCGATGCGGGCCCAGCAGGGGCATCAGGCTCCTCAGCCTGGCGACCAGTGACCGGCGTGGCACCGGCGCGCCGCCGTGGCCGTCTTCGACGCCGTGGCCGTGCCCATGTCCGTGGGTGTGGATGTCGAGGGTCGAGGTCATTCCGGCGCTCCAGTCTGGGTCGCGACGAGTTCGGCGTAGAGGCCCTTGCGTGCCACGAGATCCGGGTGACTGCCGAACTCGACGATCCGGCCGGAGTCCATCACCACGATCCGGTCGGCGTCGCGCACCGTGGACAGGCGGTGCGCGATGACGATCGTCGTCCGGCCGCGGGTCAGGTCGCCGAGAGCTTGCGTGATCTCCGCTTCGTTGGCGGCGTCGACGCTCGAGGTCGGCTCGTCGAGGACGAGCACGGGAGCGTCCTTGAGCAGCGCACGGGCGATCGCGATGCGCTGACGCTCGCCACCGGACAGTTTCAGGCCGCGTTCACCGACGACCGTCTCGAAGCCTTGGGGCAGGCGGGCGATGAAGTCCGCCGCCTGTGCGGCGGTCACCGCGCGAGCGATCTCCTCTTCGGTGGCATCGGGTTTCGCGAGCAGCAGGTTCTCCCGGACCGTGCCGTGGAACAGGTACGTGTCCTGCGCCACGACGCCGACCAGTGATCGCAGGTCGGCCAGCGGGAACTCGCGGATGTCACGGCCGTCGACACGGACGGAGCCCGCATCGGCGTCGAAGTACCGCATCAGCAACCCGAGCAACGTACTCTTGCCCGCGCCGGAACGGCCCACGATGGCCACCCGCTCACCCGGCGCGACCACCAGGCCGAACCCGTCCAGCGCCGGTGCGCTCCGGGTCGGGTAACTGAACCGGAGATCGCGGAACTCCAGACCGGGCGGGTTCTGCCGCAGGGCGGGGGCCGCAGCCGCGGTATCCGGCACGTCCGCTTCGAGGCGAAGGATATCGGCGATCGCCTGGCCGGCCGGGATGGCGTGGTACGCCGCGTGGTAGGCCCCCTCCAGCTCCTGCATGGGCCGGAAGGTCTCGCGGGTCAGCATCAGAATCGTGAACAGTCCCGCGACACTCACCACGCCCGTGGCGGCGTGCCAGGAACCCAGTGCCACCGCGGCCGTCGTGCCGATCGGCACCATCAACGCCGCGATACCCGAGGTACCGCACCACGCCACCATCAGGCCGATGGAATCCCGGCAGAACGCGTCACCACGCTCGACCATCTCCCGGCCGCGCCTGCCACTGGCATTGAACGCCTTGAGCGTCCCCATTCCCTGCACCGCGTCCAGGCTCTCGGAGTACATACCCCGGTAGGACACCATCCAGCGGCTGCCCCGTTCCCTGATCGCCTTTTCCCCGAACAACTTGGACAGCGGCGCCAGCAGAGCACACACGAGCACGACGAGGCCCACCACCGGATCGACCGCGATCACGTACACCGAAGCGAGGCAGGACCCCAGCACGGACGCCACCACCGTAGGGACGAACCGCCCCAGCAGCGGGTCGAGCAGTTCCACCGAGTCGACCAGTGTCGACTGCAGATCACCGGTACGCATCCGCTGCGCCTGCCCGGGCCCGATCTCCATCAGCTTCAGCGTCAGCCCTTCGCGCACCGCCTCCTTCACCCGCGCCGATACCCGCGGGGCCCACCAGTCGCGCACCACGACCAGCGCGATCCGAGCCAGCTGCAGCACGCCGATCGCGGCCAGAGATGTCAGCAGACCACCGGCGTCAACCGACGAAAACACCCGGAACAACAAATTCGCGATCAGCAAGCCCTGACCCACATACGTCGCCGTCGCCAGCAACGTCAGCACGACAAGACCGGCTATCCCTGCCCAGGCCCGCGGACGCAAGCTCACGAACAACCTCATTGTCGACCACACGGCCACACCTCCACAAAATATCGCTTACGAACAAATCCACGGACCCCATCGGCTGCGACCGCCGTTCCTCTCGGCGAGCGTTGCAGCCTTAACGTGGAGAGGTTTGTTCGAAACGATAATGTTCATTTCCCGCCACTTGCGGGTGGACAGGTAGAGTAGTGAGTAAACGGGGCTCGTCAGGTGCCTTTCCGATTCCGCCGACCGGCGGGCGCCGCAGCATCGAGGCGATCCTGTCGACGACCTGCGCGTCGAACAAACCGTTGGCCGCCATCCACTCGTCGTTGAACACGGTGTCCAGGTACCGCTCGCCGCCGTCGCACACCAGCACGACGATGGTCGTTTCGGGCCCCACGCTCTGCGCGCGCTCCAAGGCCTTGTAGACCACGCCGCCCGCCGAGCCGCCGATCAGAATGCCGAAGTTCCTTGCCAGGTAACGACAAGTCTCGAAGGCCTCCGCATCGCTGACCTTGCTCCCCTCGTCGATCACGTCGTAGTCGAGAACATCGCAGATTTCCGAGACTTCCGGCGTCCCCGTACCGGACTGGTGGTAAGGCGCCTGTTCCCCGCCGAAGTTGACGGAGCCCACCGGCTCGACACCGATGACCTTCAGGTCCGGGACACGCTCCCGCAGGACTCGGCCGGTGCCGCTGAGCGAACCACCGGTGCCGACCGCCCCGTACAGGTAATGGATGTCCTCGCCCAAGTCGTCGTACAACTCGAGGGCGAGCGGCCGGTAGCCGTTGGGATTCCCCTGATTGCAGTCCTGCGCGGTGAGGTACGCGCCCTGCTCGGCCGCGAACCGGCGAGCCCCGGCGTAGCGTTCGGCCGTGGCCAGCCCTTCCTGGTCTCCGGCGATGTTGTGCAGCTCGGCACCGTAGGCGAGCATCCCGCGCAGCTTGTCGACACTGGAGTGGTTGTCCACCACAGCGGTGAACTTGTAGCCGCGTTCGGCGGCGATGAGCGCCAGGCCGAGCCCGGTGTTGCCGGAGGTGGCCTCGACCAGCCACCCGCCAGGGGCGAGCAGCCCCTGCTCCTCGGCCTCGTCCACCATGTTCCTGGCCATCCGGATCTTGGCGGTGCCGGTGGGGTTGAACTGCTCCAGCTTCAGCAGAACGGTTCCCGCCCCCTCCGCCACCGCCAGCCTGAGCAGCGGCGTCCGCCCGATCAGGTCGGATACTCTGTCCTTGATCATCGCGTTCCCTTCGCGCGGATCTCCGCCAGACATCGCACGAAGACGTCGTTGTCTTCGGGGGTCGACAGTGAGGCTCGGATGAAGTTCTCGTATCCCGGCTCTCGCCACGCCTTGACGATGATTCCGGCGCGGTGCAATTCCTGGGCCACCCAGTCGGAGTGGTGGCTGGTATCGATGAACAGAAAGTTGGCCGAGGACGGCGCCACGCGGAAGCCCTTGCCGCGCAACCGATCCGTGACCCTGGCGAGTTCCAGACCGGTGCGGCGCACCGTTTCCGCCAGGTACGCGTGGTCCCCCAGCGCGGCGATGGCGGCGTCCTGTGCCAGTTGGTTGACGTTGTAGGGAGTGCGGACCCGGTCCAGTGCCTTGACCAGTTCGGCGGCAGAGGCGACACCGAACCCCACCCGGATGCCCGCGAGGCCGTAGGCCTTGGAAAAGGTGCGCAACACGATCCACGGCCGGTCCTGCCCGCGCAGCACCGCGAGCCCGTCGGGGTACGCCGGGTTCGGACGGGCGAACTCGCAGTACGCCTCGTCGAGCACCAGCAGGGCCGACTCCGGGGTGTCGGCCACAACGCGTTCCAGTTCCCCGACATCGAGCATCGCGCCGGTGGGGTTGCACGGGTTGGCGAGGAAAACGAGTTTCGGGCCCGCGGCCAGCGCGTCACCCCAGGCGGCCGCGTCGAACCCGAACTCGGCGGTGACCGGGACCTTCTCGACCCGGGCGCCCATCATGCGCGGGAAGATCTCGTGCAGGCTGAACCCCGGCGCCTGGGTGATCACCAGGTCGCCAGGGTCGAGTACGGCCTGGCACAACAACTCCAGGATGTTCTCCGAACCGTTGCCGAGCACCACGCGCTCGGCAGGCACGGCCAGGCTCTTTCCGATGGCCTCGGCCAGCCGCTTGCCGGTGGGGTCGGGATAGCGGGAGACGCCGCCGGCCAGGCGCAGCCGCACAGCTTCGGCGACCGCGGGCGAGGCACCGAACGGGCTCTCGTTGTTGGAAAGCTTGATAACGCGGGCGGCGCCGCTGAAGGCGGCCACCTCGTCCGGGTCGGCGCCGGGATCGTAGGCGGGCAGGCCCGCCACCTCCCGGCGCACCAAGGACGCTGAAGTCTCCGGTTCGAGGACGTGGTTCACGAGACGATCACCGCGACAGAGGTGAAGGTGCTCACCAGAAGCCGACCCTTTCCCCTCGCCCGGCCGCCAGCGCCAGATCGGCGATGTACCGGCCCAGCGCGGCGTCGGTGACCGCCATACCGCTGTTGTAGGCGAAAACCACGTCGCCGGGATCGCGCCGGGCCTGCGCACGGCCGAGCAGGATGTCCGGCAGTTCGGCGTCCACCGGGGGCAGGCTGCCGTCCGCCGCCCGCAGTTTGCCGCAGGTGACGTGCATCTGGGTGGTGTTGGTGGCGATCCGGTAGTCCGCGCCGTGGAACACGTCGTGCACGCCGTAGCCGAGCAGCACGGAGATCGATCCCGGTTTCACCCACTCGCGCTGGACCACCTCCGTCACGGACAGACCGGAGGCGCCGATCAGGATGTCCGCTTCGCCCGCGGCTTTCCGGAGGTCGTCCACGATCTCGACCTCGCGGCCTCCGGCACTCTCCTGAACAGCGCGCAAACCATCGGGATAGGTGCCGAACACCTGCAGCCGCTCCAAATCCGGAAGCGCGGCGAGCAGCATCGGCAATGCCATCTGCCCCTGGACGCCGGTGCCGACGACCAGCGCGCTGCGGGCGTCGGGACAGGCCGCGCGAGCGAACAACGCGCTGGTGGCCGAGGACCGCAGCGGCCCGAGCTTCACCACGTCCATCAGCGCGATCGGCGCCCCGGTGGTGTCGTCGGCGATGAAGATGAACGAATGAAACCGGTAACTGTCCCGGCGGCGGCTTGGATCGAACTCGTAGACGGCTTTGAAGCACACGGTGTCGCTGGCGGCGTCCCTGGCCACCATCGAATAGCTCAGCGAGTGATCGTCCGGGTCCTCGATGACCGTCTTCACCGGGCTGTCCGACCCGTTTTCGCGCACTGCGCGGTAGGCCCGCTCCACGACTTCGAGCACCTGCCGGTAGTCGAAGTCCAGGCCTTCTTGCTGCGACTGCGGCAACAACCACAGCTGCCCAGACGCGGCGTAGCTCTGTGACATTCGAGACTTCTCCTTTGTTCTGAGCGGGTTCAGATGCCATCCAGTCGCCAACGGGGCGATGCGCCGCCGTCGCCGAGCCGGATAACCGCTTTCAACGGCAGCGCGGTGTCATGGAACCGTGATTCGAGGAAGTCCATGTGATAGCCGGCGGTGTTGAAATAGACCAGGTGGTCGCCGGGCCGCACGGGCCGGGGGAACCCGATCTTCCGCCAGGTCACCATGTCGTTTTCCAGACAGGTCGAACCCGCGACGCAGGCCGGGAACACCTCGTCGGCGGCGGGCTCGGCGGAGATCAGCAGAGGATCCGGGAGGTAGTCGGTGTTGAACCACGGTTCGCTCAGACTGAGGCTGTTGCCCGCGACGGTGACGATCGCGTACCCGTCGGTGTCCCGCCGGTCCTCGACCTGCTGCACGCGGTACACGGTGAATCCGGCCTGGTCCAACAGCGACCGGCCGGGCTCGACGAGGAAACGGATGCCGTTGCGAGCCGCCTTCGCCGACAAGCTCTCGTCACCGTCCACCGGGTGACTCATGATCATGCGCGCCGCCTCGGCGGGAGAGTGCCCTCCGTACGGGTAGAAGGAGAAACCCCTGGAGGCCTTGGTCCCGTGGTAGTGGGCAGGCTCGTTCTGCCGGAGGAATTCGTCCCAGAGTCCCGGATCGACATAGCGCATCGGTAACCCGCCGCCGATGTCGACCAGTTCGGCCGACCGCGCACCCCGCCGCCGGGCGTCGAGGCAGTGCTCGATCATCTCGTTCGCCGCCATCGCGCGCTCCCCGGGAGAGTAACCGTTCAAATGAAACGAGAATCCCTGGAATCGAACGTGGCCCGCGAGTTCCATACACAGGCCGACGGCCGCGTCGCGTTCGGCGGCGGCCATGCCGAAGCGGCTGCCCGGTTGACCGGACGTCCGGGATCGCAGCAGCACGCGGACCCGCCGGTCCGCGAGCCGCGCTGTCGCGGCCAACCTGCGAAGCTCGCTGATCGAGTCGATCGCGACCAGACAGTTGTGCTGGACGGCGAGAGCATGCAGGGTGTCGTCCTTCTCCGGGCCGGAAATACCGATCCGATGTCCGGGCACCCCGCCTGCCAGAGCCTTGACCAGTTCGGCACTGCTGGCGACGTCGATTCCGGCACCGAGAGCGGCAGCCGAGGAGACGTAGCAGTCGGCCTTGTTCGCCTTCTTGGCGAACAAGATGTCGACGTCGGCGCCCGACTCGATGAACGCCTGCCGGAGGCCGGTGACGTTCTCCTCGAAGACTTCCGGCAGCACGACATGCAGTGGTGACCCCAGGCCGTCCAGCAGGTCGGCCAGCAGGGCTCGGTGATCCTCCAGGAGCGTGGTGACGGCGGGATGCCGAAGGGCGGTGAGCGGGAACGGCTGGACTCCGGTCAGCAGAGACCCTTGTCCTTGTCGCGGCATGAGCACCCCATCCTTATACATGGAAACGATAATCATTTGCAACAGCTGAGTGAGGCTGACGACACCCACGCGCGCCGGCGCCCAACGCAGCGCAGTGGAGCCGGGTTTGCCGTGTCGATGTCAGACAGCGGTTCGAGTGAGACGTCGCACCCCGGATTGCAAGTCGGTCAGAACATTGTTCACACCGAATCCGCCAGCGCCCTCTCCTGGACAGCAGGCCTGTCCGGCAGGGAGGCAAACACGGGTAACCGGTCAACATTCCCCTTCGGAAGCGATGCGCCTACCGCGAAAACCATGGCTCCCCTTGGTACTTGTCAACCATTTGTCACATTCACATATTGCCGACTCGTCATATTTCGGCACTAACCGCACCATGAGGATTACCTGGACCAGCAAGTCGACGACTTTCCAGAAGTCGAAAACACTCCGTCCGCAGCAGGTTCACCGCAGGTCGCATCCGCGAAAGCGTTACACCCCAACGATTGTCTGCTTCAGGAACCGCTCGGCGTTCGCTGGCATCTCTTCGGCGACAGCACGTCGCACTAATCGGCCGGCTGAGGCTTCTTGGTGAACCCGCGAGTGGTCGGCACCAGGCAGGCCACCACCGGCACCACGAAGCAGCTCACCGCGCACACGGCGAGCACCGGGGTGGCGCCGTAGGTCTCGATCGCCGGGGCGATCAGGGCGAGGCCGGCCGGTGCCAGACCGTAGGACAGCAGGAAGTCCAACGACGACACCCGGGCCAGCTTGTCCGGCGCCACCTCGCGCTGCGTCGCGGTGAACCACGGCACGTTGAACAACTCGACGCCGAGCCCGGCGATCACGTACGCCGCCACGACCATCGCGGGGTGCACCGGCACCAGCAGGGACAGCGGCGCGAACCCGTAGCAGGCAAGGCTCACGAGCGCGGCCCACCCCTGAGCGCGCGGCCGCCAGCGCGCGATGAGCACCGCGCCGAGCAGCGCGCCGATCGCGTACGCGGTGGTGGCCGCGGCGAGCACCACCTCGGTGCCGTACCGGTCACGGCTCACCATCGGCAGCACCACCATGCTCGCCGAGTATCCGAACGCCAGCATCGAGGTGAGCGCGACCAGACCGGCGATGAACCACGGGTGCCGGCGTGCCTCCCGCACCCCCTCGGTGAACTCGGCGAGGAATCCGGCACGGGCGGGCGCCGGCGCCGGGCCGGGCGCTTTCCCTCGCGGCGGAACCACTGCGGCGATCAGCCACAGTGCGGCCACGCCGAACAGCAGCACGCGCACCGGCAGGAACGCGCCGAGCAGCGTGGTCAGCCCGGGCGCCACCAGCGTGGTCACCCGGACCGCCAGCGACGTCGCCGCGTTGGCCTGCTGGCGGCGCCCCTCGTCCACCACCTCGGCGGTCAGCGCCTGGAACGCCGGCCGGCACGCGCCCTGGCCGGCGCCGGACACGACGGCCGCGATCGCCATCAGCACCACCGACCGGCCGAGGCCGAAGGCGATCACCGGTGTGGCGGCCGTCGCCATCAGACCGGACCACAACACCACCCCGCGCCGCGAATACCGGTCGGCCAGCACGCCGGCGACGGGGACGGCGGCGATGAACCCGGCCGTGCGCGTGGCCAGCACGACGCCGAGCCCGACCGGACCGAGGTCGCCGTGCAGCACGGCGAGCCCGAGCACGAACGGCAAGGCCCAGGTCGCGAGCCCGGAGGCGGTGGTGCCGGTCCACAGCCGGACGAACCCGCCATCCCGCAGGATGGAGCGTGCGGAGGCGGGTGAGACGGTGACCGGCACGGCATTCCTCCCGAACTGATAACGAAAACCATTGTCATCATAGGCGACGGACCGGCCAGGTGGCCCTTGGAGGTCCCGTTTTCCGTTCGCGCCGGCGTCGCCGTGGTTCTCGTCCCGCTCGCCGCCGGGGGCGGAGATCACCGCCGTCCCGGTCTCCGGCGAGCCCGCCGAAGTCGCCTTGACACGCGCCGACACCGCCCTTGGGGTATCCGGCACCCTGGACAACCCGGCGTTCCCGCTGTAAGGCATCCCCATCGGGCGCTCGGTGAAATGCGGGCGCCAACGCGAAACTCCAGTCCGGCTTGGCGTGAAACGACGTCACTGAAACAGGTGAAGATTATTCCGCCCCACAAGCTTTCGTCGTGACCGGCCTGCGAGGTCAAGGTGGACTTCTGGATATGGTTTCGGTCCGCCGGCCGAGGGGTGAGCAGCCAAGGGACCGGATGACCGGGACGATTTCATGAGAATTTCATCGGCCGGGATCACCCTTGTGCGGCACGTCCACGGATTGCTCACCACGAGCAGAAAGCGAAGGGGAATCATGCATTTCAGGCGAAGGTGGCGCGCCGCGACGGCTGCGCTGATGCTCTGTGGTCTGCTCGCCACATCAGGAACCGCCACCGCGAACGCCGCCCCGGCCCGCGCGGCGAACGCGTGCGGACCGGTCATGTTCGTGGTTCCGGGTTACCGGGACGGGGGCCACGAGATGCTGGACCACGCCCCCGCGGGCGTGAATCCGGTCCGCATCCCGTACCCCAACAGGGATACCGACATCAACCTTTACGCCGACGTCGACGCCGGCGTCGCGAACCTGCGCACCGCTCTGCACGACCTCTACGTGAAGTTCAACTGTGACCTCGGCACGAAGGTGTACATCGCCGGGTTCAGCCTCGGCGCGCTCGTCGCGGGTACCGTGCTGGAGACCGAGCCGCCCGGGCGGAACATGCAGGGCATCCTGTTCTCGGACGGCCGTCGTCAGTCGCAGGAGTCCAACTGGCCCGGTGACCCGGGCGGCCTCATCGGGCACATCCCGGTTCCCGGCCCCGGCGGATCCGGTCTCCGACCGCTCGACGGCTTCAAATACCCGACGCTCAGCCTGTGCAACGGTCCTCGTTCGGCCGGCGGCGCCGACGGTATCTGCTTCATGAGCACCATCACCGACCTCAACGGCTACTTCACTTCGCACCCCTTCTACACCTTCGACGTCGCCAACGAACTGCGTATCCATGGCGAAGGCCCCTACCCGAGCAACCTGCGCAACCGCGTAATCCCCTGACAGACAGGTTTCTCCGAACAGCCGGTGTCGTGCCGCAAAGGGTGGGCACGACACCGGCCCGTGCCACGCTTTCCCTTCGGGCCACGCCCGCCGTCTGTCTACAGTGGACGTAACGCGCCTCGGCTGCCCCACATTCTGTTGAGAGCTGCTGATGCCGAATGCACACTGGCCCGCTACGCCGCGCTCGGTTCGGCGCGCTGGGGCCGGTCGGCGAGCTTCAGCCAGATGACGCCGGCGATGATCACGGTCAGCCACAAGGCCTTCGCCGGGGTGAGGCTCTCGTCGAAGAACACCGGCCCCAGTACGGCCGCTCCCACGGCACCGATGCCGGCCCAGACGGCATAGCCGATGCCGACGTCGATGGTACGGAGTGCGACGCTGAGAGCGAACAGCGTCAGCAGGAAGAAGACGACGGCGACGAGAGACCACGGCACCACCGTGAAGCCGTGACTGCCGCCGACGGAAAGTGCGTAGCCCACCTCGAAGACGCCGGCGAGCAGGAGGACGAGCCATGCTCGCGCACGGGTGCCGGTGCGGGTCGTGGAGTTGTTCATGTCTGCTTCCTTTTCGTGGTGATGTCGTTGGCCTGTCCGGACTGCCGCGGGGTTCAGGCCGCTCCACTGAGCTGGAGGCCGATGACCCCGGCGATGACGACGGCGATGCCCAGCAGCTTGCGCCAGCCGAGGCGCTGGCCGAAGAGGAGCGCGCCGAGGACGACGATCCCGACGCCGGCGATGGAGGTCCAGATGGCGTAGCCGGCACCGACCTGGAAGGTGAGCAGCGCGAGGCTGAGGAAGTAGGTGGCGACGCCACCGCTGACCAGCGTCGCCACGGTCCAGACGGGGCGGGTGAAGCCTTGGGCCTTGCCGGCGGCGACGGCTACGGTGATCTCGAAGATGACGGCGATGCCGAGGTAGAGCCAGTGCATGATGGTCCTCTGATCGATTCGCCAGGGCACCCCCGGTGGGCGCCGGCCTGTCGATCGTGGAACCTGACACCGGTGTCAAGTGCAAGAACGGGAGCCCGCGAGACAGGAGCAGGAGGACTTCATGCGGATCGGTGAGCTGGCGGAGGCCAGTGGTGTCAGCACCCGCTCGCTGCGGTACTACGAGCAGCAGGGGCTGATCAGGTCCCAGCGCACCGTCGGCGGGTGGCGGGACTTCGACACCGCGATGATCGAGCGCGTCGTGATGATCCAGCACCTCTTCGCCGCCGGCCTGGGCAGCGGCACCATCAACGAGCTGCTGCCGTGTCTGGAGGCGCCGCCCGAGGAACGCACGGGAGTCATGGAGCGGCTGCTCGCCCAGGAGGTCGACCGTCTGGAGGCCAAGCGCCGCGACATCGAGCGCGAGCTGGAAACCCTGCGGGCACTACGAAGCGACGTCGCTCTTCCGGACGCGCGCGTCCGAAACCCATGACCGCCGCGATGAGGTTTCCCTAGGAGACGGCTTCTCAGCGATGTGGCCTCTCCGCATCGCCGGACGCTATACGGTGTGCGCATGTACGTGACGCCGCCCATGCGGAACGACCCACGCCCGGCCGGAGGACCACCCTGGTGGCTGGTCATCGGACCCGGGCTCGCCGCGCTCATCGGCCTGTTCCTGCTCACCGTGATCTACCGCTTCGACGGCGTTTCGGCGCTGCAGGCCGATCTGGGGATGTCCAGTCAGTCGCTGCTCCTGATCGGCCTCGTCGCTTACCTCGTCGCGGCCGTGCTCGCCTTCCCCGCGGGTCTGCTGCTCGGCGCGCGCTTCCCGACCTCGGTGACCGTGCCCGCGATCTGCCTGATGCTCCTCGGCGTACTGCTGGTCGCCTTCGTCCCGGACAGCGGACTGCTCCTGGTCGGGCGGGTGCTCAACGGACTCGGCGCGGGTGCGGCCCTCGGCGTGACCGCCGCGCTGATCCGGCGGCTCCGCACCGGTCGCGCCGCCGCGGCCGGGGTGACAGCGGGCCTCGGTGTTCTCGCCCTGGTGATCGCGCCGTTCCTCGGCGGACTGATCTCCGACGCCCTCAGCTTCCGCATCGTGTACCTGATAGCCGCGCTGTTCGTGTTCGTCGCGCTCGTCGCCGCCGCGGTCACCGGCATCGTCACGCTGATGTCGGCGAAGCCACCGGCCCCGCCGATGCCCCACGGTGTGCCGTACCCGCCGCAGGGTCCGCCGCCCGCCTGACGCGACAGCGGACCGCGGCCCGGTGGTCAGCAGTGCTTGGTGAACGCGTGGGAACGTCCCCGGTCGTTGGCTGCCTTGTCGGTGGAGACCTTCTGGCCGGGGGCAAGGCAGATGGTGACGTGACCGGTGCGGTTCTCCCCGTCGAACACCTTGACGTGGTCTGCCACACCCGGCTTGGAGTCCGCGTGGTTGACCCAGGAGGAATCGTTCCTGGCGAGGCCGTCCTCCCACTCGGGGTCGTCTCCCCGGAACACGAACCGGTGCCCGGTGAAGTTGGCGTTCGTCCACACACAGAAGGCGCCGATGGGACACTCCGCGGTTGTCGCGGCTCCGGCCGTTCCCGTGAGTACTGATGCGCCGACGAGTGCGAGAACCGCTGCGGAGGCCGTGGCTTGTCTCGGAGTCATTCGCCGTTTCCTTTCGTGTCCGCGGTCACGACCGCGCCAGGGGAAGCTCTTCTGAGGATCGAGGCCCCACGCCAAGGCTGCTCGACTCGACCCGTGCCCGACAGCGGAAACGGGCGGCTTCACCGGCCCGTGGGTCACCTGATCGCGATCGGCTCGGAACGGCTGACCGTCAGGGGCGAATCGGGTGCCCGGGGACCGCGGGGTTCGCTACGTTCGGGTCATGGTGACCACGAAGGACATCGAATACATCGTCGGCGAAGTCACGATGGTGGGACGGCTCGCACTGCCCGACGGCACGGACCAACGGCCCGCTGTCCTGATCGCGCACGAGGGCAACGGCCTCAGCGATCGCCAGCGGGCGAACGCCGAGCGGCTGGCCGAACTCGGCTACGTCGCGTTCGCGCTGGACTACTACGGCGGCGGACGGCTCCTCACCGACCGGGACGAAATGCTCCGGCACTTCACCGAAATCCAGAGCGATCAGGCGCTGACCCGGGCGCGCGGCGCGGCCGGGCTCGACGTGCTCCTGGCCGAACCGCGGACGGATCCGGCGAAGGTCGCGGCGATCGGCTACTGCTTCGGCGGCGCGGTGGCGCTGGAACTCGCCCGGGCCGGCAAGGACCTGAAAGCCGTCGTCGGCTTCCACGCCAGCCTGAGCACACCGACGCCAGGGGATGCCGCGAACATCACCGGAAGCGTGCTGATCTGCATGGGGGCGGACGACCCGATCATCCCGCTCGACCAGCGCGTCGCGTTCGAGGAGGAGATGCGAGCGGGCCGGGTGGACTGGCGCATGAATCTCTACGGCGGTGCCCAGCACAGCTTCACGAACCCGGACGCCGATCCGGCCAACGCGCCGATGCCGGGAATCGTCTACCACGAAGCGTCGGCGAAACGATCCTGGCGAGCGATGCTCGACCTCTTCGACGAAGTCCTCGCCTGAGCGCGAACCGGTCGCCCGCTTCCCCGCCGGGCACGCCGGGGAAGCGGGTACCGAGGATGTTTCGCTCGGCGACCGAGGATGTTCTTCCCCTACCGGGTTTGACTAATAGGTATTCGCCGACGCGTCGTTTCATGCGCCGAAATGCCTATTCGGGCGTTTTCGCCGGTGTCGTCAAATTGATCACCGACTTTAGTCGCTGGTGGTCAGTGCTTGCCGAACCGACAGTTTCCTCGTCACATCAGCGCCTCACCTGGCGAAGAGGAGCAACTCGTGTCGACCCGGAAATCCCTCACCCTGCTGGCCGCGGTGTCCACCGCCGCCCTGATCGGCGGTGTCTGCGCACAACCGGCAGCCGCGCATCCGACGAACCTCGCCCAGCCGCAGCAGACATCGGTCCGTCACGCCTCGCAGGTCGCGCAGACCTTGGGCACGGCCTCCGGCGGTTACTACCTCGAGCACGGCAAGGCGGTGATCAACGTCCTCGACGACGCCTCCGCGCACAGAGTCGAGGCGGCAGGGCTGACGGCCAAGAAGGTCAAGCACAGTTTCGCGGCGTTGACCGGCGTCAAGAACTCGCTCGACCGGATCCGCGGCGTCCCGCAGACCGCCTGGGGTATCGACACCCGTGCCAACCAGGTCGTCGTCACGATCTACTCCGCGGCGTCACAGTCCACTTCGGACACTGTGCGCGCGGCGGCGGCCCAGTACGGCGACAGCGTCCGCGTCGAGCACAGGACCGGCAAGCTCGAGCTGTACATCGCCGGTGGCGACGCGATCCAGAACGGCACGAACCGCTGCTCGCTCGGCTTCAACGTCACCCGGGGCGGCTCGCCCTATCTGCTCACCGCCGGGCACTGCACCAACCTCGGCGGCACCTGGAGCGGCGGCGACGTCTCCGGCGCCCAGATCGTGGAAAGCGACTGCCCCGGGGCCGACTCCGGACTGCTGACCCGCCCCAACGGCACCGGCCCCGGCGAGGTCAACACCGGTCAGCCCATCACCAGCGCCGGGGAGCCGACCGTCGGCGAGCAAATGCAGAAACAGGGGTCGACCACCGGCGGTGGCAGCGGCGAGGTCACCTCGGTCGACCAGTCGGTGAACTTCGACGTCGGCGTGCTCAACCACGAGTTCGGCACCACCGCGCACACCGACCACGGTGACT